>JBIJCA010000076.1:0-16867 GCA_044344935.1 Aquimonas sp. | reverse complement strand
AGGCTGCTGCGGGCGCGTGAAAGCGCCCGTCGTTGAACGGTTCATGGCTGACTCCCTCCCCAGAGAGTGTTGGGTGCTGCATGGGCTGTCGAGCGCCGCACCATGCGGTCGCCGACGACGTTCCGGCGCGATCAACGCGTCTGCTGCGCGTTTGTCGTGGATCGGCCGGTGCGGCAGCGACGGAGCAGCGGCCGGATCACCCTCAAGGGTGTCAGAGCTTCAGACTGCCGCGTCGTATCGCCGCGGCACGCAGCCTAGGCCTGTGCAACGCAGCATAACAATCCCATGCATACGTATTCAGGGGCGGAGATTGTGGATTCGGGATTCGGGATCGCTGAAGAGCGCTGACCAGGACTGCGCTGTGATCGCGATGGAGGCCAGCTTCCCTTCTGCGAATCTCCGATCCCCAATCGCGGCTCTCAAGCCCTGAACAAACGCATGTACACCGCTACGCCCAGCCCCCAGAGGCCGTTGAGGATCAGAGCGCCAATGACGATCGCGCCGCTGACCGGAATGCCCTTGATCGGAAAGACCACGAGCCAGGCGACAAGGCTTGGCAGCAGAGCGCCCAACACGATGGCGAGCATCCAGAAGCGTGCGCCCTTGCTACGGCGGATCATTGCCCAAAGCGCGACGCCCCAGAGCCCGCCCCAGAATGCCAGCGACAGCACCTGAGGGATGCCCAGCGGGGGCACCGGAGTCATGTTCCAGGGCGCGACGGCTGCCTTGCCGGCGAGATTCAGCAGCCACAGCCCCCCTTGATGGAAGAACAGGGTGGCCAGAAAGCCGGAGATGAAGGCAAGCATCAGAACTTTGGGTCTCAGCATCGAATGGCACTCCCGCGGTGGAATCGATGCGCGAATATACCCGCCCCGGCCCTCGTGGCCGCGTCCCCCAGTCAAGGCGAGAATCCAGCATGAGCCAGCCTGTCCTCTTTATCGGCAACAAGAACTACAGCAGCTGGTCGCTGCGTCCGTGGGTGCTGCTTACCCATTTCGAAGTCGACTTCGCCGAGCGCGTCCTGTGGCTGGACACGCCCGAGTTCGCGGCTGCGGTGGCCAAAGCATCGCCCAGCCGGCGCGTGCCGGTGCTGCACGACCAGGGCCGGGTGATCTGGGATTCACTGGCTATCTGCGAGTACGCCAACGAGACCTGGCTGGAGGGCCGTGGCTGGCCGCGGGATCCCGCGCTGCGGGCGCTGGCGCGCTCGGCGGCCTGCGAGATGCATTCCAGCTTTGGCGCGCTGCGCAGCCAGTTGCCGATGAACTGCGATCGCCAGCCTGACGACTATCGTTGGAACGCCGAAGCACAGGCCGATATCGACCGCGTGCAGGCGCTGTGGGCGCAGCTTCGCGAAGCCGCGGCGGGGCAGGGCGATTTCCTGTGCGGCGACTTCGGCATCGTCGACGCGATGTTTGCACCGGTGGTGATCCGTTTCCGCGGCTATGGTCCGGAACTCACCGGGATGAGTCGCGCCTACATGGATGCGATGCTGGCCCTGCCGGCCCTGAAGTCGTGGATCGAGGCCGGTCTCGCCGAGCCGCATCGCCTCGCCAAGTACGAAGCCCTCAAGTGAGCCTTGCAAGCTCCGCAGCCGCGCGCGCCGCGCTGGCGCCGCAGCGCGAACGCAGTCCCGTGCTGGCGATGCTGATGGGCGCGGTGCTGATCAGCAGCACCAGCGCCTTCGTCCGCATCGCCGACGTTGCGCCGACGGTGTCGGCGTTTTACCGAATGGCCTTTGGCGGCCTCATGCTGCTGCTCCTGTTGCGTGCGGTGAGCGCACCGTGGCGACCACGCGGGATTCTGCTGCTGGCGCTGTTGTTACCTGCGGCCGCCTTCGCGCTCGACCTGATGGCATGGCATCGCAGCATCCATCTGGTCGGGCCTGGCCTTGCGACGCTGATCGGTAACCTGCAGGTGTTCTTCATGGCGCTGGCCGGGGTGCTGCTGTATCGCGAGCGACTCGGCCCACGCTTCCTGGTGGGCGTCGCGCTTGCGTTCGCTGGCCTGTGGCTGCTGGTCGGGCGCAGTTGGACCGACGTCGGCGCGGGCTTTCAGTGGGGTGTGTGGCTGGGGGTGTTCACCGCGTTCATGTATGCGATCTACATGCTGAGCTTCCGCCGCATCCAGCAGCGCGAGCCTGCGGCCAGTCCGATGTATCTGCTGTGCTGGTGCTCGCTCGTCTGCGCTCTGCTGCTGGGCGGCGCCGGCCTCGCCGAGGGGCACAGTTTCGTCATCCCCAATCTCAAGACCTGGAGTGCATTGATCGGGCTTGCGCTGTTTGGCCAGGTGCTCGGCTGGCTGTTGATCTCCTACGCGTTGCCGCGCCTGGATGCGTCGATGGTCGGCCTGCTCCTGCTGCTGCAGCCATTGCTCGCGTTCGGAGTCGACGTGCTCCTGTTCGATCGTGCCACCGACGGTCTCGACTGGGCCGGTCTGGTGCTGTCGGCCCTCGGGATCTTCATCGGCAGTCAGCGCGCTCGCGCGTCGTCCCAGAAGCAGGAGCCCGCGTGAACGCCTCTACCCTGATCGACTCCTTGATCCGGACCGTGCCTGACTTTCCCAAGCCCGGCGTTCTGTTTCGCGACATTACCCCGCTGCTGGCCGATGCGCGCGGCTTCCGCGCTGCCGTGGAGGCGTTGGTCGAGCCTTGGCGCGTGCAGCCGCCCCAGGTGTTCTGCGGCGTCGAGTCGCGTGGCTTCATCTTCGCCGCGGCGATGGCGCAGTCCCTGGGCTGCGGCTTCGCTCCGATGCGCAAGTCCGGCAGGCTGCCGGGTCCAGTGCTGCGGGAGCGCTACAGCCTGGAGTACGGCGAAGACAGCCTGGAGCTGCGAGCCGATGCACTGCCGTCCGCTGCCGGGGTCGTGATCGTCGACGACGTGCTGGCGACGGGCGGTACTTTGCGGGCGGCATCGAACCTCGTCGAGCGCAGCGGAGCGCGCCTGCTGGGAGCGGGGGTGCTGATCGAGCTTGAGTCCCTCGGCGGGCGCGAACGCTTGCCCGGCCTCGCACAGCTGCACGCCGTGCTGCGCTACTGAGCAATGGGTGTCAGCGCTGGGCGCGTCGATGCTGCTTCAGTACGGCGACGGCTGCTCCGGCGCCCTCGAAGCTGTCCGCGAACAGGCCTGCCTCCAGAAAGGCGATCGGAGTGAGCGCCTGCTGGTCGCGGCATCCCGCGGGGTGGCTGCAATCTTCGATGATGAAGGCGCGGAGGATCACGCCCTGCGCGCCGCTGCCCGTCCAATGGAAGACGAGCTGATCGAGACTCTTGGGCTGATTGTCGGTGTGCGAGATCGCCCAGGTGCCGCAGTTTGCGGGCGCAGGGATGTAGGCCCAGCGCCCGTTTGCAGGCAGTGCGAAGCTGCCGGCTCCCGCGAACTGGCCCGCTTTCGCCCAGATCAGGACACCCCGGGCACGCCGCTGCGGGTCCGGATGCGCAAGGCGCAGTTCAACCGGCTGGCCGGGAATGAAGCGAGCGGGAGCGACCAGCGTCCAGCCCTGCGGCGCCGGGGTCGCCAGTGTCGGGCTCATCTCGATGAGCGGCAGAGCATTGACCTCGCAGATCGGCGATCCCTGTGAGTTCGCAGACAGCAACCCGGGCAACAGGCCGAACATCAGAAGGCAGAGCACGGCCCGCGCGTGGCCAGGTCTGCTCCGGGAACGCATGGCGAATGCATCGGCGCGGCAGTGCATGTCGGCTGGCATGACGGGTGGCGGTTTCTGGTGCATGGGGCATGTAACCGACAAACGGTTGCAGACTTCCGTGATTGGGTTCACGGTAGCCTAGCAGGTCAGTTTGCGATTGTTTGCAAACGCTCGCCCGGTTCCGGAACCGACCATGAGAACGCTCGCGTCATCACCCTTCCTTCGAGGCTTGGCTTCGATTGGCCTTGCGTTTGGCATCGCCGGTTCGGCGCATGCCCAGCTGATCTTTCGCGACGGGTTCGATCCAGCGCCGGAAGGGCCGTTCAGTGAGGCCGAAGCCTCGCGCTTTCTGAGTCAGGCGACTTTCGGGCCCACGCTGTCAGAGATCACCCGCCTGCGCGGTATGGGCTACACGCCCTGGTTGAACGAGCAGTTCGGCCGTCCGGCCTCGCTGCAGCTGCCGCATCTCGATCAGCTGATGACGGTTGACCCGAGTGTGGTCTGGCAGGACAAGCGCAACGACATCTGGTTCCGCAATGTGCTCTACCGCGATGATCAGCTGCGCCAGCGCATGGCCTTCGCGCTCTCGCAGATCTTCGTGGTCTCCGATCAGAACGGCTCGGTCGAGGGCAATCCGCATGCCCTGGCGCATTACCACGACGTGCTCAGCCAGAACGCGTTCGGGAACTACCGCACGCTGCTGGAGAACGTCACCCTGCACCCGGTGATGGGCCATTACCTGTCGATGTTCAAGAACCGCAAGCCCGACGACGTGGCGAACATCCGGCCGGACGAGAACTATGCGCGCGAGATCATGCAGCTGTTCAGCATCGGGCTGGTGCGCCTGAACCCGAATGGCACGGTGACGGACGGCGATCTCGCCACGCCCGGCGTGCAGCCGATCCCCACCTATACGCAGGACACCATCCGTGGCTTCGCGCACGTGTTCACCGGCTGGAACTGGTCGACCTGCAACCCACCGGTTGGCGCCGAGACGGCCGGCAACTTCAACTGGTGGGATTGGCTGTACTGCGGCCCCGGCCCGGGCAACATCGACTGGCGTCTGCAGACGGGCTGGCGACAGCCGCTGCGGCCCTGGGGCGAAGGCACCCAGTTCGGTTCGATCTACCATGCATCGAGTGGCACCAAGCAGCTGCTGAATTACCCGGGCGTGGCGCTTCCGGGTGGCGTGTTGCCGGCCGGTGGGCAGGCCCGCGCCAACATGGCGGCCGCGCTGGACAATGTCTTCAATCACCCGAACGTGGGGCCGTTCTTCAGTCGTCTGCTGATCCAGCGCTTCACCACAAGCAATCCGTCGCCGGCCTATGTGAGCCGGGTGGCTGCGGTGTTCAACAACAACGGCAGCGGCGTGCGCGGCGATCTGCAGGCGGTGCTGAGGGCCATCCTGCTCGATCGCGAGGCCCGCAACCCCGCCCAGGCGCCGGCCAACAGCGGCAAGCTGCGCGAGCCGTTGCTGCGGGTCACCCAGCTGTGGCGCGGTATGGACGCCACCTCCAGCGATGGTGCGATCCGGGAGTGGCCCGACCAGTACGGCGCGCAGGCGGTGTTGAGCGCGCCTACCGTGTTCAATTTCTTCCTGCCCAACTACCAGCTGCCGGGTGAGCTGGCATCGCTGGGTCTGTATGCGCCCGAGTTCCAGATCACCACCGACACCTTCATCACCCGCATGACCAATGAGATCGGTGCCAAGATCTTCTGGGCCTGGCAGGGTTCCAGTACCGGCACTTGGCAGCCGGTGAAGGTGAATCTCGACCGCGACATCCAGATCGCCCACGACGCCGCTGCGCTGGTCGATCGCTACAACCTGCTGTTCATGGGCGGAAGCATGAGTGCACAAACGCGCACCCTGCTGATCAACCATCTGAACGGCATGGGGAGCAGCAACACCGAGCAGCGCCGTCAGCGCGTACAGGACGCCCTGTGGCTGATCCTGACCTCGCCCGAGTACGTGGTGGAGAAGTGAGATGAGCAACCGGATCGATCGACGCGAGTTCATGCATCGCGCGCTGCGCGCCACCGCGGCAAGTGCAGCCTTCGGTTCAATGCTGGGCAAGCTGGAGCTGGCCCAGGCGGCCGCCCCCAAGCTGCTTGGCAACGACTACCGCGCGCTGGTGTGCATCTACCTGCACGGTGGCAACGACTGCTTCAACATGGTGGTGCCGCGCGATGGCGGCTACAGCGCGTACGCGGCGCGTCGCAGCGGGCTCGCGGTGCCGCAGAACCAGCTGCTGGCGCTGAACCCCAGTGTGGCGCCGCAGGGTGGTGGTCTTTACGGCCTGCATCCGCAGATGACCGGCACGCAGCAGATGTTCAACGCCGGTCGCGCAGCGATCTTGGCCAATGTCGGCCCGCTGGTGCGGCCGACCAGCAAGGCGCTGTATCAGCAGGCCGGCACGCCGCGCCCGGCGCAGCTGTTCTCGCACTCCGACCAGACCGTGCTGTGGCAGACGCCGCGCGCCGATGCGCCCGATCGCACCGGCTGGGGTGGACGCCTCGCCGACGTCTTCGCGGCCAGTAACACCAATCAGGTGCTGTCGATGAACGTGTCGCTCGACGGCGACAACGTGTTCCAGTCCGGTGTACAGGTGTCGCCCTACTTCATGTCGGCGCAGGGCGTCGAGCAGGTGAGCTTCATCCAGACCGGGGCGGCCAACTGCGCTGACGGTGGACAGGGCTGGAATCGTCGCCGCTGCCTGGCCTTCAACGGCCTGCTCAACCAGACGCATGGACACGCCTTCGAACGCGCCTACGCCCTGAAGACCCGACGCACGCTTGAAACCACCGACCAGGTTATCGCCGGGCTGTCGACCGTTCCCGCCAACGATCCCTTGTTCCGACCGTTCTGGGACGCCTTCGGCCTGGCCTGGAACCCAGGCAATCTTGCCGCCCTGCCGCGGCTCGCCGCGCAGCTGCTGATGGTCGCGCGGATGATCCGAGCCCGCGACAACCTGCAGATGAGTCGGCAGCTGTTCTATGCGGGGCTAGGTGGTTTCGACACGCATGGCAATCAGCTCGCAGATCATCCGGGTCTGCTGCGGCAGCTCTCGCAGGCGGTGCTGGCCTTCTACCAGGTGCTCGACAACCCGATCATGGGTCTGGGCAGCTCGGTCACCACCTTCACCGCTTCCGAGTTCGGGCGCACGCTTTCCATCAACGGTGACGGCACCGACCACGGCTGGGGTGGACACCACCTGGTGTTCGGCGGTGCGGTCAACGGGGGGCGCTTCTATGGACGCTTTCCGAGCCTCGCGGCTTCTGCCAGCAATCCGGACGACGCCGGTTGGGGGCAGGTCATTCCAACCCTGTCATCCGATCAGTACGCGGCCACGCTGGCGCGCTGGTACGGACTGTCCGACAGTGACCGGGCCACCATCTTCCCGAATCTCCAGCACATGACCGGCAGCCTGCTTTCCATCAGTGGACCCAGCCTGGGGTTCATGGCTTGAGTTCGCCGAGCTTGCTGCGACTCCTTCCGAGGAGTCAGCACCGGCCCGATATCGAGGCCCTGATCGGAGTCGGGGCTACACTCGCACACTTTTCTGCATGAGGTTCAAGCCCGACATGATCCGTTCACTGCTATGCACTTCGCTGCTGCTTCCCGCTCTGGCCATCGGCCAGGGAGTCCCCAACCCTCCGCAGTTCGAGACGTTCCTGGCGGGCTTCAGCGGCCCGATCGGCCTGACCCATGCCGGCGACGCCAGTGGGCGACTGTTCGTGAATCAGCAGGGCGGCGCGCTTCGCGTCGTGCGCAACGGCACCTTGCTGGCCACGCCGTATTTCAATGCGGCAGTCAGCAACCCCAGCCTGCAGTGCACCTACCCCGGTGATTCCTCTCCGACCACGGTGGGCTTCACCAGCGGCGGCGAGCGCGGTCTCCTCGGCGTGGCCTTCCATCCGGAATTCGTCACCAACGGACGGGTTTTCTTCAGCATCACGGACACCAACGGCGACACCATGCTCCTGCGCTACACGGCCTCCAATCCTGCCGCCGATACGCTGAGCACGACCGATCTCGCGACCTGCACCGTCCTGCTGCGCGCCGATCAGGATTTCAGCAACCACAACGGCGGCCATATTGCGTTCGGCCCGGATGGCTATCTCTACTTCGGCCTGGGCGACGGTGGCAGCGGCGGCGATCCCTGCGACCGGGGACAGGTGCTGGCGCCAGGCAACCTCAACGGCAGCGGCGAGTGCGCGGTGGATGCGAGCTTCACAGCCAACGGCGGTGACGCTGATTCCCGTGCGCTGCTTGGCAAGTTCCTGCGGATTGATGTCGATGCCGCCACGGCCGTGGGCAGCGGCCAGCTGTGCGGCCGTCCGCGCACGGCACATCCGGCGGCCTACGGCATCCCTGCCGGCAATCCGGGCGCAGGCGGCACTCTTGCCGCGGCCTGTGATGAGGTGTGGTCCTACGGCGTGCGCAACCCCTGGCGCTTCAGCTTCGACCGCGAGACTGGTGATCTCTGGATGGGGGATGTGGGGCAGGGCACGCGTGAGGAGATCAACTTTGAGCCCGCCGGCGCCGGTGGGCGCAACTACGGGTGGCGCTGTCGCGAAGGCATTACCCAGCATGCGAGCTGCGACGCACCGGTCGTCGCCTTCACCGAGCCCGCGCTCGACTATGCGCGCAGTTCGCCACAGTGCTCGGTGACAGGCGGCTTCCGCTATCGGGGCCCGGTGGTGGCTGCGCAGGGCCAGTACTTCTACGGCGATTTCTGCAGCGCATTCGTCTGGATCGCCAACCAGACGGGCCCGAGCGCATTCTCGCACCCCGCATCGTCGCTTCAGGACCTCGGCTCGGGCCTGACCAGCTTTGGCGAGGGCGAAGACGGTGAGCTGTATGCCGTCGTGGGCAGCACACTGTTCCGACTGAATGGTGCGCGCGTCGGTCCGGACTTCATCTTCAGCAGCGGCTTCGAGCCCACCCCGTGATTGGTGCTCTGCCGATCGCCCTCAAGTTTCCGGGGCGGTCGGCCGATACTCCCTCGGAGCACACAAGGAAGGACAGGACGCCATGAGCGACATCGGCAGTATCGCCCGCTCGGGTATGGTCGCCGCGCAGACGCGGTTGGCCGCTGCGGCGAGCAATATCGCCAATCGGGACAGCACCGATTTCCGTCGCTTCCAGGTCGACAGCCGCGAGCAGTCGGGCGGAGGCGTCAGTGCGGCTCTCGTGCGCGAGCCAGAGGCACAAGCGGGCGACGGGCTGACCACCGATCTCGTGTATGCCATCGAGGCGCGACAGGCCTTCGCCGCGAATGTCCAGATGCTGAAGACCCAGGATGCCTTGCTTGGCAGCCTGCTCGACACAAGGGCGTGAACGGGAGCCTTACCCGACCGTGACCGGCGGCATCGAGCGAATTCGATCCTCTTGTTCGGTCCCCCGGTTCGAATCCGCTACCGCCGCCTGAGCCGGATCGCCCGCCCCAGATCGTCCCACCAGTAGCGCAGGAAGCTGCGCAGCATGCCGCGCTGCAGATCCACGGGCCGACCGCGCGCCAGACGGTCCATCTGCTGGTAGTACCAGCCCTGCGCGCCCAGCACGTTGATCATCTTCATCAGCAGCAGCGGGCTGGCCGGCGAGCGCCAGCCGCGCGCAGCCATGCGCAGGCCGTGTTCGAAAGCGGGCAGCCGGTCGATGCGCCGCTCAAGCAGTTCGCGTGCGCACTGCGGATGCGTGCAGAAGGGCCGCGCCAGCCCGATCACGTCGAGTGCTCCCGAAGCGAGCGCCGCCTCCATGCCTTCGCGCGAGCGAAAGCCGCCGGTGACCATCAATGGCATTCGTGCGACGCGGCGGATCGCTTCGGCGTATTCGAGGAAGTAGGCCTCGCGCACCCGCGTGCTGGCGCGCACCTGGACGGCATCTTCACTGCGGCCTTCCACGCCCAGCAGTCGCGGCTGCTCGTAGGTGCCGCCGGAGATTTCCAGCAGATCGATGCCTTCCGAATCCAGCAGCTGGACCACCCGCAGACAGTCGTCGTGGCTGAAGCCGCCTTTCCGGAAATCGTCGGAGTTCAGCTTGACCGACACCGGGAAGGCCGAGCCGACCTGAGCGCGTACCGCTCGCACGCACTCGATCAGCAAGCGCGCTCGGTTCTCTATCGCACCGCCCCAGCGGTCGTCGCGGCGGTTGGTGACCGGCGAGAGGAAGCTGCTGATCAGGTAACCGTGCGCGCCGTGCACCTGCACGCCGGTGAAGCCGCAGTCCTGCGCGATCTTCGCCACTGCGCCGAAGCGCTGGATGATGTCGAGGATCTCGGCTTCTTCCAGCGCCCGCGGTGTCTTGTAGCTGCCCAGCAGGTCCAGCGTGACCGCAGACGGGCCGACCGGCTGGCGCGTGGCGTAGCGCGGCGACTGTCGACCGGCGTGGCTGATCTGCATCCACAGTTGAGCGCCGTCCTGCGTGCCGGCGTCGGCCCAGGCGCGCAGTCGGGCGCGGGCCTCGTCGTCGACGCTTGGCGCATGCGTGATGTCGATGGCGACATTGCCGGGCCGCTCGATCACGAAGCGGTCCACCATCACGTTGCCGGTGATGTTGATCGCCGCACCGCCCGCTCCCCAGGCCGCATAGAGGCGCGCATGCTCGGGCGTCGCGCGCAGCTGCGCATCGCCCAGACCCTCGGTCATCGCGGTTTTGCAGAGACGGTTCCTGAGCACCACGCCGCAGGGCAGGGTGAAGGGCTGGGCGAGTGGATCCGTGCTGGTCATGCCTGGGACTCCCGTGCAAGGCTCATGCGTCTGCACTCCTTCGCATTGCAGGCAGGTGCCCGTAGGTCAGTGCCCGCCACAGCCATTCCATGGGCCCATAGCGGAAGAAGTGCAACCACACCGGCGACAGTGCGACCTGCGCGGCGAAGATGAGCAGCGCGATCTGCACCTGGCCCCAGCGGTCGACCTCGCCGTACCAGCCCAGTCCATAGCCGTAGAACAGCAGACCGCAGACCAGGGACTGCAGCAGGTAATTGGTCAAGGCCATGCGCCCAGCCGGCGCCAGCAGGCTCAGCACGCGAGAGCCAAGCCCGCTCTGGAACAGCAGCACAAAGGCGGACAGGTAGGCCATCGACAAGGGCAGGCTGCCCAGCGCCATCAGGCCCGCGGCCAGCAGCGCGTCGCCCATGCCGGTCTTCAGGTCGAAGCTCACGCCGACCCCGAGGCTCGCGCGGATGAAGAACGCGCCGATGAGTGCGCCGAACACCAGGGTCAACAGCCAGAAGCGCAGGTGGGCGCGGGCGTTCTGGATGCGCCCGGAGCGCAACAGCCAGGCCCCCAGCAGGAACACGCCCAGTGCCATCGGCACCTGGAACATCAGCACGGTCTGGAACATCACCACGAAGTACTCGGTCGCGCGATGCAGGCTGGTCTCGATGAAGCCGCCGCTGCTGTAGATCCGATCGGACTCCTGGCCGAGGCCGATGCCCTTGGCCATTTCCGCCGCCATCTCGGCCTTGGCCTCCTCGGGCATGAAGCCCATCGCCCAGCCGAGCAGCGCCCACAGGGCCGATACGCCGAAATACAGTCCGAGCCCGGTGATCAGCACGGCCACACCGCGGACCTGCAGGAAGGCCATCAGCATCAACGCGGTGATGCTGTAGGCGAACAGGATGTCGCCCGGCCACAGCAGCACGATGTGCAGCAGGCCGAAGGCCATCAGCGCCAGGGTGCGGCGGAAGTAGAGCCTGCCGAAGGGACGACCACTGCCTTCGAGGCGGTCCTGCATGAGCGCGAAACCCATGCCGAACAGCAGCGAGAACAGCACCCAGAACTTGCCCTGCACGAACACGTAGATGATCCAGGCGGCAGTGCCGGAAGCGCCGGGCGAGGTGTCGATACCGCTCATGAAGTCGTGCACCGAGCGATTGAAGAACTCGATGTTCATCAGCAGGATGCCCAGCAGCGCGAAGCCGCGCAGCGCATCCATGAGGTGCAGGCGGTCCTGCGGCGGGCGGGGGGCGGCAAGCGGCGGCGGGGTGCTCATGACGGGGCTCATCGGGTCCTTGGTCGGCGGCGGGCCACAGTGTGGCCCAGTCAAGTGCCCGGATGCGCGCGCACGACACGGCGTGACATCTGGAACGCCCCAACCAAAGACACAGGGCCGGTCGCATCGGCGATGATGCACGCACATTCATGGCCGGGGAGGGCAGCGAAATGCAGTGGATCGGAATCGCGCTGGTGGGGCTGATCGCCCTGTTGCACGTCTACATTCTCGTGCTCGAAATGTTCCTGTGGGACACCCCGCGCGGCCGACGCGCCTTCGGCATGAACGCCGAGAAGGCCGCGGTGACCAAGGTGCTGGCGGCCAATCAGGGCCTCTACAACGGCTTTCTGGCGGCAGGGTTGTTCTGGGGTCTGTGGCAGGGCGACGCCGGCCTGGACGTGCAGGTGTTCTTTCTCGCCTGCGTGCTGGTGGCGGGGCTGTACGGTGGCGCCACGGCGAGCCGCAGGATCTACTTCATCCAGGCTCTGCCGGCGGCGATCGCACTGGCCTTTGTGCTGCCGAGAATGCTGTGAGCCGGCGAGCGCGTGGCAGGCGCGACCGGCAGAACAGCGCCCCGCACTGAAGCAGTCCGCGGTCCCGCTGGATCGAGCCCGGACGCCTGCGCCGCCCGCGCGGTCGCTCATTGGCTCGCGCGCTCAGCACTCGGTCTGCGGGCTTGCCTTCACGGAACCCGCACACCCTCGCGGCGGAGGGCCTGCATCCAGACCTTCGGCTTCCCGCGTATTCGCTGTATGGCCGGGCGCACTGCCTGTCGTCTGGACGAACCCGCGAGGATGCTGAATGCCCTTTTCCACTCTGCCCAAGGCAGCAAACGCTGTCGTGCTGTCCGTTGGTCTTGTGGCCGCGACCACTGCTGCCGCCCAGAATTCACCGCCGCGCTACGGCGGCAAGCTGTTGCTGACCGGCGGTGTGACCCAGATCGAGGGCGCTGGCGGCGGGGGGCTGACCCCATGGGCGCTGATCGGAGGCTACGGCACTCGCGATCAGGTGGGCGCCAATGCGTTCTACACCCGCGTCGGAATGTCCGACTACGCGCTCGACAGCTATGGCGCGCTCGTCGGCCTCTACGACAGGGTCGAGTTCAGCATCGCGCGGCAGCGCTTCGACACGCGCGACGTGGGCGCAGCCTTGGGGCTCGGTCGTGGCTTCACCTTCACCCAGGACACCATCGGCGTAAAGCTGAAGGTCGCCGGCGATGCGGTCTACGAGCAGGACCGCTGGCTGCCGCAGATCGCCGTGGGCGCCATGCACAAGCGCAATGACCAGCCCGGTGTGTTGGGGCTGATCGGAGCGCAGCGCCGCGACGACATCGACTTCTATGTCTCGGGCACCAAGCTCCATCTCGACAGCAGCCTGCTGTTGAACGCCACGCTGCGCTACACCCGGGCCAACCAGTTCGGCATCCTCGGGTTCGGCGGTGATCGCAGCGACAGCCGCAGTCTCGAATTCGAAGCCAGCGTGGTGCGCCTGCTCAGCCCGAGTCTTGCGCTCGGCGCCGAGTTTCGCGGCAAGCCCGACAGCCTCGGCATCGCGCGCGAAGACAATGCGTGGGACGTGTTCATGGCGTGGGCGCCGAACAAGCACGCGTCGCTGACCCTGGCCTATGTCGACCTCGGCAACATCGTGATCGAAGACGATCAGCGCGGCTGGTATCTGAGCCTGCAGCTGGGCTTCTGATCGCGCTCGCGATCGATCCGCGTGCCCGTGTACGCCTCCCACCCTCCCGAACCCAGCTGCAGGAAATCCAGCATGTCTATCCTGATCTCTCGTGCACCGCCGACCTTCAGCATGCTGGGCGCAGCCCTGCTGGCCAGCGCCCTGCTGTTCGCGCCACTCCACGCGGCAGCCAACGGCTCCATGGACCCGGCGCCAGCCCACCCCGAGCTCAGACCCGTGCTCGCCGACTTCGGTGGCGTGGAGGGGCTGAACCTTCTGATGGATGACTTCATGACGCGTCTGGTGGCCGACCCGCGGACACGCGAGTTCTTCGAGTTCTCCGACCAGGTGCGGGTCAAGCAGCAGCTGGTCGAGCAGTTCTGCGTGATCCTCGGCGGTGATTGCGTCTACAGCGGCCGCAGCATGGCCGAGTCGCACGAGGGCTTGGACATCCGCCGCGACGAGTTCAACGCACTGGTCGAGATCCTGCAGGACGCGATGCGCGCGCGCGATATCCCCTTCGCGGCTCAGAACAAGCTGCTGGCGAAGCTGGCGCCGATGCATCGCGAGGTGGTGACGCGCTGAAGCTCCCGCGAAGCGTGCCGGGGTTGAACGCGGCGCTGCGTCCTCGCACCTGGCATCGGCGCCTGGAGCGCGCACGGAATCCGCTCAGGGCGATGCAGGCCGGCGCATGTCGACGTGGGGAATGCCATCCTCGAGGTATTCGTCCGAGCACACCTCGAAGCCGTGCGCTGCGTAGTAGCGCTGCAGATGGGATTGTGCTCCGAGGCTGATCGCCTGCCCCGGCCATCGCCCCTGGCAGCGCGCCACTGCTTCGCGCATCAGCGCGTGCGCGAGACCGCCACCACGCGCGCATGAGCGCACCAGCACGCGGCCAATGGCCGGGGTGTCGAAGGCGACGCCCGGCGGCAGCAGACGTGCATAGGCGAGCAGCTCGCCCTCCCTTTCGCCGAGCAGATGCTCCACCTTGGGCAGCGAATCGCGGCCGTCGAGATCCGGGTAGGCGCAGTTCTGTTCGACGATGAAGACCTCCACGCGCAGCCGCAGCAGTGCATACAGGCGGTGCGCGTCGAGCGCTTCGAAGGGCAGGTGGGTCCAGACAACGCGGACCGGCGGGTTCGATGGCATCAGTAGCTCCAGCCGAGCACGAGCAGCCAGGCGGACGCCAGCGCGGTCGAAATCAGGGTGACGGGAATGCCGACGCGGGCGAAGTCCGCGAACCCGAGCCGCACCCCGACCTGGGCGGCACGCTCGGCGGTGATGATGTTGGCCAGGCTGCCGATCAGCAGCAGGTTTCCGGCCAGCGTCGAGAAGATCGCCAGTGCGGTCAGCGTGGCGGGTGAGAGCCCGCCTGCAGTCTCGACCAGAAGCATGACCAGCGGCACGTTGCCGATCGTGTTGCTGCCGACCAGCGCGACCGGTACCAGCAGCGACAGCTGCTCGAAGCCCAGGCCTGCGTTGGACAGTGCCGTCAGCGTCGCGGTCGCCAGCGGCAGCCGCGCGAACGCCGCGGTGACGACGAACAGGCTCGCGATCAGCACCAGCAGCCCCCAATCGACACGCTTCAGCAGCGCCGCGCTGCCGATGCGTCTGCCGATCAGCAGGGCCGCGGCGATCGCGAGGGCGGCGAGTTCGCGATGCCGATCCAGCAGCGCCATCGCCAGCACCACCGCCAGCACCGCCAGCAGGCTCTTTGCGAGGAGCCAGCCGTGCACGGGCACCTCGGCCAAGGCGACGGTCCGCTGCGGTGCTTGCAGGCGACTTCGCCACATCCAGGCGATGACCCCGAAGACGACGGCCAAGGCCAGCGCCGAAGGCAGGGCCGCCACGCTGACGTAGCCGAGGAAGTCCAACTGGCCCAGCTCGCCGATCAGCAGGTTCTGCGGGTTGCCGATCAGGGTGGCGGCGGAGCCCGCATTGCTGGAGAGCGCAAGCGCCAGCAGATACGGCCGCGGGTCGAGCGCGCGCGCGGCCAGTCCGTGCACCAGCAGCGGCGAGAGTGCAAACACCACGATGTCGTTCACCAGCAGGGCGGAGAGGAGCCCACCCGTGGCAACCACCAGGCCCAGCAGCCGGGTCGGCGACAGCGGGCTGCGCGAGATCCAGAGCGCGACCGCATCGAACGCCCCGGCCTCGGCGAAGTGGCCGCCGATCAGCATCAGCGCGAACAGCAGGACCAGCGTTTCCAGATCCAGCGCCTGAGCCCATTCGCCGTAGGGCAGCGCACCGGCAGCCAGCAGCAGGGCGGCCCCGCACAGCGCGATGCCGCTGCGGTCCAGCGCCAGCTCGGGCAGGCGTCCGAGCGCCATGCCGAGATAGACCAGAGCGAACACAGCGGTGACGAACGCGCTCATGGGTGGCGGTGGGGCCGGAATCAGGTCGGGGGTGCGCAGTGTAGGTCGGGGCGCGAACTCCGAGGTGGGCCTCCACCCTTCACCGGCTTGAGGGTTGCCTCGCGCTGAGCAGGTTGGTCGCAGCTGCGCGCGCCCATCGCGCGCGATGCTGCGATAATCCGGCCCCATGAATACTCCGACCGACGCCAAGCCCCGCCCGCACACCGAGCCCGGCGATACCACCCACTTCGGTTTTCGCGAGGTGCCGACTGCGGACAAGAAGCGCCTGGTCGGCCAGGTATTCAGTTCGGTGGCCGCCAAATACGACCTCATGAACGACCTCATGAGTTTCGGCATCCATCGCATCTGGAAGCGCTATTTCGTCGCCACCAGCGGCGCGCGCCGCGGTGATCGCGTGCTCGACCTTGCCGGTGGCACGGGTGACATCGCGCGCCTGCTGCTGGAGCGCGTCGGCGAAAGCGGTGAGGTGATCATCGGCGACATCAACGGCGACATGCTGCGGGTCGGGCGTGATCGCCTCACCGATCGCGGGTTGGTGCGCGGGCTGCGCTACGCCCAGCTCAACGCCGAGGCGCTGCCGTTTCCCGACGCCAGTTTCGATCTGGTCACGATCGCGTTCGGGCTGCGCAACGTCACCGACAAGCAGAAGGCGCTGAACGAAATGCAGCGTGTGCTGAAGGTGGGCGGACGCGCGCTGGTGCTGGAGTTCTCCGAGGTGCAGCCGCAGTGGCTGAAACCCCTGTACGACCTGCATTCCTTCCAGGTGCTGCCGCGGCTCGGCAAGCTGTTCGCGGGCGATGGCGACAGCTACCAGTACCTCGCCGAATCGATCCGCCAGCATCCGCCGCAGGCCGAGCTGAAGGCGATGATGGAAGCCGCCGGCCTTGAGCGCTGCGACTACCGCAATCTCACCGGCGGGATCTGTGCGATCCACTCAGGGCACAAGCTCTGAGAACACCTCGGCCGCGTTTCCGCCGGATACCGGCGCGGAACCTAAAGGCCTTCAGCGCAGTTCGATCAGCCTCAGCTCGTAGGCATCCGCGCCATCTTCCCGCTGCAGCACGCGCAGGGGTGCCGGCGGCAGGCTGGGATCGATCCACAGGGTGATCTCGCGATCCTTGTCGGTTCGGCGGTGATGCAGGGCGATGGCCTCGCGACTGCCCATCGGCACATC
>JBIJCA010000315.1:0-4804 GCA_044344935.1 Aquimonas sp. | reverse complement strand
AACCACGCCCTGCTGACGCTGAGCGCGCTGCAGGCGGATGGCATGCGCCTGGCCGGCTGGATCTGCAACACCATCGATCCGGAGCTGGAGTTCGCCGAGCACTACTTCGAGGCGCTGCTGCGGCGCATCCCTGTGTCCTGCCTTGGCCGTCTGGCGTGGCAGGCGCCGGCCTCGCTCGCCGAGCTCGACCTCGGCCCGCTGGGGCGGCTGGCCAGCCCAAGCGCCGGCCCATGAGCGAGCCCGCGCCCGCTGCGGATTCGCTGACCGCGCTGATCAACGCGGCCCGCGACGGCGACAGCGCCGCTGGCGAGCGCGCGCTGGCGCAGACCTACCAGCAGCTGCGTGCGCTCGCCCAGCGCGTGCGCACCGGCGCGGTCGCCGAACTCAGCGCGACCGAACTGCTGCACGAGGCCTGGTTCAAGCTGTTCCCGGGCGGCGCGAACGCGCTCGAAAGCCGCGCGCACTTCATGAACCTGGCGGCGCGCGCGATGCGTCAGGTACTGGTCGACCTGGCCCGCGAGCGCGGTGCGCAGAAGCGCGGCGGCGACTGGATCGCGGTCACTCTCGGCACCGCCCTGCCGGCCGCTGATGGCCCCGACCTGCTGGCCATCGACCAGGCCCTGCAGAAACTCGAACGCCGTGATCCGCGACTCGTGCGCATTGTCGAGGCCTACTTCTTCGCCGGCATGAGCTTCGTCGAAACCGGTGAAGCGCTCGGCATCAGCGAGCGCAGCGTGCGCCGCGGCTGGGATCTGGCGCGCGCCTTCCTGCTGGCCGAGCTCGACGAGGGCGCGTGAGCACCGAGACCGACTGGGCCGCGCTGGCCGGACTGTTCGAGCGGCTGGCCGAGCTTGAGCCCTCCGTCCGGGAGGCCGAGCTTGAGGCCTTGGCTCACGATCCTGCCGTCGCTCATCTGCTGCCGCGGCTGAACGTGCTGCTGCGCGCGCATGCCCGCGCCGACAGTGCCCTGGGGCAGGGCGCGGCGGCGCAGGCCGTGGGCGCCGATGCGTTCACCGAGTCCAACGGCCTTCCGCCGTCGGTTTCCAGCGAGGGCGATCCGGTCGGTCCCTGGCGCCTGCTGCGCCGGCTCGGCGAAGGCGGCATGGGCGAAGTCTGGCTGGCCGAGCGCAACGAGGGCGGGGTCACCCAGCGCGCCGCGATCAAGCGCATCCGTCACGGCCTCGGCGCCGAGCTCACCGCCCGCTTCCTGCGCGAGCGACGCATCCTCGCCCGCCTGCAGCACCCGCACATCGCCGCTTTCATCGACGCCGGCATGGACGCCAGCGGCGCGCCCTGGCTGGCGCTGGAGTACGTCGAGGGCGAGCGACTGGGCGAGCACTGCGAGAGTCGGCAGCTCGACCCGCAGGCACGGGTGCGGCTGCTGCTGCAGATGCTGGACGCGCTCGACCATGCGCACCGGCAGCTGGTGGTGCATCGCGATCTGAAGCCCGGCAACGTCATGGTCGACAGCGGCGGCCGGGTCAAGCTGCTCGACTTCGGCATCGCCCGGCTGCTGGACGACAGCGAGGCCGATGCGGCCCTGACCCGCACCCGCCTGCCGGCGCCGCTGACCCCGCGCTATGCGGCGCCCGAACAATTGGCGGGCGAACCGGCCGGCGTCGCCGCCGACGTCTACTCGGCCGGCCTGCTGCTGTTCGAGCTGCTGTGCGGACGTTCGCCTTTCGCCGGGGCCAGCGCCGTGTCGGCGCGCAGCGCACCGGATTCGCTGTGGCGGGCCTGGACCCGCAGCGGCGAACCGGCGGTCCGCTACGCGCTGGCTGCAGCCCCGCTGCGCCGGCTGCTGCGCGGTGATCTGCAGCTGATCCTCAGCCGGGCACTGCAGCCACTGCCGGAAGACCGCTACCCCAGCGCGGCGGCGTTCGCGGCAGATCTGCGCGCCTGGCTGCAGCAGCGCCCACTGTTGAGCCGACCGACCCCGTGGCCGCAGCGCCTCGGCAAGTGGATGCGGCGGCAGCCGTTGGCCAGCGCCAGCCTCGGCCTGGCGCTGGTGGCGGTGGTGGCCGGCGTGTCCAGCAGCCTGTGGCAGGCGCAGCGCGCCGCCGAACGCGCGGCCCAGGCCGAGGCCGCGCGGCGCTTTCTCGGCGAGGTGTTCAGCGCGGCCGATCCGCTGCTGCAGCAGGCCACCGCGCCCACGCTGGCCGAGGTGCTGGCGCGCGGCGCCGAACGCCTGCGCGCCGATGCCGCACTCGACCCGCGCTCGCGCCTGCTGCTGCTGCAGGATCTGGCCCGCGCGCATCTCGGTCTGGATCAGCTCGATGAGGCGCGGCGTCTGCTGGACGAAGCCGACGCGCTGGCCGCCACGGTCGCGCTGGACAGCGCCGAGACGCGCCGCCTGCAGCTCGATCTGGCGGCCCTGGCGCTGGCCTCGGACCAGATCGATGGCGGGATTGAGCGTCTGGTCGCCCTGCCGCTGCCTTCCGTCGACGCCGCGCCCGACGCCCCCGACCTGCGCGAGATCGAGCTGCGCAGCCAGCTGCTGCTGGCCGGCTCGAAATCGCAGGAGGCACTCGACCTGCTCGCGCCCTACCTGCAGGCCGGCGCCTGGGCCGACGCCGCGACGCGCGCCGAGCTGCTGGCGCTCGCCGCGCGCGCGCAGATGCAGGCCGGACGACCGCGCGACGCGGTGGCCGCGGTCGAACAGGCGCTGGGCCAGCTCGACGCGCAGGCACCGCTGGGCCTGCGCCTTCAGCTGTACGAGACCGAGGTCGAGGCCCTGCGCGGCCTGCTCGAAACCCCGCGCGCGTTGGCCCGCCAGCGCGAGGTGATCGCACTGGTCGAAGCACGCCTCGGCCCGGCGCATGCGCGCAGCCAGTGGTCGCGGATGATGCTCTGCGGCCTGCTGATCGGCGCCGGCGCGCTGGGCGAGGCCGACGCCGAGTACGCAGCGCTCTGGCAGACGCTGGGCGCAGTGCACGACCGCGATTCGCTGCGCGGCGAAGCCCTGTTCGGATGGGGCATGGTCAGCTTCCGCCGCGGCGAATTCGTCCTCGCACGCCAGCGCTTCGGCGAATCGCGGGTGCTCTTCGAGCGCGCCTTCGGCGCTGACTCTCACAAGACCCGCAACGCGCTGGAGGCCGAGGCCATGGCCCAGGTCGAGGTCGGTGAGGTCGAGGCCGGGCTGGATACGCTGCAGTCGCTGGTCGCGCAGAGCCGCGCCCTGAACGATCCGGCGCGGCTGTCGGCGCAGCTCAATTCGCTGGCGCTGGCGCGGGTTGCCGCGCAGCAAGCGCCTGAGGCCCTGCCGCTGATCGAGGAGGGCCTTGGGCTGGCGGCCGAGCTTGGCCAGGGCACGGTGTGGACGCGGGTGATCCAGGCGCGCGCGCTGCGGCTTGCCGGTCGGGTCGACAAGGCCATCGAGGTCGCCGACGTCGTGGTCAGCGAATACCGCGACAGCATCTCGCCGAACGGCGGCCCGCGTCGTGCGGAAGCCGAACGCGAGCTCGCGCTGGCCCTGCTCGCGCAGGCCGAGTCGCCGCGCGCGCGGGCGATCGAGTTGCTCGAAAGCGTGCTCGCACAGCGACGCGCCAGCCTCGGCGAGGACAGCCCGCTGACGCACGCGAGCGCCGAAGAGTTGGCCCTGGCCACCGCGGCGGGACGCACGCCATAGGGTGAGGCTAGACCCACCGTGGCCACGGACTTCACCGCCGCGGATCGACCCCGCACATGCCTCGGCGCAAAGTGCAGGTCGCACGCGCCGCAGCCCGCGGTGGACGAGCCGAAGGCCTTGCAGGAATCGCCCGCGCTTGGGGCGATCTTCGCCCGGCGCCGGTGGGTCAAGACCCACCCTATGGGCTGGCGCTTCGTTTTGGAGTGGGTCAAGACCCACCCTATGGCCCTGCTCCGCGCCGCCGGGTGGCGCCCCGCCCCGCTGGCGATCCTGCGGGACCGGCGCCTCAAGGGTTCGCGCTTCCCGCTCAACGGTCGCAGCCGCTTCGCTGGCGCCAGCGATCATGACTTTGCGAGCGCCGCCTTCGCCCCGCCGGAGGTGCGACTGTTCGCCAACGGCTTCGAGCGCTGACGCGTTGCTGCACGTCGCCCGGGTGGCATCGGACGTCGCCTGCGGCGCGGCGCCGGGCCTGCGACCGGGCGCGTCAAAGATCGTCAATGCCGGCGCAGTGCACCTGCCCGTCTCACCATCGACTGTTTGCAATCGATAGCCTTGTGGATCGGGAATACTCGCTCCGCGGCCGCGACCGCGGAGCGCACCTGACGCAGCAGCGCCCTGGCGACGTCGCAATGCAGCACGCTGCTGCGGTTGACAGCGCTGGCGCAAGGCGGTATCCGCTGGTGTGAATTGTGCGCTCGCTGACGCAGTCTGCGCCGCCGGCGCGCAGCCTTGGCAGCCGGTTTCCAAACAGGGGGCTCTTGGTGATGTTGACCCGAACAATCGTGGGCGCGCTCGCCCTGGCCGTCGCGACGCCCGCTGCGGCGCAGACTATCGAATCGATTCCCGCCGCCACGCTTCAGCTGGTCTGGGTGGCAGTCTGCTGCGGGCTGGTGCTGATGATGCAGCCAGGCTTCGCCTTTCTTGAAAGCGGCCTCGCGCGCAGCAAGAACGCCGTCAACGTTCTGATGAAGAATTTCACGGACTGCGCGATCACCTCGCTCGCATTCTGGATGGTGGGCTTCGGCCTGCTGTTCGGCAACAACCCCAGCGGCTGGTTCGGCACCACCGGATTCATGCCCGCCAGCGGCGACGGCCTGGTCAACGTGCTGTTCCAGACCCTGTTCGCCGCTACCGCCGCGACCATCATCAGCGGCGCGGTGGCCGAGCGCATTCGTT
>JBIJCA010000132.1:0-12051 GCA_044344935.1 Aquimonas sp. | reverse complement strand
ATTCCGCCGGCGGCGCCGCAGTGCACACGGTCGGCGGTTTCGTCGCGCTGGCGGCGTGTCTCGTGTTGGGACCGCGCATCGGCCGCTTCGGCCGCGACGGCAGCGTGCGCGAGATCCCGGGCCACAGCCTGCCACTGGCCGCGCTCGGCGCCTTCCTGCTGTGGATCGGCTGGTTCGGTTTCAACGGCGGCTCGGCCGAGGCGGATTTCTCGGATCTCGGCCGGATCGTGCTGAACACCCACCTCGCCGCGGCGGCCGGCATCCTCGGCTCGATTGCGCTGTTGGTGCTGCGCCGCAAGCCGCTGATGATGAGCACCGTCATCAACGGCGCGCTCGGCGGCCTGGTCAGCGTCACGGCGGGTGCCAAGTATCTGGACGCCGGCAGCGCGGTACTGGTTGGCCTGAGCGCAGGCCTGATCGTGGTGCTTGGCAGCGCGCTGCTGCAGCGCCTGCGCATCGACGATGTGGTCGACGCAGTGCCGGTGCACGCCTTCTGCGGGCTGTGGGGCACCGTGATGACCGGCGTGCTGTTCGCCGGTGACCCGCTGAACCCGGACCGCATCGGCGTGCAGGCGCTGGGCGCGGCCACCGCCGCGGTGTGGGCCTTCGGCGCCGGCTGGATCGTGTTCAAGGCGATCGACGTCTTCGTGGGCCTGCGCGCACCGGGCGAGCATGAGCGCGCCGGCCTCGACTACACCGAGCACTACGAACTCGGCTACCCCGAATTCATGTCGGCCCGCACCCACCGCGACATGGATACGCCTCCGGGCGCCTGAGCATGACCACCGCCCCCGTGGAAAGCTCGAAACTCAACCAGCGGCGCCGCGCGGTCTACACGGCGCTGCGCTCGGTGCTGGGCTCCCGTCCCGCGCTCATTCCGGCCTGCTTCCGGGTCTGGGAGCGCGACTTCGCCGGTCAACCGCACTTCGTGGTGACCCGCTACGTGCGGGTGTGCGCCGAACAGGCGGCGCTCGATGACTCCGAGCGGATGCTGCTGACCCGACGGATCTTCGAGCTGCTGGCCCAGCCCTACGATCAGCTGGAGCCGTACCCGAACGAACTTGTCGACGCCACGACGGAGACCATCGCAACCGCGGACGCACCCGCCGCCTCTGCGCCGCCCACCGTGGACATCGCAGCCTCGGCGCTTCCACCCACAGCCGCCGCCCTGGTGACCGGTGCGGTCGCGCGCTCGCTGCTGAGCCCGGTCCGCGCGCAGCTGCGCAGCAAGCCGGAGGTGATCGGCGAGATCCTCACCGACGCGTTCCGTCAGACCCGCCTGGCGAGCTCGGATCACCTGCGCGCGCTCAACTGGGCGCGCGCCGGCGCGGTGGATGACAGTCTGCTGGGCGGCATGACCGACGCGTCGCTGAAGATGCTGGTGCAGGGCCTCTACGTCGCCGCCTGCGACGCGCTCGGCCCGGTCGCCGCCGACCGTCTGCTCGCGCAGTCGATCGCACGCGCGCAGTCACTGCCGGCCGCCGTCGAGTTTTCGCCCGACCAGCTGCTGTAGCCGCGCTCAACGCGGGGAGTGCTGGCGCCAGTGTTCTGCCAGCAGCACGGCCACCGCATTGGCGATGTTGAGGCTCTCGACGCGGCCGCTGCCGGGAATGCAGACCCTGCGATCGCACTGATCGACCAGCCGCTTCTGCATGCCCTCGCCCTCGGCGCCGAGTACGAACACGGCGCGCTGCGGCAGCGGCAACGCATACAGATCGGGCGCGTCCGACGGCAGCGTCGCCAGGGTCACGAATCCGGCGTCCGCCAAGGCTTCCAGAGCGCCGAATTCGGCGTTCGCGCCGCGCCCCGCGAGTTGCACCAGCGGCACGTGTTCAGCGCCGCCCTCGGCCACCCGCGCGGCCGCCGCCGACAGAGTCAGCGTGGTCTGCGGCGGCAGCAGCACCGCATGCACACCGAAGTGCGCCGCCGAGCGCAGCACCGCGCCGAGGTTGTGCGGGTTGCCGACGCCATCCAACCAGAGCAGTCGCACCGGACCGCTGCGCGGCAGGCGCTGCAGCAGGGTGTCCAGATCCAGCTCGGGGCGCGGCAGCATCTGCAGGCAGACGCCCTCGTGATGACTGCTGCCGCTGATGCGCTCCAGCTCCTCGTCTTCGACCACGCGGTAGCCGAGCCGATTGGCCACGCAGAAGGCCAGCAGTTCGCGCAGGGTGCCGATCCGGGCCTCGCTCAGATAGACCTTGCGCAGCGCCTCAGGCCGCGCCGCAAAGGCGGCTCGGGCTGCATTCAGGCCGCAGATCTTCTGCTCCGCACCGCGCGCGATGAAGCCCGCGGACAGGCGCTCGGCGGCACCGTCGTGATGGCGCTCGCCCGCGGACGGGCGCCGATGCTCAGGTGCACCGCCGCGCTCACGTGGCGGCCCGCGTCGCTCGGCGCCAGCGTGCGCGCGCGGCGCTCGGTCGGTGGAGCGCGACCTGTCAGCGCGCGGCTCGTTCTGCGCCGCAGCTAGTTCGCGCGAACCTTCGCTGCGGCTGGCCGCGCCGCCCTGCCAGGGCCCACGCGCGCTGCCGCGCGGTTCGACGACGGCTTCGCGCGTCGGTCGAGCAGGGCCGCGTTCCGCGCCCGTCGCAGCGCGTGACGCCGACGCACGATCGCCTTCGCGCGTCTCCGGGCGAGCCCCGCGCACAGCGGCATCACCCGGCGCGCGCGCCGGGCCTTTGCGGTCAGCGCCGCCAGCGGCCGCAGGACCCGCGGGCTTCGGCCGGCCCCAGGGCGAGCGTTTGCCGCCATCCTCACCTTCGCGGCTCATGCGTGGCCACCGACCGGTGCGACCTGCTCTTCCAGTTCATCCAGCCGGCGACCCAGGGCCTCGGGTGAGCGCGTGAACGGCGCCAGCAGCGCATAGAAGGCCGGCACCACGAACAGCGACAGCAGGGTCGAGAAGGCCACGCCGAAGATCACCACCACGCCGATCGTGGCGCGGCTGGCCGAGCCCGGGCCGCCGGCCGTGACCAGCGGCACCGCACCAGCGATCGTGGCGATCGAGGTCATCAGGATCGGGCGCAGGCGCACCGAGGCCGACTCGACGATCGCATCCAGCACATGCCTGCCCTCGTCGCGCAGCTGGTTGGCGAACTCGACGATCAGGATGCCGTTCTTCGCCGCCAGCCCGACCAGCATGACGATGCCGATCTGGCTGAACAGGTTGAGCGTGCCGCCGGTGAGCCACAGCCCGCCGAGCGCACCCAGCACCGCCAGCGGCACGGTGAACATGATGACCAGCGGATGGATGAAGCTCTCGAACTGGGCGGCCAGCACCAGGTACACCACCAGCAGGGCGAGCGCGAAGGTCGCCAGCGCGCTGCCGCTGGCCTTGACGAACTCGCGCGAGCCACCCTTGTAGTCGAGCTGGGCGTAGTCGGGCAGCTCCTCGCGTGCGGTCTGTTCCACCCACTGCAGGGCCTCTCCCAGGGTATAGCCCTCGGCGAGGTTGGCGGAGATGGTGATCGCGCGCAGCCGGTTGAAGCGGTTGAAGCTGCCCGGCTCGGCCAGCTCGGACAGGGTCACGAGGTTGGACAGCGGAATCAGTTCGCGCGAGCGCTCGGAGCGCACATACACCCCGGTCAGGTCGGTGGGGCTGGCGCGCGAGGCCTCGTCGGCCTGCAGCACGACGTCGTACTCCTCGCCGTCCTCGACATAGGTGGTAACGCGGCGCGAACCCATCAGGGTTTCCAGGGTGCGGCCGATTTCCTGCACGGAGACGCCGAGGTCGGCGGCGCGCGCGCGGTCGATGTCGATGCGGATCTGCGGACGGGTTTCCTGGTAGTCGGAGTCGGCGGCGAAGATGCCGGGATTGCCCTCGATGCGCGCCAGCATGCGGTCGCGCCAGTCGGCCAGCTCCTCGTAGGTCGGCCCGCCAAGCACGAACTGCAGCGGCTGCCCGCGGCCGCCGCCGAGACCGCCACCGCGGCCCTGGGCGAAGGCGCGCACGCCGGCGATGCTGTTCAAGTCGGCGCGGAAGCCATCGATCACCTCGCCCGTGCTCATGCTGCGCTCGGCCCAGTCCTTCAGGATCACGATCGCGAAGCCCGTGTGCATCTCTTCGCTGACGCCAAACCCACCCGGCACGCGGGTGTTGATGCGCTCGACCGGGCCGTCTTCGGCGATCCAGGGCTTCAGCTTGTCCTCGATGAGCTGCACCTGGCCCACGGTGTAGTCGAAGCCGGCCCCTTCCGGGCCCTGGATGCTGACGAAGAAGCTGCCGCGGTCCTCATCGGGCGCGAGCTCGCTGGGCACGCTGTTGAACAGCATCACCGAAGCGCCGCCGACCACGCCGAAGGTAACCGTGAGGCCCAGCCACAGCGCGCCCCGGCGCAGACGGACCATGCCCCCCACAAGACGGGCATAGGTGTGGCTCACGCGATCGATGAAGCCGATGAAGACCTGATTGAAGCGGTTGTGCTTCTGGTTCGGACGCACCAGCTTCGAGCACATCATCGGCGTCAGCGTCAGCGCCACGAAGCTGGAGATCGCCACCGCCGCCGACAGCGCCACCGCAAGCTCGCGGAACAGACGGCCGGCGTTCGACTGCATGAAGGCGACCGGCAGGAACACCGCCACCAGCACCGCGGTGGTGGCGATCACCGCGAACGCGACCTGCGCGGTGCCGCGCTTCGCGGCCAGCAGCGGCGGCTCGCCCAGATCGGCGCGTCGCTGAACGTTCTCCAGCACGATGATGGCGTCATCGACCACGAGGCCGATGCACAGCACCAGCGCCAGCAGGGTCAGCAGGTTGATCGAGAAGCCGAACGCCGACAGCGCCATGAAGGCGGCGATCAGGCAGACCGGAACAGTCACCGCCGGAATCAGGGCCGCGCGCGCGCTGCCGAGGAACAGGTAGATCACGATCAGCACCAGCACCATCGCCTCGATCAGCGTCCACTGCACGCGCTTCAGGGCCTCGTCAATGAAAATGGTGGTGTCGAAGGCCACGATCAGGCTCATGCCCTCGGGCAAGGTGCGCTGGATCCGCTCGACCTGGGCGCGCACGGCGGTCGCCACGTCGAGGCTGTTGGCGGTCGAGGTCTTGACGATGCCCAGACCGAGATTGGGCTGGCCGTTGCCGCGGAAGTAGGCGCGCCGCTCGCTGGAGGCGCGTTCGACGCGGGCCACATCGCCCAGCCGCACCACGTAGCCGTCCTCGCCCTTGGCCAGCGACAGCCGCGCGAAATCGTCAGCCTCGCGATAGCCGCGGTTGACGCGCAGGGTGAAGTCACGGGTTTGCGACTGCAGGCGACCCGCCGGCAACTCGATGTTCTCGCGGCGCAACGCGCTCTCGACGTCATTGACGGTGAGCCCGCGCGCGGCCAGCGCCTGCCGGTCCAGCCACACCCGCATGGCGTAACGCTGCTGGCCGCCGACGCGCACCGCGGCCACGCCATCGAGCGCGGACAGGCTGTCGGTGATGTAGCGGTTGGCGTAGTCGGTGAGCTCCAGCGTGTCGAGCCGGTCGGAGTTCATGTTCAGCCAGATGATCGGCTGCGAGTCGGCCTCGACCTTGGCCACCTGCGGCGCGTTGACCTCGTCGGGCAGACGGTCGAGGACCCGGCTGATGGCGTCGCGCACATCATTGGTGGCCGCTTCGATATCGCGGCCCAGGCCGAACTCGATGGTGACGTTGCTGGCGCCGTTGCGGCTGCGCGAGTCGACCGACTCGATCCCCTCGATGCCGCTGACCGCATCTTCGAGGATCTGGGTGACGCGGGTCTCGACCACAGCCGCCGAGGCGCCGGTATAGACCACCTCCACCGAGACGATCGGCGGATCGATGTCGGGCAGCTCGCGCACGCTCAGCGTGCCGTAGGCCATCACACCGAGCACGACCAGCAGCAGGTTCATCACGGTGGCCAGCACCGGGCGCTTGATGGAGATGTCGGAGAGCACCATCGTCAGAGACCTCCACCGGCCTGCGCGGCGACGGCAGCGGCCGGCGCTTCGGCGATGCGCGCGCCGGGCCGCAGCTTGACCGTGCCCTCGACCACGATGCGGGTGCCGGCGGCGAGGCCTTCGACGATCTCGACCTCGCCGGCGCGGCGCGCACCCGAGCGCACGTCGACGCGCTGCACCGTATCGCCTTCGCCGACCGCGTACACGAAGCTCTGCCCACCGATCTGCAGCAGCGCGAGCTCGGGGATCACCACGGTCTGCCGGGTGGGTTTCTCGACCCGCACGGTCATCAACATGCCCGGCCGGATCTCACCGTCCGGGTTGGCGAAGTCGGCGCGCACGGTGACCGCACGGGTGACGGGGTCGACGCGCGAGCCGACGGTGGCGACCGTGCCGGTGAAATCCCGGTCGGGGTAGGCCGCGCTGCGCGCACGCACCACCTGCCCTGCGGCGATCGCCGACAGGAAGGTCTCCGGCACCGAGAAATCGAGCTTGATCACCGACACGTCGTCGAGTGTGGCGATCGGCGTGCCCGGGGTCACCAGGGTGCCGGGGCTGACCTGGCGGAAACCGAGGACGCCGTCGAAAGGGGCAACGATGACGCGATCGGCCAGCCGCGCGCGGATGGTCTCGACGCGGGCGCGGGCGGCGTCGCGGGCGGCGACCTGGGTGTCGAGCTGGCTGCGCGGTACGGTGCCGTTCTCGACCAGACCGACCAGACGCTCGTACTGCTGGCGCGCTTCCTTGAACGTGGCCTGCGCTTCTTCGAGGTTGGCCACCTCGGCGCGCCCGGACAGATCCACCAGGATATCGCCGGCCGCCACCCGGTCACCGTCTTCGAACTTCACCGAGTCCACGGTTTCCGTGACCTTGGCGGTGATGGTCAGCGACTCGCGCGCCTGCGCGGTGCCCAAGGCCTCGATCACATCGACCCAGGGCTGCATTTCCACGGTGCGGGTGGTGACCACGGCGGGCGGCATGCCGGCGCCCGGGCCGGCCCCCGGCGCATCGGCACCGCCGCAGCCCGCGAGTGCGAGGGCGACCACGAGAGCGGACAGGAGGGGCGCGACAGCGCGACGGCGAAGAGGAGATGAAGCCTGGAGCATGCGAACCTCGGGGGCGTTGATTCGGGCCGGCAGCGGCGGGGAGAGCGGCGACGCGGCGATGAAGTCGGGCGGACGCGGCTTCGGGCCGGCAGGACGCCGAGGCGGGCACGCGCCGGACCCCGGCTTCCACGGATGTGAAGCATGATTCGCGCCGGCCTCCGCAGCCTGTGCCGTAAGTCCACGCGGCTGCAGCAATTTGTCGGAGACGGGTGAAGAAACGAGCGGCGTTCAGCTCCTTGCCGCGTACGCGGCTCGTTCCGCAGGTTTCATCGGTGTCGCAATCGCACATTCGCGGGCTCGCGGGGAAGGATCTGGAACCCGTTCGCATCGGCGCGCCGTCGCTGGCGCCGCACCCCCGAGGCGCAGCGCGAAACGTCCGGCTTAGGTCCGTTCCGGACTATGCAAGGTGCGGATCCGCGTTTCTGTCCGGTCGGCGCGATTGCGAGAGTGCAGGCCCGCTTTCTGGATCGACGCGCCCATGACCGCGCTGACCGCCCTGCCCGACCTCGGCACCCTGCCCCTGCCTGCCGCCACCACGCTGGCGCCGATCGCGCGCGCGCTGGATGGGCTTGATCCGGCCAGCCTGTGGTGGCTGTCCGGCTATGCGGCGGGTCTGGCCCGCGGCGGGCTGGCTGGCGCGAGCGCTGCGCCGCAGAGCGAAGCGCGTTCGCTGCCACGCTTGACCGTGCTGTACGGCAGCCAGACCGGCAATGCCAAGCGCACGGCGGAGGCACTGGCCGCCGCCGCCGAAGCCGCCGGCTTCGCGGTGCGCCTGCTGCGCGCGGATGCCTACGCAACGCGCGAGCTCAAGGACGAGCGCCTGCTCTGGGTCGTCATCAGCACCCAGGGCGAGGGCGAGCCGCCGGAGGATTCGCTGGGCTTCGTCGAGTTCCTGCTGAGCCGGCGCGCGCCCAAGCTGCCCGAGCTCAAGTACGCGGTGCTCGGCCTGGGCGACAGCAGCTACCCCAAGTTCTGCGAGACCGGCCGTCAGATCGATGCGCGGCTCGCCGAGCTGGGCGCCCGCCGTCAGCTGCCGGCGGGCGAGGCTGATGTCGACATCGAAGCCGCCGCCACGCCGTGGCGCACGCGCGCTGTTGATGCATTGAAGGCGCTGGCCGCCGAACTGTTTCCCGTGGCGCCCGCCCCGCACTCGGCCGCGGTCATCCCGCTGCGTCCAGCCGTCGCTGCGGCCCTGCACACCCGCGAACAGCCCTACGCCGCCGAGCTGATTGAGCAGGTGCGCCTCACCGGCCGCGGCAGCCAGCGCGACGTGCGCCACCTGGAGTTCAGCCTGGCCGGCTCGGGCCTGCACTACGCGCCGGGCGATGCGCTGGGCGTGTGGGCGCCGAACCCGCCAGCGCTTGTCGAGGCGGTGCTGCAGCTCACCAAGCTTGAGGGCGATGCGGCACTCGCGCTGGACGGTGTCGAGCGCCCGCTGCGCCAGTGGCTGGGCGAGCACCGCGAGCTCACCCGTCTGGCCAAGCCGCTGCTGGTTGCGCTGGGCGCGGTATCGAAGCACAGCGAGCTGCGCAGCCTGCTGGAACCGGCCGAGGCCGCGTCGCTGTCGGCCCTGCTGTCGAGCCACCAGCTGATCGACGTGCTGCGCGAGTGGGCGGGCAACTGGACGGCCGAAGCCTTCGTGCGCGCACTGCGGCCGATGGCCCCGCGCCTGTACTCGATCGCATCGAGTCCGCTGGCCTATGCCGACGAAGTGCATCTGACGGTGGACGTGGTCGGCGCCGAAGATGCTGACCCCCTGCGGCTCGGCATCGCCTCGCACCACTTGGCCCAGTTGGAGCCCGGCGCGCGCGCGCGCGTGTTTGTCGAGGAGAACCCGCGCTTCCGCCTGCCCGTCGACGGCTCACGCGATCTGATCATGCTTGGCGCCGGCACCGGCGTTGCGCCCTACCGCGCCTTCGTCCAGCAGCGCGTGGCGGAAGGCGCTGCGGGTCGGCACTGGCTGCTGTTCGGCGCGCGAACATTGCGCGACGACTTCCTCTACCAGACCGAATGGCAGGAGCACCAGCGCCGCGGCGCGCTGCAGCACATCAATCTCGCCTTTTCGCGCGACGCCAAGCCCCGCGTCTACGTGCAGCAGCGCCTGCGCGAGCAGGCCGCGCGTCTGTTCGAGTGGCTCGACGGCGGCGCGCATCTGTACGTCTGCGGCAGCCTGGCGCTCGGCCGCGACATCCAGCAGACCCTGCTCGACCTGTACGCCCAGCGCCTCGGCGACGCGGAGGCCGCAAGCGAGGCCCTCCACCAGCTGCAGCAGTCCGGGCGCTACGCCCGCGACGTCTACTGAGGTCTTGCCATGGCCAGTCATTCCGTCGAAGACATCAAGCGCGCCAGCCGCGGCCTGCGCGGCACGGTCGAGGAGAGTCTTGCCGATCCGGTGACCGGCGCCCTGCGAGACACCGACCAGGTGGTGCTGAAGTACCACGGCAGCTACCAGCAGGACGACCGCGACATCCGCGAGGAGCGCCGCCGCGCCAAGCTCGAACCCGCGCACAGCTTCATGATCCGCACGCGCACGCCGGGCGGCGTCATCACCCCCGAGCAGTGGCTGAAGCTCGATGCCATCGCCACCACCTATGCCGAGCGCGGCCTGCGCATCACCACCCGCCAGGCCTTCCAGTTCCATGGCGTGATCAAGCGCGATCTGAAGGCGACCATGCAGGCGATCAACGCCACGCTGATCGACACGCTGGCCGCCTGCGGCGACGTCAACCGCAATGTCGCGGTGGCAGCCAACCCGCTGCTGTCCGCGCTGCACGACACGGTCTACCGGCAGGCCGCGGCGCTGTCCGAGCACCTGCTGCCGAACACCCGCGCCTACTACGAGATCTGGCTCGACGAGGAGCGCGTCGCCGGCGACGAGGGCGAGCCCATCTACGGGCCGACCTACCTGCCGCGCAAGTTCAAGATCGGCTTCGCGATCCCGCCGCACAACGACGTCGACGTGTTCAGCCAGGACCTCGGCTTCATCGCCGTGATCGAGCACGGCGAACTCGCCGGCTACAACGTCACCGTCGGCGGCGGCATGGGCAGCACCCATGGCGACGCCGAAACCTATCCACGCCTCGCCGACGTCCTCGGGTTCATTTCTCCCCACGACGTGATCCCCGTCGGCGAGGCCGTGGTCACCGCCCAGCGCGACCTCGGCAACCGCGCCACCCGCAAGCGCGCGCGCCTCAAGTACACGATCGATGAGCACGGGCTCGACGTCTTCCGCGCCGAGGTCGAGCGTCGCTCGGGCGTGACACTGCTGCCGCCGCGCGCCTTCGAGTTCGCCCACAGCGGCGACCGCTTCGGCTGGGTCGAAGCCGACAACGGCCGCTGGCATCTGACCCTGCGCATTCCCGCCGGGCGTATCCAGGACAGCGCCGACCGCCTGCACCTGACCGGCCTGCGCGAAGTCGCCAAGCTGCATCGCGGGCATTTCCGCATGACCCCGAACCAGAATCTGGTGGTCGCCGACATCGCAGCAGAACGCCGCGCAGGTATCGATGCCCTGCTGCGGCGCTACGGCCTGCTGGAGGCGCTGGAGACCAGTGCGCTCAAGCGCGAGGCGCTGGCCTGCGTGTCGCTGCCAACCTGCGGTCTGGCGATGGCCGAGGCCGAGCGCTATCTCGATGAAGCCCTGAACAAGGTGCAGGCCCTGCTCGACCGTCACGGCGTCGGCGAGCAGTCGATCCTGCTGCGCATCTCCGGCTGCCCCAATGGCTGCTCGCGACCGTATCTGGGCGAGATCGCACTGGTCGGCAAGGCGCCGGACCGCTACAACCTGATGCTCGGCGCCGATCACCGTGGCCAGCGCCTGAATCGCCTGTACCGCGAAAACATCACCGAGGCCGAGATCCTTGTCGCGCTCGATCCGCTGATCGCCCGCTATGCCGCCGAACGCTCTGCCGGAGAACACTTTGGCGACTTCCTGCTGCGCGCGAATCTGCTGCCGCCGGAGCCCGTGCTGGTGCGCAAGGTGTTGGCCGCATGAGCGCGCAGGCGATCCGCGTCAACACCGCACCGACCGAGCTCGACGCGCTCGTCGCGGCCGCGGCCGACGACGATGGCGCCGCACTCGACCGCCTCAACCAGTGGCTGGAAGGCCTCGACGCCGACGCGCGCATCCGTTTCGCGCTGGAACATCTGCCCGGAAATCACGCGCTGTCGTCCAGTTTCGGCGCGCAGGCCGCCGTCAGCCTGCACCTGCTGAACGCGCATCGGCCCGGCCTGCCGGTGGTGGTGGTCGACACCGGCTACCTGTTCTCGGAGACCTACCAGTTCATCGATGACCTGAGCGAACGCCTCACACTCAACCTGCACATCGAACGCAGCGCACGCTCACCGGCCTGGATCGAAGCCCGCCACGGCCGCCTGTGGGAGCAGGGCCTGGACGGCATCGATCGCTACAACCGCATCCACAAGACCGAACCGATGCAGCGCGCCCTGCGCGAACTCGGGGTCGGCACCTGGTTTGCCGGTCTGCGCCGCAGCCAGTCGCAGAGCCGCAGCAGCACGCCGGTGCTGCAGCGCCGCGAAGGCCGCTTCAAGCTGCATCCCATCATCGACTGGAGCGACCGCGACGTCGGCCGCTACCTGGCCCAGCACGGCCTGCCCTACCACCCGCTCTGGGAGCAGGGCTACGTCTCGATCGGCGATACCCACACCACCCGCCCCCTGCTCGACGGCATGCGCGAGGAGGACACGCGGTTCTTCGGGCTGAAGCGGGAGTGTGGGTTGCATGAGTAGGAGCTGGGATTGGGGATTCGGGAGCGAAGAGGCACGCTTGCGGACCACTGGTCCGCGTGCCGATGAGCGCCCGAGGGCTGTGCCCGAGGGCCGGGATTCGCAGCACGCTGCGAACGAGCTCACTCGCGCAGGGAACGAAGCCGCACTCTGCTCTCTTCACCACATCCAAGAAGCGAAGCGTCTCTTCCCTCTCCCACTGGGAGAGGGGTCGGGGGAGAGGGTCCGGGCGAAGCACAGCCTCCAACCTCGTAGTGTCACCATCTCTAAGTCGCTCGCATCCTGTCCGTCCAAC
>JBIJCA010000129.1:0-12298 GCA_044344935.1 Aquimonas sp. | reverse complement strand
GTGCGCAGATTCGGCCGAGCGCTGGCAGGCCGACGCGCAAGGAAACGTGCTTGCTTCAACGGTGCCGAGCTCCGTGGGTCAGACCTCAATCCGCCCGCCCCGCGAACTCTCCGGTGCTGGTGCTGACCAGGATGCGCTCGCCGTTGGTGATGTACTCCGGCACCTGGATCTCGATGCCGGTCGACAGCTTGGCAGGCTTGGGCCGCTTGGTGGCGGTGGCGCCCTTCATCTCCGGCGCGGTTTCGATCACTTCCAGCACCACGCTGGGCGGCAGCTGCAGCGCCACCGGCTGGTCATCGATCACGGCGACGTAGCAGCCTTCCAGGCCTTCGGTGATGTAGCCAGCGGCATCGCCGACGACATCGGGATCGAGCTGGTACGGGGTGTAGTCCTCACTGTCGAGGAACACGTACGCCTCGCCGTCCATGTAGGAAAAGGTCGAGGGGCGGCGCACCAGGTCGAGTTCCTTCAGGTCGTCGTCAGCACGCAGGCTCAGGTCGAACTTGGCGCCGCCGGGAATGCTGTACAGCGTGAAGCGGAAGGTCACATTGCCGCCGCGTGCGGTCGGCGCGCTGCGCTCGATGTCGCGGACCTGGTAGACCGTGCCGTTGTGCTCGACGACATTGCCTTTCTTGACTTCGTTGGCCTTCATGCGGGGTCTCTCGGAAAAAGGTCGCGCATTCTCGCTGAAAGCCGATGGTGCACCCAAGCGGGCCGCGCAATTCGAAGGTGTGGTCTGAAGTCACTTCTGCGTCGCGCTCTTCCCGCGGCGGTTGGCGCTTGCCGTGGGTGCGAGCGGTCCGGTGCCCGAAACGTAAGAGGCCGCGGGGATCGCCCGCGGCCTCCTGGTCAGCTCGACCCTCTGCGCAGCCTTACTTGCGGCGCATCAGCGCGCCGATGCCGAGGGCGCCCAGAACCAGGGCGAGCAGGGCCATGCCGCCCGTTCCCAGGCTGGGAACAACGGCCGGGCGGGGCACCGGCGGCGGGAACACACTGCCGCGCGGATTGGCGCCTGTCATCGAATACGTGTAAGGGCCGCACACCACGCCGGGTGCATTGGCAACGCCAGACACGACCATCGTCATGTCGGTGTTGGCGGGCACCGTGAACGTCTCGTTGAAGGCAGCCGAAGAACCGAAGCTCCAGACGTAGCGTTCGCAGATGTTGGCAGGGTTGAAGTTGCCGGTGTGGAAGGTGACGAAAATGCCGGTGCCGCAGGTGGCGCCCGGATCGAAGTTGGCGGTAATGCTGCCGGTCGCATCCGAGCGGATCGGAATCTCCTGGAACTGGAAGTTGCCGCTGCTTAAGGTCGCACACGCTTCGCCGGGGACGCCAGCCCGGAAGAAGCGCGGGCTCATCGTGGCTTCCGCGCCGGTGAACGAGCCGGTGCCGGAGACGGCTCGGATCTGGTTGAAATCGGGGGCTCTGGAAACAGGCGTGATGCCAGCGTCGTTCGCTGGACCGCTGGCGTGGACGGTGGAAGCGAGCAGCAGGCCAAGGCTGAGGCCGGCGAAGCGTGCAAAAGGCATTGGGTTCGGTTCCTGGAAAGCGCGGGTGAGGAGAGCGCCGGGCGGCGCGTGTGATCAGCCGTGGGAGTTTGCTGAATCCAGAGACAGCTGACTGTCACGTTTTGTCTTTCTGTCCGGCCCCTCCTGAACTTTCTTCGCCCTGGTGGGGGGGGCAGCCACGTCGATTGACTGTCGGGGTCAAGCCGGGCCACGCCACGCGTGCGGGCTCAGGATCGCGAAGAGCTGTCGCTTTCGACACCGCCCATCCAACTCCAATAGCGCGAGGTCGCGGCTGAGTACGCAGTCGGCTCGGCCCCGCCAGGCAAGCTGCAGAAAGCGCTGATCGTCCGGATCTCGGCAGCGCGGCAGCGCGGGTGCCGGTCTGCCGGGGTCGTCTTCGATCCACTCGCAGAGCGCGCGCTGCTTCGTCACCAGCGCGGCCTGTTGCACGAGATCCAGACGGAGGGCGGGATAGCTCACCACGCGCTGCCACTCATCGTGGCAGTGCTGGTCCAGCAGCACGCAGGCGCGAGCGCTATCGATCTCGGTCTTCAGCAAGGCGCAGCGAGGGTCGGCGAACACCAGCAAGTCAAGCCACACGTTCGTGTCGAGTACCAGTCGGGCGGGCGAGCGGGTGTCCAGAGGCATGCTCGGAGTCTTGCATGTTCGGCCCGCCGATCATCCGCATCTTCCGCCCCATCTGCAGCCCCAGGCTGGCGCATCGGGGACGACGGCAGCCTCTTGCCCGACGTCGGCATGGGTGAGCCCTCGAAAACACGGCCGCTCCAGAATCTCTGCTGCACTGCAAATTGACACCGGTAGCAACTGGAATCAGCCTCGGCACCGGAGACGGCACCTAGCGCTGCCGCTGCGGTTCGGGGGCGCAGTCGTGCAGGGTTCGGGCGCCAGAGCCTGAGTTCACGAAGACGCGCGGGCGCCGTTCGCGGTGATCGCGCGAGTCGGGTGAATGCGCTTCCCGCGCTGGGTCAACGCATGACACCGGTGTCTTCCATGGCCGCGCTCGCAGGGCTCGCTGCCACACCTCCGTAAACGACAAAGGGGAACTCAATGAGGATGGCAACGCGTCTGAACAGGTGGACAGCCAGCGGGCTGTTGCTGGTGGGAGGGATGGCTGCGCACGCCGGCTCGAATCTGCCGTTTTCCGAAAACTTCGACGGCGCCACTACGGCGAGTTTCCGGACGGCGGCCTATCGCGCCCTGCCGGATGACCCGGCGATTCCGATGTACCACGCGCTGGGCGGCGCCAGCGCCATCCAGATCGTCGATGGCGCGCTCAGCTTCATCGGCGCGCGCTTCACGATCGGCAACACCCAGCCGACCGTGGTCAGCACGGCCGCCGGCGCACCGCCGGGGATCTTCGATCTCTCACAGACCTACACCGTCTCGTTCTGCGTGCTGCAGGCCTCGGGCGTGGGCAACCTGCAGCTGTACGTCGACAACAACACCACTGGTGCCGCCAACTCACCCTGGGGCCAGGCCTCGCGTCTGATCAACCTGCCGGCGTCAGGCATCGCCGCGCGCACCGTGGTCTCGGTCACCTCCAGCGTCGGCAGTGCGAACTCCTTCCTGTACCTGCGCACCGAAAGCGGGGCCACGGTCAGTCTCGACAACTTCCGGGTCGACGCGGGCAGTACACCCACCGCGAGCTGCCCGGCCCCGGGCCAGGCCTCGATCACACTGGATCCGCCGGCACTGACTTGGACCGCCCAGGCCGGCAGCGCTCCCTACACGGTCAACGTGGCCGCGCTGGCGGCAAACGGCAGCCCCGACACGTTCAGTGTGGTCTCCAGCGCGCCGGCGATCGTCAGCCTTGCGGTCAACGGCACACAGGTTGCGCTCTCGCCGTTGGCGGAGGGACTCGCCTCGATCACCTTCAGCAGCGGGTCCGACCCGAGCGTGAGCGTGGCGCTTCAGGCCACCGTGCTGGCCGAGCCGACCACGATCTACAACCTGGCCGGCGTGGTGCAGCCGGCGGCACTTGCGACCGGCGTACACCTCGACACACGTCTGCAGCTGCAGTTCGACAGCCCACCCACACTGGGCACAGGCGGCAGCATCCGCATCCTGCGCATGAGTGACGATGCCCTGATCGACACCCTGCCGCTGACGGGCGATGTCGACGTACTCGGCTTTCCTGGCCAGGACCGCGTGCGCGTGGTCAACCGCAGCGCGCTGCGCATCCAGGGCAGTCGGGTCACGCTGTTCCCGCACAGCCACGTGCTGGCGCCGGAGACCGAGTACTACGTCGTGGTCGACAACGGCGTGTTCAACGGCACGGCCCTGAATGGCACCGCCTTCAACGGCATGGGTCGCACTTCCGGCTGGCGCTTCACGACCGGGCCGACGCCCGCTGCTGGCGCGCTGATCCGGGTCGATGACGACGGCCCTGCCCACTTTCGCACGGTGCAGCGCGCCATCGATCACGCGGTGGCGAACTTCCCGGGCGGTGATCCCGTGCGGATCGAGATCGCTGACGGCAACTACGAGGAGCTGCTGTATCTGCGCGGCAAGGCGAACCTGACGCTGCGCGGCGACAGCCGCGATGGCGTGCATATCCATTACCTCAACTCGGAGGCGCGCAACCCCGGTTCGGGCACCAGTCGCGTGCCGGGTGCGGGTCCAGCCAACGGTGGCCGCGCGGTGTGGCTGATCGAGAACGCCGATGGGCTGCGCATCGAACAACTCAGCCTGCGCAACACCACCCTGCGCTCGGCCGCGCCCAGCCAGGCGGAGACGCTCTACTTCAACAGCGGCGACGGCAGTCACCGTCTCGTGGCCGAGCGGGCGGCCTTCTACAGCGAACAGGACACGGTCCAGCTCAAGGCCTACGCCTGGTTCTATCGCAGCCTGATCGAAGGCAACGTCGACTTCATCTGGGGTGGCAACCGGGTCAGCCTGTTCGAAGAGTCCGAGATCCGCAGCGTCGGTGACACCACCAATGCGGCGAACGGCGGCTATGTCCTGCAGGCGCGCACGGTCGAGGCCAGCGACAAGGGCTTCGTCTTCCTCAACAGCCGCCTGACCCGCGGTCCGGGCCCCGGCCCACAGGCTTCGGTGCCGCCGGACGGCGCCAGCTATCTCGCGCGCAGCGGCGGCAGCCCGACCTATTTCGACAATGTCGTCTTCGTGAACAACCGGATGGGCCCTCACATCGCCACGATCGGATGGGCCGGCGCCGGCATCAACGGCCAGCCCGCACCCAACCCGGCAGTACCAACTGCCACCAGCGGGTGGCGCGAATTCGGCAGCACCACGCTGATGGGTGAGCCGATCGATCTGTCGCTGCGGCAGACCGGCTTTCCGCTGAGCGCCGAAGAAGTCGCCGCCGAGTTCGCCACCCGCGCACTGGTGTTCAGAGCCTATGCGGGCGGGCAGGGCTGGAACCCCGAGCCAGGCTTCGGTGACGCGCTGTTCGCGAACGGCTTCGAGGCGGACTAGGCGCCGCATGACCTCGCGCGCGGGCAAGGCGCGAGGTTGGGTCTACAGTCACGAGCGACGCCAAGCCCCAACCAAAGCCCAAGCCAAGGTCCGCATAGGGTGCGCGTGCCGCGCACCTACAATATCGAGCGACGCCAAGCCCCAACCAAAGCCCAAGCCAAGGTCCGCATAGGGTGCGCGTGCCGCGCACCTACAATATCGAGCGACGCCAAGCCGCCATCGAAACCCAAGCCCCTGAGCGTCTAGGGCGCTCGCCCCGGTCACCACACCGCGCCCCAACTCACTCGTCCAGCGCGGGTGCCGGAATCTCGATCAAGGGCGCCGGCAGCCGCTCACTGGTGATCCACAGATGCCTGCCCTGCGCGTCGAACGCGATCGCTTCCGCTTGCGCCAGCCAGCCGAAGGGCAGGGGCTGTGGATCCCGCGTCACGGCTTCGGCCCAGTCTTCGCCCACGACGCGGGCATAGACGTAGGCCGTGCGGTAGTTGAGCACCGCCAGCTGGCGCGCATCAGACGAAAGGTCCGCGGCGGTGATCTGTGCGCGATAGCGGCCGAAGCGCGGGTTGCCCGCCGTCTCGGCAGGCGTCGGCTGCACGATGCCCGCCAGCTCGCCCCGCAGACGTGCGGTCTGAAGGCCGGCAGCTGGCCCCAGCGGCAGCGAGAACAGTTGCGCCGGCACGCGTCGCTTCGAGATCAGCAGCACCTCGCGTGCCGCCACGTCGACCGCTACCGCTTCGACATCGCGCGCGCCGTCGGGCCAGCGGAAGCGCTGCGTCCAGGCGGGCTTTACCCGTGCATCCTCGATGCGCTCGGGCTCGGCCAGCGCCACCAGTTCGACCTCGGTGCGCAGGCCGCCGTTGTCGCCGGTGTCGGCGATCAGCAGATAGGCCGTGCCGTCAAGTTCGAAGGCGGCGATGTCCTCGAAGTCCCGACCGGCCACGCCCTCGATGTCGAGCGCTGCACGATGCCGCCCCCGCGCATCGATCGCGTGCACCTGCGCCGGATGGCCGCTGTCGTTGTGTACCCACAGCAGGCCGGGATGGCGGCGGGATGCGGCGATACCGCTGATTTCGCGAACGCGTGTGTCCCGCACCAGACCTGCAATGCGCGGCGTGTCGAGCGCTTGCGTCTGCGAATCCGCAGGCGCGTCGGCGGCCACTGGGGTCCACGGACAAGCTGCGACCAGGCCCAGCATCAGCGCGCGTGGCACGAGCTGCCGCACGGCCGTGCGCCGCGCCTGCGGCAGTGGCTGAGAGTCCGGGCTCGTCTCCGCCTCCCGTCGCGGTTCAGGTGTTCTTGAAAAAGCCTGATTCGTCATCCCCGCGAAGGCGGGGATCCATGACTCCCGCGACTGGTGCGAACCACCCTGGGCCCCCGCCTTCGCGGGGGCGACGACAACAGGTGTCGTGGGATGCGTTCGTTTTCTTGAGAGGGGACCGTCCGTAGTCATGGCGGCGGAGTGTGCCAGAGGGCCGGCGGCTACACTGTGTCCCGCCCTGAACTTGCCCGGAGTTGTCCCGATGTCTGCCCCGATCCGACTTGGCACTCCGCTGTCGCCCGGCGCCACCCGCGTGCTGCTGCTGGGCTCGGGCGAACTCGGCAAGGAAGTTGTCATCGAGCTGCAGCGCCTGGGTGTGGAAGTGATCGCCGCCGATCGCTACGCCGATGCCCCAGCCATGCAGGTGGCCCACCGCAGTCATGTGCTCGACATGCTCGATCCGGTCGCCCTGCGCGGCTTGATCGCCCAGGAGCAGCCGCATCTTGTCGTGCCCGAGATCGAGGCCATCCACACCCAGACCCTGGTCGAGCTGGAAGCCGAAGGCCTGCGCGTGATCCCCACCGCGCGGGCCGCGCGCCTGACCATGGACCGCGAAGGTATCCGTCGGCTCGCCGCCGAAGAGCTTGGCCTGCCGACTTCGCCCTACCGCTTCGTCGACAGCGAGGCTGAGTTCCTCGATGCCGTCGCGGCGATCGGTCTGCCCTGCGTGGTCAAGCCGCTGATGTCGTCCTCGGGCAAGGGCCAGAGCACGCTGCGCAGCGCGTCCGATCTCGGTCCGGCCTGGGCTTACGCGCAGGAAGGCGGTCGCGCCGGCGCGGGCCGCTGCATCGTCGAAGGCTTCATCGACTTTGAATACGAAATCACCCTGCTCACGGTGCGTCACCGCGACGGCACCACCTTCTGCGCACCGATCGGTCATCTGCAGATCGACGGCGACTACCGCGAGAGCTGGCAGCCGCAGCCGATGGGCGAGGCCGCGCTGGCGCGCGCTGAGCAGATCGCGCGCGCGATTACCGATGCGCTCGGCGGCTGGGGCCTGTTCGGCGTCGAACTGTTCGTGCGCGGCGACCAAGTCTGGTTCTCGGAGGTCTCACCGCGCCCGCACGACACCGGCCTGGTCACCCTGATCTCGCGGGAGCAGAGCGAATTCGCCCTGCACGCGCGCGCCATCCTCGGCCTGCCGATTCCGGGCGTGGACGCGCTCGGCCCCTCGGCCTCGGTCGCGCTGCTGGCCGAGGGCCACGGCGTGCCCGAGTTCAGCGGCCTCGAAGCGGCGCTGGCTGAGCCGCAGACCGACCTGCGTCTGTTCGGCAAACCGCGCGTGGCGGGCAAGCGCCGGGTCGCGGTCGCGCTGGCGCGCGGTGCGGATGTCAAGACTGCGCGAGCGCGCGCGCGGCAGGTGGCGCAGGCGATAACGATCCGTCTGGAGACGCAGCCGTGAGCCGCGTCGCGTTGGGTTCGATGCTGCGGCGCGCCGGGCTGTGCGCAGTGCTCGCGATGCCCGCCCTGCCGGCGTCTGCGTCCGACATCGAATGCAGCCCGAGCCGGATCGGCCCCGGCGACACCGTGCGCGTGCTCAAGAACAAGCGCAGCTTGGACGAGCTCGCGGTTGTGCGCCCCGACGACATCACGTGGGTGTTCCTCGTGGTCGGACAGCCGCCCGACGATTTCCCAGCGCTCATGTCGACCGAGGAACTCGCCGACACCACCGAACTGCGGCTCGATGTGTCCACGCTGCGCGGCCTGCCCTGGGTGCACGAGGCCAAACCGGAGCCCGTATTCACCGTGGCCGGGCGCTACCGCCTGGTGCTCTCCGATGTGCTCGAAAGCGAAGAGCCCGCATCGGAATGCCTGCTGGACTACGCCCCGGACCCCGCCGCCGGCCCCTAGCGGGGCGCCAAACGCCATAGGGTGGGCCCTGGCCCACCATAAGCCGGACCCACGCGACCCATTTCATGTCCACAAGGTTGCTCCCGCCCCCGAACGCACAAGGGCCTTATAACGCGCCATCGAAGCGCTCATAGGGTGGGTCTCGACCCACCGCCCCTCAGGCACACAACGCGCCCCGGCCCGCAACGCCCGCAGAGCCCCGCGCGCTTGGCAAGCTCTTGCATAGGGTGGGTCTCGACCCACCGCCCCTCAGGCACACAACGCGCCGCGGCCCGCAACGCCGCACAAGCCCAGCGCGCTTGGCAAGCTCTGACATAGGGTGGGTCTCGACCCACCGCCCCTCAGGCGCACACCGCGCCCCGGCCCGAAACGCCACCCGAGCCCCGCGCGCTCGGCAAGCTCTGACAGAGGGCTGGTCTCGACCCACCGCCCGTCACGCGCAAGGCGCGCCTCAACCCATCGCGCGCGCAGTCCGCGCGCTTGGGCCATCCTCACAAAGCCGCTACAGTTCTGTGGTGTCAACACACCGGGTCGATCCCTCGACCGCCACCGGAGCACCCCCCATGTCAATGCGCCCCCTCGCCGCAGCCGCGCTGTGCCTGCTGATGAGCGCCTGCGCCACCACACCCGACGGCCGCAGCCAGGTGATGATGGTGTCCGATTCCCAGGTCAACCAGATGGGAATCACCGCCTTCGAGCAGATGAAGGCCAACGACAAGACCAGCACCGTGCCCGCGCGCAGCGCCTACGCGCAGTGCATCGTCGATGCCCTGGTGCGCGAGCTGCCGCCCGAGTGGCAGCGCCTCGACTGGGAAGCCCAGGCCTTCGCCATCGCCGAACCCAATGCCTTCGCACTGCCCGGCGGCAAGGTCGGTCTCAACACGGGCCTGCTGCGCATCGCCGACACCCCCGACAAGCTGGCCGCCGTGCTGGGCCATGAAATCGGCCACGTGGTCTACCGCCACGCCGGCGAACGCATCAGCCAGCAGCAGCTGGCCCAGACCGGCCTTGCCCTGGCCGGCGCCTACGCCGGCCGCAACGCTTCGCCAGAGCAGGTCAACCTGGCCATGGCCGCCCTTGGCGCCGGCGCCCAGGTCGGCGTGCTGCTGCCGTTCTCGCGCAAACACGAGACCGAAGCCGACGTGTACGGCCAGCGCCTGATGGCCCAGGCCGGCTTCGACCCGCAGGCCGCGGTCGAGCTGTGGCAGGCCATGCAGGCCGCCACCGGCAGCGAAGGCCGCCCGCCGCGGTTTCTGTCGACGCATCCGGATCCCGAGGGACGCATCCGCGCCCTGATCGATTCCGCCCCCGGTTTACGAGAGGTGTACGAGGAAGCGCGTAGGGCGGGGAAGCGGCCGGGGTGCGGGTGAGCGCTGGGGCGGGTGCGGAGCGGAATGTCATGAAGGTGATGTGAGTGATCCGGTAGGCTGCCGGGGAAGTTGAGGGGCTGTTCAAGTGCTGGTTCCGGTCAGGTTGGTTCGCAGAATCGACGCCTTTTTGGCTCTGCCATAGGTCGGAGTTGCTTTTCTGAAAGACCCGTGCTATCCCGGCGAGTTGAATGGCCGGGCATGTTTCGGGCTTCACTTGCATAGTTTTGGTGCTAAGTCTCGCAGTGTCCTTCGGGACCCTGATGCTTGCTGCGATAGTCCATGGAAAATCAAGAGGCGAACCGATGAGATCTTTGAGCGCGAAGTGTTTTTTCACTTTGTTTTTTATTGTTGCTCTGACAGCGCATATTGAAGAGGCCACCGCGCAGACTGTGCGTTACTGTGCGGAGCGACCGGCGCCGTTGCCCACCAACGGTTGTTTCGACTCAATGGCAGATGCGCTCAAATTTGTTCGTACCGAATGGAGTCCGCCAACCGGTCGGCAGTTTCTGGCGCTTCGGGATTTCCGCGCTGAGTCGAACGACTGGCCGCTATCGGTGGATGACGTTGCGGCGTCTAGCGTTGAGGACTGGTATTGGGGAAACCTGAGTCTTGGTGGCTTCTATAATCCATTCTGTCTAACATCCCCCCCGCCCTACGTCGGGGCGGCCGAGTGCGCTTCCGAAGGCGATCTGCAGGCGGCTGTCGCGCAGTCGCAACCTTCTTGGGTTACTTGGTATACGGGTAGTTACCTGCCGCTGCCGCCCAGTGCGTGGACAGCGGGTTGCAGCTATCTCTCCCACGGGTGGAGCTGCACGATCGTCTCGCGAACGCCCACGTCGACCGATCCGCAAGCCCGCAAGCTCAATGTTCGAGACTCTGCGGGGGGTGAGTTTTTCTACTCAATGAAGCGTGTTGATCGTCATCACTGCCCGGAGCTCTTCTATGGCACTACTAACTGGCTGACACCGGCGCCAGTTTGGCCCAATATTTGCCGCAATCAATCGACATCGAGAATCTATCTCCAAGGTGATCCGTCCCAGTATCAGTCATGCCCAAAGGACGGCAACCCATGCGTTCCCGCAACTGGTGCGAAAGAGCTGGTTTCTACTGACTTTTCCTGGTCGGGTCTCGACTTCACCCGCAATTACACGTCGCTCGGCGAGTTCGCCCTCAGTGCTGGCTTCGGCAACCACTGGTCTCATGGGTTTTCCCATCAGCTGTTGAATCCACAACTTGCAAGTGCCTCGATCCTGTGGGTGGACGACAAGGGGCATTATGATGTTCTCAAGGTCAACTCGCCTGGCATCTGGGTGGCTCAGAATGCCTCTGGCTGGATTCTTCGGCAGGTAACCGGAGCAGGCAATGAGTCCTGGGAGTTGAAGGGCTCGAACGATACCCGGCTTGTATTTGACTCCGCTGGCCGGCTGATAAAGAAAGAACTGTCTGATCGAGTTTTCCGGGTCGAGCACTGCGCCGTCGGAGATGTGAACCAAGGCGTTTGCAGCGCGGTTGGCTTGATCAAGCGAGTGGTGGATGATCGCGGGCGGTCTCTGGATTTCCAGCACGCTGCTATCCCAACGCAAGGAGGCGGGATCGGTAGCGCGCCTTCAGTGCCGCGCCTGTCATCCATTTCCGACGCCTCCGGCATCCGCGTCCGCTACATCTACGACGAACGGGCTCGCTTGGCGGGTGTCGAATACCCCACCCCCACCGGCACCTCGGCCATCGAATACCGCTACGCCGAGCCCACCCACATGTGCCGCCTGCACAATGGCGCGCCAGAGGCCAACTGCAATCCGCAGGAGCGCGCGAGCGTGTTCCGCGAACACCTCACGGGCATCATCGACGAGAAAGGTGTCCGCACCGCTGACTACACCTATGACAGCCGCGGCCGGGTCACCCAGAGCCAGCACGCCGGCAACGCCAATCGCGTCAGCTTGGATTACCGCAGCGCCAACCAGGTGAGCGTCACTCAGCCCGAAGGCGGCAGCCGGCTCTACACCTTCAGCACCGGCCGCTTCCGCAAGCTGTTGAGTAGCGTGGAAGAAGCCAACGACGGCAGCGTCACCGGCACCACCACGCACAACGTCAACACCAGCACCTTCCGCCGCAACCACACCATCGACCCGCGCGGCACGCGCACCAACTACACGCACGACGACTTCCGCGAAACCGGCCGCACTGAAGCGCTGGCGACCAACGGCAGCACCACCCCCCTCACCCGCAGCTTCACCAGCACCTGGGACAACACCCTCAACCGCATGCTGACCCGCACCGAGCCGGGTCGACAGATCCGCTTCGCCTACAACAGCCGCGGCCAGACCACAGCGCGCTGCGAGATCGATCTGGCCGTGCCTGCAGCGGTGGCCTACGCCCAGTGCGGAAGCGCTGCCAACGCGCCAGTCGGCGTGCGCCAGACCCGCTACACCTACTGCGAAGCCGCCGATGCCAGCGCACCGGGCTCGACCTGCCCGATCATCGGCGCGCTCAAGTCGGTCGACGGCCCGCGCACCGACGTGTCGGATAGCACCACCTACAGCTACTACCCGAGCACCGACATCGCGGGCTGCGCCACCAGCACCGGCAACTGTCATCACCGCGGCGACCTGCACACCATCACCAACGCCCTGGGCCACGTCACCACCCACGCCCGCTACGACCGCGCGGGCCGGCTGACGCGCTCGATCGACCCCAACGGTGTGGTCACCGAGCTCAGCTACCACCCGCGCGGTTGGTTGCTCAGCCGGACGATCAAGGGCGCGACCGCGGCCGACGACGCCACCACCAGGTTC
>JBIJCA010000442.1:0-2664 GCA_044344935.1 Aquimonas sp. | reverse complement strand
TCTGTTCAACATGACTGCTCAGGAGGTGTTCGATCCCCACTCGAATCAGTATGTGTGGAATTACACGTTCTCGTTCAGCTCCTGCAGCAGCAAGGCGTTGCATTGGTTCGGAGAGCAGACAGCCGGGCGCTTGAGCAGAGTTGCGCGCCGAGTTGGCCAGGCTTTCGACTTGATGTCTCCGGGCGATGCTGGGGATGCCGATATACTGGACCTTGAGCGGCGATGCGAATGCCTCGGTTACGATCCGCAGCTTGAAGATTTTTTTGAGAGTCGGTACGGGAATCCTTCGCGGAGCTTGTCTGAGGCCCGGGCGTCACAAGCGTTGGCGGATCTGCGTGGTGAGCTCGGCAGAATTAGAAGGCTTGAGTGCCAAGAGTGTGCTAACGACAGCTTTTACGATTGGGATCGATTGATGGAGAAAGCTCGCGCGCGCGGTACGAGGTCAATACATCGCCGGGCGAGGGAAATTGCTAACCAATGAAGCGGGCGTGTAGCTTGGGTAGGGTGGCTTTATGTGCCTCCACGTTGTTGGTCGTTAGTGTGTGCGCTGCGTGGAAGTCCTACGACGTTGGTTTTCGGTGGGCAGATCTGGTCTTCTTGTCGGCGACGCTTGCGCCGGCAGCAAGCCTGATTGCGTTGGTATTGGTCTGCGCTTCATGGTTTGTTGGCCAGAATATGCCGACGCGCTTTGCTAGTGTGTGGACGATGGTTGCGGTGATTCTTGCTTCTTCTTGGGTGTTGCTCATCGCGTTGTCTGCAAGTGTCGTGAGTCGATTGGCTGTTGAGCTAGGGCTCCACGATATGGCAAATAATTCGATCCTCATGATCGAAGCATCGCTTGATTCTCTGCTTCTTTTGGTGTTTTGCGCAGCTTCGATGGCTTGCGGCTTCGTCTTGGAGGGTCTCCGCAGACGGAATTGAGAAATCCGCAAAATCCGGGGTCAGGTCTTGTTTTGCCACATGCGCCGGCGTAATGTCGGCGCATGTCTCGTCCTCAGCGCATTGAGTTTGCGGGTGCCTGCTATCACGTGATGGCGCGGGGCAATGCGCGTGAGCGGATCTACTGGGACGACGAGGATCGGCAGCGGTTTCTGGACGGGCTGTCGCGGGTGTGTGGTCGCTTCGATTGGATTCTCTGGGCGTATTGCCTGATGGACAACCACTACCACCTGCTGGTCGAGACCGAGCAGCCGACGCTTTCGCGCGGGATGCGCGAGGTCAATGGCACCTACTCGCAGAGCTTCAATCGTCGGCGCGGCCGGGTAGGACATGTGCTGCAGGGCCGCTACAAGGCCATCCTGGTGGACAAAGACGCCTACCTCACCGAACTGCAGCGCTACATCGTTCTGAACCCGGTGCGGGCAGGCCTGTGCGGCGGCGCGGGCGACTGGCGTTGGAGCAGCTATCCGGCAGTGATGGGGCAGGCTGAGCCTCTGCCTGGCTTGGCTGCTGATCGCACGCTGTCGCTGTTCGGCAGCGAGCGGGCGCCAGCGCGATCGGCTTTCGCGCGCTTCGTGGCGGAAGGCGTCGGTCAAGCGTTCGAGCCTGAAGTGCAGGCGCAGAGCTTCTTGGGCGACGAGAATTTCGTCGCAAAGGTGGCGAACGAGATCGAGCCCGTCTCCCCCGAAGTCCCCCGCCGCCAGCGCCTCGCGCCTTCGCTGCGCCAGATCGAAGCGGAAGCCGCGAACCGCAACGACGCCATCCGCCGCGCCTACGCTACGGGTGCCTACACGCTGGGCGAGATCGGTGCACACTTCGGCCTGCACTACGCGACGATCAGTCGGATCGCGCGGCAGCCTGCTGGTTTCTGAGTTCGGTGAAAGCCTTCATGCGCGCGTCCAAGCGAACCCTGAGGACAACAAGGGTCTGGATCGCATGAACGCCCGCAATCATTCACCACCCCAAGACCTCCTCTGTCCGACTCTCGACGCTTTCCAGCCGCGGTGCCGTTGCGCTGCGGCGGGCGTTGGACTGATCAAGGAGTTGCCAGGATGAACCGCAGACCTTTCCTGTTCGGCCTCGGCGCCGCGGCGCTCGCGCCCGCTGCGTGGCTGGCGATGCGCGGCCAGCCCGCGGTGGCGCGCGAGGATGCGGCCACCGCACCTGCCATCGACCGCCTGCAGAAGACCCCGACCGAGTGGAAGGCGCTGCTCAACCCTGCGGCCTACGCGGTGCTGTTCGAGGAAGCCACCGAGCGCGCCGGCAGCTCCATCCTCAACGACGAGAAGCGCCCCGGCACCTACTGCTGCGCGGCCTGCTTCCTGCCGCTGTTCGATGCGGCTCACAAGTACGACAGCGGCACCGGCTGGCCGAGCTTCTTCACCCATCTGCCGGGCGTGATGGGCACCAAGCGCGACTGGAAGCTGATCTATCCGCGCACCGAGTACCACTGCATCCGCTGTGGCGGGCATCAGGGCCATGTGTTCGACGATGGTCCCGAGCCCACCGGGCAGCGCTGGTGCAACAACGGGGTGGCGCTGGTGTTCGTGCCGGAGGGCGTCGCACTGCCGGCGCTGCGCGCATGAGCCGGCCCGAGCCGCGTTTCTCCGCGATTCACTGGGCGCCGTGGCTGGCGATTGTCCTGAAGCTCGGCCTGATCGGCTCGCTGCTGGCCTCCGATGTCGTCGATGTCCAGATCAGCGAGCAGAGTCACGTGCCGCCACC
>JBIJCA010000250.1:0-6935 GCA_044344935.1 Aquimonas sp. | reverse complement strand
CACGGTCGTACAGACGGGGCGCTGCGCGCATCAGGTCGAGGCCGCCGTCGGCGCCGCGACGCGGGAACTCGCCTTCGTTCAGGCCCAGCACGGCCACCAGGCCGAACGGAATCGCGCGCTGCGGCACCATCCCGCAGAAGGTGATGCCGCCCAGCAGAAACGGCTGGCGCTCCGGCACCGCGTCGAGCGCTTCCTCGACCAGGCTGCGGACCAGTGCGAACGGCAGCGCGGTGGCCTGCAGGGCTGCTGGCGGCTCGGCGGCAAGGCTCTGCAGCATCTGCCGCAGCAGCTGCTCGGCCTCGACCGCGGGCGCGTCCGCGCGATCGACCAGCAGCAGGCCGTCCAGCAGGCCGGCCAGGCGCTCCATCCAGCGCGCCAGCGGCAGCTCGGTGGTGGCCAGATCGAACAGGCCCTGCAGGGTCTGCAGCAGGGCGTCCAGCGCGCCGATGCGTTCGGCTTCGGGCCCGTGCACGCCGGGCACCGGCGCGAGCGCGCTGCCGTCGCCCAGCGTCAGCGCGCGCGGGGCGTCCTCGCCGGCGGCGTCTTCGATCAGGTAGCCGGCCAGCAGGCGGTCCAGCGCCCAGGCCAGGCTGTGCGCTGACAGCGCCGGCAGGCCGAAGCGCGTACGGAACTCGCCGTCGAAACCCCAGCGCGCGGCACTCGCCTGCAGCCAGTCGGCGAGCGCCTCGACGTCGGCGGCGTCCAGCCCGAAGCGGCGCCCCAGCTCGGGCATCTGCAGCAGGTCGATCAGCTCGGGTGCGCTCAGGCGCGTCGAGGGCAGTGCCAGCAGCCGACGGAAGCTGGCGAAGAGACGATGGCTGCGGGCGGTGCTGACGTCGGCCAGGTGATAGGGCAGCCGCGCGCGCGGATCGCCGGCCGGGCCGAACACCGCCGCAATCAGCGGCAGGTAGGCGCCGATGTCGGGCGCCATCACCACGATGTCGGCCGGCTGCAGACGGGCCTCGCCGCTGGCCTCACGCCCGGTCGCATCGAGCAGCACGTCGCGCAGCACTTCCAGTTCGCGCAGCCGCGTGTGGCAGGCGTGCACGCGCAGGCTGTCGTCGTGCAGCGCATGGCTGCGCTCGATGGCATCCGCGAGGTCTTCGCGCAGCCGCTCGGGCTGCAGCCGACGCAGGCTGTCCTGCAGGCGCTGCAGCCGGTTGCCGGGTTCGGGGTCGCTGCGGTCCTGCCAGTGGCGCACGTCCTCGCGGACCTCGTCGATCTCCGACAGCGCCATGAAGAACTGCTGGCCGAGTCGCCCCCAGCGCGCCAGCAAGGGGTGGCCCTGTTCGATGAACCAGTCGCCTTCACCGGCGGCGTCGATCGCCGAGGCCTCGCGGCTGCGGCGCGCGGCGAGCACGTCGAGGTCGCGGCTCAGGCCGCCCCAGAACTCGCGGCAGGGGTCGGGCGCGTACACCGCCACGAGGCGCGAGTCGGCCAGCGCCCGCAGCGCGGCCAGCTCCTGCGGCGGCGCGTGGCTCAGCCCGAACACATGCAGCGGGGTGGCTGGCGGCAGGCTGCGCAGGCGCGGCAGCAGGCGCTGCAGGAGGTCGGCCCGGTGTTCGCCCAGCCGCGCGCGCAGCGCCCGCCACAGCGGTGCGATCAGCTCCGCCTCCAGACGCGCGCGCGGTGAGTCGAGGTGAGCCAGCGCTCGTTCGCCGCGCTCCCAGCGCCGCAGCCAGTCGGGACGGTAGACGAGGTACTGCGCGAACAGCCGCGCCAGCCGATCGGCCAGCTCGAAGCGACGGCGGAGACGCTCTTCGGTCGAGCCGGCATCCAGGTAGGCCGCAAGCCGCTCGGCATTGAACTCGGTGCGCGCGCTGTCGAGCAGCTCGAACACCTGCCAGCGCAGCTGCGGCCGACGCCACTGCGGCAGCGAGATCGCCTGCCGGCCCAGCGTCTGCTGGGCGAGCCCGTCGATGAAGCTGCTCGGCAGCAGCACATCGAGGTTGGCGACGATGCCCTGCGGCCCGCGCACGCGGGCCAGCGCGCGCGTCAGCCAATGGCGCATGCCCGGGTGGGCAGCCAGCACCGTCTGCGGTGCCAGCACGTCGTCTGGCACGGCGGCATCGAGCAGCTCGACCAGCGGTTCGAGCAGGGCTTCCAGCCGGCTGGCGCGGTACACCACCAGACCGCAGCCGGCGCTTCGCCCGTCGATGGTTTCGAGTTCCGCCACGCCTGCGCCCGCAGTGAATGAGTCGGCGCATTGTGCAGTGCGCGCCGGTGTGCGCGCGCCCTCGCGACGCTGCGAGGGCGGCACGCGCAACGGCTGCACCCTGCGGTTGGTGCGCGGTGAGCAGCAGGCGCGCGCGGCGGCCGCGAGCCTCGACGTGCGCGTCGAGCAGTCGAAGCCGCGGTGCTCCGAAGAAAGACGTCGCGCCGGTTCCGGGCTACTGGATCAGATCGACCTGCTTGACCGCCGTGTTGCTCTGCAGGCCGAAATGACCCCAGGCGTAGGTGGTGCTGCTGTTCTCGCCCCAGATCGAGCTGGAATGCACGCCGCCCACGGTACAGATGCCGGTGCCGCAGACGATCTGGTCGTAGTAGGACTTGATCGAGTGCACGCGGTCGCCGAAGCGCACGCCGTTCAGGCCGTTGAGGAAGGGGCTGCCCACTGACAGTCCCCAGTAGCCGCAGGTGCTGGTAGGCACGTTCCAGGGGTAGCTGCCGCAGGTCCACAGGCCGCGGAAGGCACCGGCCACGCCGACGAAGCTGTGCACGTAGGGCCGCAGGGCGTTCTGCTGGATCACCCGCCCCGCGAGCGTGCCGCCCATCGAGTGGGTGATGAGGTCGACCCGGCCGGAACACGAACTGGCGATGGCGTTGACCATTGCATTCAGCACCGGTGTCTCCTCGCTGCCGCTGTGGTCGTTGCACGCGGCGCAGGTCTTGCTGCCCCAGTCGGGCCGATGGATCTGTGCGTCGGCGTAGCCGCGCCGCTTCAGCTCGGCGACGGTGTTGTTCCAGTCCGCCGGCGTGCCGGTATTGCCGTGGACCAGCACCACCGAGTCACGGCAGGTCTGCGCGGCGATCGGCAGCGCGCACAGGGCGAAAGCGGCCAGGGCGGCCGCGCGGATCAAGGTCTTCATGTTGTTCCCTCCCCAGGGTGATGGCGGGCGGCCGTGTGCGGCCGTCTCTCGCCAGCGGGTGATCGTCCTCCGCTCGGCGGCAGAACGCGCTTGTACGAAAGGGCGATGCCGGGTGCCTCGCGGCCCAGATGAACGCGCTTGACCCGCTCCGGCGGTTCTGGGCGAAAAGGTGCGGCGCCCCGCCGATGGGGCCAGGCGTCCGCAGGCAACGCGTCTCCTCCGTGGCACTCGCTTTGCACGTGAAGCCACACAGCGTTGCCGATGCACGGCCGCGCCCTGTGTCAACGCGGAGGGAACATGTCTAAATCATTGAAAAACCTGCGCCACCTTCTGCTTGCCCTGTGGGCGGCAGTGGCGATGTTCTGGCGCTTTTCGCGGCGCGCCAACTTTCTGGCGCTGCTCCGTCCCGAGCTGTTCGCCCGCGCGACCGGCCCTCGCGTTGGCTCGCCGGCGGGCTGTGATCGTTCTCTTCTTCGCGCCTTCGGCCTTGCCGAGGCGATCGTCGTTCCCGCGCTCGGCCCAGGGCTGGTCGCGGATCACCGCCGGGCTTTGCAGCCCGGTTCACGGCGCGAGCGCGGCAGTGCCCGATTCGCGCCGGCAGCACCACGGCCTTCGGGCTGTTTGACGCCACGCGCAGGCGTGGGATGGGTCATCCAGCCGGCTAGGCGGTGCCCGTAACAGACGGGGCACCGCAGTCGGTGCCTGTAGTTCTTTCATCTCCCCACAAGAAAGAGACTTCACCATGACTGACACACATCCCACATCGCCGCGGGGCACGCCCCGGGCTCCGAGCTGGGGCGGGAGGCTGGCCTCTGCGGCTTCAGCTGCCGCGCTGGCACTGCTGATTTCCGGGTTCGCCGTCGCCAAGGACAATCCCTGGCGCGAGCAAGCCGAGGCCCGGCCCAAGGTCGCCGCGCCCAAGGGTTCGCCAGGGATCACCATGACCCTGACGGACAACAATGGCGGCTCGCTGCAGATCGGCGAGTCGGTGACTGTGACTGCCAACGTCTCCGGGTCGCTGGGTGGCGGCGACTTCGACCTCTGGGCCTGCCCAGACCAGAGCCTGCTGCCCATTGCCAACGTGGCGAGCGGCACGTGCATTGGCCCGAACATTCAAAGCCAGAACGGCGACTCCACCACCTTCACGCTCGGTAGCCAATACAACACCGCCTGCAACTGGTACATCGTGGTCCACGATTATCCCAGCGGCGGCCATTCCAACTGGATCGGGCCATTGCTCGGCGTACCCAACTGCGGCAACTCTTTGCCCGGCACGCCCGCGGCGCCGGCGGCGCCCACGGTGGCGGCGGCGACCGCTCAAGTGACGGTGACGTGGGTGGCGCCTGCCGACGGCGGTTCGGCGATCACCGGCTACACCGTTCAGCAGTCGACGAATTCAGGCGGCTCGTGGTCCGATTCCGTCGGCGCCTGCGCGCCGGCGACGACGGAGACCTCAACCGCGCTGACCTGCGTGGCGAGCCCGCTCACTGGCGGTACCGACTATGTGTTCCGCGTCCGGGCGATCAATGCAACCGGATCCGGAGCGTACAGCCCTGCCAGCGCGACCGCGACGCCTCCCGCGATCAGCCCGCCCGATGCCCCCACGGCCGCCACCGCCACCGCCGGCAATCAGTCCGCCGATGTGAGCTGGACGGCGCCTGCGAACGACGGCGGTGCCGCGATCAGCGGCTACACCGTGACCGGCTCGCCCTCGGGCAGCTGCACGGCGACGGCGCCGGCCACGACCTGCACCGTGAACAGTCTCTCGAACGATCTCAGCTACACCTTCACCGTGGTCGCCACCAACACTGCGGGCGACAGCCCGGCCTCGGCGCCGACCGCATCGGTGTCGCCGCAGCGCGCGGCCAGCACCACGGCCATCACCGGCACCACGGCGTCGCTCAACAGCGGTACGCGTGCGCGCACCAATGAGTCCTTCTCGGTCAGCTTCACCGTGAGCAGCTCGGATGCCACCGGCGTCGCCAACGGCGGCACGGTGACCGTCGAAGCGCAGACCTCCGGCGGCACGGTGGTGGGCAGCTGCAGCGCTGCTACCACGGCAGGCGCGGGCAGCTGCAGCCTGAGCGGCTTGAAGCCGAGCGACAATGTCGCTCGCCTGGTGGCCTCGCTGGCGCAGACGCCGCGCCTGCTGGCTTCGCAGTCCAGCCCGTTCGCGTTCGACGTCACCCGCAGCAACACCACCAGCACGCTGAGCAGCAACAGCCCCAGCGTTTTCGGCCAGGACATCGTGCTGAGCGCGAGCTTCAACGCCACCGCACCCGGCGCCAACCCGGTCACCGGTACGGCGCGCTTCGTGCGTCAGCCGGGCAACATCACGATCACCGAAGTGGCGATCACGCCGGGAGTCGGCGGTGCGGCCAGCACGGCCACCACCACGATCACCACCAACCCGGATGTCAGCCTGTCGCCGATCACCTACAACGTGGCGATCCTCGACAACACCGACTTCATCGGCAGCAACGCCAGCACGGTGCACACGGTGAACCGCGCCAGCACCGCAGTGACGATCAACTCGATCACGCCGGCTGCAGGCCCAAACATCGAAGTCAACGAGACGGTGACGGTGTCCGCTACGGTGGCCGCGGTGGCCCCGGGTGAAGGCACGCCGAATGGCACCGTGCAGGTGCGCGGCACCGGTGGTGACGCGGCTTCGACCACCGGCTGCGATATCAGCCTGTCGGGCGGCACCGGTACCTGCGACCTGAGCTTCAGCACCAAGGGCGGGGCGACGCTGGTCTTCAGCTACGTCGAAAGCGCCAACTTCGCCGCCAGCAGCAACAGCCAGGCCGTCACGGTGCTGGGCCTGCCGGTGACGATGACGCTGACGCCGCCGATGAGCGCACCCTTCTTCGGCGACAGCTACGACGTGGGCTATGCGCTGAGCGGCGGTGCGGGTGATTTCGAGGGCGCGGTCAGCCTGACCTCTACCGGCCCGACCAACGCCAACGCCACCTGCGTGAGCAACAGCGCCCCGGCCAACAACAGCGGCATCTGCACCTTCGCGGGTGGCCAGGATGTCGGCGCTTACGCGCTCGACGGTGCCTATGCAGGTGACACGCAGGACCTGTCGGCCTCGGCCAGCGGCAACCGCTCCATCCAGCAGGCCGCCACCGAGCTGGTGGTGACCACCACGCCGGGCAGCTCGGCGGCGGGTGAGGCTGTGCTGTTCACGGTCGACCTGAGCTTGACCAACGGGACCGGCCCACTCGACGGCACCATCGAAGTCACTGCAACCGGTCTCACCAATGCGGGCACGCCGAGTTCGGGATGCACGATTCTGGTGACCGCGCAGGCGTCGCCCTTCACGGCCGACTGCACCCGCGCCTTCACCCTGTTCGGCAACGGTCAGGTGGTGTCGGCGGTGTTTGTGCCTTCGAGCACCAATTTTGCGGGTGACTCGGCAACCACGCTCCACGACGTGACCTCGGCGTCCACCCAGACCACGATCACCGGCTTCGCTCCGGCCAGTCCGCAGGTCGGTGACGCGGTAACGGTCAACTTCGACGTCAACGGCGGCGAAGGCACCTACGAGGGTGCGATCAACGTCAGCGTCAACGGCAGTCCGGTGACCTGCGACCCGGCCTTGAGCTTCAACACCACGAGTGGCGTGGGCAGCTGCCGCGTCCCGGCGCTGTTCCAGGTCGCTGACGACTACAGCTTCGTGGTGGCCTTCGACGGCACCGGCGGCGGCAATGACGGTGATTCCACCAGTGATGCATCCGTGGTCACGGTCGATCCGCGCAGCACCTCGCTGACGCTGTCGGCAGCGCCGGCAGCCGCGCAGCAGGCCGGTCAGAACGTGGTGTTCACCGTGAATGCCGCAGC
>JBIJCA010000168.1:0-9956 GCA_044344935.1 Aquimonas sp. | reverse complement strand
GATCACCGATCTGAACCTCGACGGTTTCGATGCCGGCAACGTCGCCAGCGGCACGGCCTATGTGTGCCGGTCCTCGTCGCCGGTCTGCGACAGCGGCAGCGCCCTGTGCACCGCAACTTTGAGCGGCGCGGGTACGGATGGCGCGGCCACCGGCACCTGCCCGAGCAGCTTCTCGGTGGTGGGCAACTACAGCTTCGTGGCCCGCTACGTCGGCAACGGCGACTTCGCCGGCAGCAGCAGCGCCACGCTGGCCTACGCGGTGCAGCCGCGCGACACGACCATCAGCATCACCCGCGTCAGCAGCTTCACCAGCGGTGCCTCGCCGGCGGCTTCGGCCCTGGTGGGTGAGCGGGTGACGGTGAGCTTCGATGTGGACGGTGGCCTCGACGAGTACGAGGGCAGCGTCACCGTGAATGCAGACGGTCCGGGCCCGCTTTCCGCCACCTGCACCGGCGGCAGTTTCGACATCCAGACCGGCGTCGGCAGCTGCACCTTCAGCGTCGGCGATAGCAATGGTCTGGAGCAGGTGGGCAGCTGGAGCTTCTCGGCCGACTTCATTCCGGGGCTGGAGGGCAACGACGCCTCCTCCACCACGGGTCCCGCCGCCGCCAGCATCAACATCCTGCAGGCCAGCACCTCGCTGGTGCTGAGCAGCGATCCGGCCCCCAGCGTGTTCGGCCAGCCCTTCACCCTGATCGCTACGGTCACGGCGCAGGCACCGGCAGAAGGCTACCCGACCGGCGACGTCAACTTCTTCGATGGCGAGAGCAATGCCATCGGCGTGGTGACGCTGACCCCGACGGCGACCCCCGGCGTGTCGACGGCGCAGATCGCGAATCTGACGCGCAATGTCCAGCTGCCCAACGGCTGGCGCTTCGTCGCGGCGACGATCACCAACCCGAACTTCGCGGGCGCCAATGATTTCGGCTACGACCACCTGGTCAATCGCGACAGCCAGACCATCGAGATCACCGCCCCGGCCTCGCTGCCCTTCGCCCCGAGCGGAAGCTTCAACGTCTCGGCCGTGGCCCTTGCCGACTTCACCGCGGCCGCGAGCGGCCAGCCGGTGACGATCAGCGTCGGTCCGGCGGGCGTGTGCACCGGCGGTGGCACCAGCACGGGCGGTAGCTCGATCTCGATCAGCATCGTCGCCGGTGGCACCTGCGAAATCAGCGCCAGCGTCGCGCAGTCGCAGAACTATCTGGCGGCGACGGCCAGCGCGGACGTGGTGATCACGCCGATCGACCAGTTCATCACCTTCAACTCGCTGCCCATCCGTCCGGCAGGCGCGGCGCCGTTCACGGTGAGCGCCACCTCCGACAGCGGTCTGCCGGTGAGCTTCGCCTCGGGTACGCCCACCGTCTGTACGGTGTCAGGCAATACGGTGAGCTATGTGGCGCCGGGCGTCTGCGAGGTCGTGGCGAGCCAGGCCGGCAATTCGAGCTACAACCCGGCGGACGATGAGATCCGCGACTTCGTCTACCTCGCGATCGAGATCGAGGGCGACGCCGTCGACGGCACGGTCGACGAGTCCTACTCCGTGAGCTTCAACGCCACCAGCGACGGCTCTGCCAACCCGCCGTTCGCCTATTCGATCACCGGCGATACGGTGCCGGGCGTGACGCTGAACCCGACCACCGGGTTCTTCGGAGGCACTCCGACCACCGCCGGAACCTACACCTTCACGATCACTGCGACCGACAGCTCGGTGGCGGGCCCGGATCGCGTCGGTGCGCCGTACTCCGGCAGCCGCGAGTTCACCATCACGATCGCCAAGGCACCGCAGGCCATCACCGGCTTCGCAGCCGCACCGACCAGCCTGGTCTATCTGGGCACGCCGGCGACGCTGTCGGCCACCGGCGGCGACTCGGGCAATGCAGTGGTGTTCAGCTCGCTGACGCCAACGATCTGCTCGGTGGCCACCAATCAGGTCACGCCGCTGCTGGCGGGCACCTGCACCGTGGCCGCTGATCAGGCGGGCAACGACGACTACGAAGCGGCTCCGCAGGTCACGCTGAACATCGACGTGGCCAAGGCCGAGCAGGCCGCGCTGACGGCGGCGGCATCGCCGACAACGGTCGCCTACCTCGAAACCAGCGCGCTCAGCGCTACCGGCGGCACCACCGGCGGCACCGTGACGTATGCGGTGACGGCGGGCTCGGGCTTCTGCTCGATCAGCGGCAGCACCCTGACGGCCACCGCCGCCGACGGCACCTGCACGGTGACCGCGACGATGGCGGGCGACGACAACTACCTGCCGGTGTCCGACACGGTCGACCTCAGCACCATCAAGGCGACGCAGGCGGGCTTCGAGCTTGCTGCCACGCCGTCGACAATCGCCTTCAACGGCACCAGCGCGCTGAGCACCACCGGCGGCAACGGCAGCGGTGCGGTGAGCTATGCGATCTCGGCGGAGAGCGTGGTCAGCGGCACCAACGTCTGCAGCCTGAGCGGCAGCACCATCACCGGCACTGGCATCGGCACCTGTGACGTCACTGCGACCAAGGCGGGTGACGCCAACTATGAGCCGGCGACCGACACGGTGGTGATCACCGTCGACAAGGCCGAGCAGACGCTGACCTTCGTCGAGCCGGCGCCCGGCCCGCTGACCATCGGTGGTCCGGTGGCCAACGTGCAGGCCAGCGCCAGCAGCGGTCTGACCGTGTCCTACGGCGTGGCCGCAGGCAGCGCCAGCATCTGCGATGTCAACTCCAGCAACGGTGGCTTGACCCTGTTCACCGCCGGCACCTGCGTGCTGACTGCGAATCAGGCCGGTGACGCGTTCTACAACGCAGCGCCCGAAGTGACCCAGTCGGTGATCATCGAGCAGGCCCAGCCGAGCATCAGCCTGGTCAGCAGTGGTTCGCCGACCAGCCCGGGCGATTCGGTGACCTTCACCGCTACGGTCAGCGCTGGCTTCAGCCCGACCGGTACGGTCACGTTCCGCAACAACGGCGTGAACATCGCGGGCTGCATCGAAGTGCCACTGTCGGGCCTCACCGCCCAGTGCGTGACCACGGCGCTGCCGCAGGGCAGCCACCCGATCACCGCGGTCTACGGCGGCGATCTGAACAACCTGACGGCGACCAGCAACACGGTCACCCAGGTGGTGCTGACCGGCACGACCATCACGTTGAGCGGCTCCAACCTGGCGGAAGCCCGCTTCGGCCAGGTGGTGAGCGTCGGCTTCTCGGTGAGCGGTGGCGTGGCGCCGAACGAAGGATTGGTGACGGTGACGGCCAGCCGTCCGGGGTCGACGGTGACCTGTACGGCGGCAGCGGCGACGGGTTCGTGCAGCCTGAGCGGGCTGGTCACCACCGGCCCGGCGCTGCTGGACGGTTACACCGTCTCTGCGGCCTATGCGGGTGATACCAACGACGGCGCGTCGAGCACGGCGACTTCGCAGACGCTGAACGTGCTGCGCTCCAACACTAACACCCTGCTGACCATTGCTCCGGCCACCAGCTCGCCCTTCGGCCAGGGCTTCACCCTGACCGCCTCGGTGACTGCGGTGGCTCCGGGCAGCGGTGTCCCGCCGGGCACCATCGTGTTCCTGCGCGATGGTGAGTCGATCGGTGAGGTGTCGCTGAGCGGCGCGGGCGTGGCGGTGTTCAACGTGCCTGCGGGCCTTGCGGTGGGCAACTACCTGTACCGCGCCGAGTACGCGCAGACCACGAACTACCTGCAGAGCTTCGAGAACCGCAACTACGCGATCACGGCCAAGGCCACCACGACGACGATCACCGGCAGCTCGGTGAACCCGTCGGCGCTCGGAGCCAGCGTGAGCTTCAGCTTCGCTGTGGCCACGAGCCCGTCCGACACCACGCCGACCGGCACGGTGGCACTGACCGCCAGCACGGGTGAAACCTGCTCGGCCAGTGTGGCCACCGGCAGCTGCGCGCTGACCTTCAACACGGCCGGTGCGCGCACCGTGACCGCGGTCTACGGCGGCGACTCGGTGCACGCGACCAGCACCTCGGCGGCCTTCGCGCACAGCGTCGACCGCGGCACGCAGGCGGCGCTGACCGCCACCGCGACGCCCAGCGCCATCCAGTTCGACGGCACCAGCACGCTGGCGACCACGGGCGGCACGGGCACGGGTGCGGTGAGCTTCGCGGTGACGACCGGCGGCAGCGTCTGCTCGGTCAGCGGCAGCACCCTGACGGGCACCGGCGTGGGCACCTGTACGGTCACCGCGACCAAGGCGGGCGATGCCAACTACGAGCCGACCTCGGCCACCGTGGAAGTCACCGTCAGCCGCGCGCCGCAGGCCGCTCTGGTGGTGACGGCGACTCCGGACAGCATCGTGTTCCAGGGCACCAGCACGCTGGCGACCACGGGTGGCACGGGCTCCGGCGCGGTGAGCTTCGCCGTCACCGGCGGCACCGGCACCTGCAGCATCGCCGGCAGCACCCTGACCGGCACGGGCGTGGGCACCTGCGTGGTGACCGCGACCAAGTCGGGTGGCGACAACTATCTGGATCAGACCGGCACCGTCACGGTGACCGTTGCCCAGGCGCCGCAGACCATCACCTTCGGCGCCAACCCGGGTCCGCTGACCTTTGCCGGCACCTCGGGCAGCGTCTCGGCGACAGCCAGCAGTGGCCTGCCGGTCAGCTTCAGCACGGCCAGCGCGGGCATCTGCTCGGTGGACAGCGGCACCGGTGCCATCACCATCCTCGGCGCGGGCGACTGCGTCGTGGCCGCCAACCAGGCCGGCAACGCCAACTACCTGGCCGCTCCGGAAGTGACCCAGACCGTGGTCATCAACAAGGCCCAGCAGGCTGCGTTGAGCGCAACAGCGACGCCGCAGACGATCGTCTTCCAGGGCACCAGCGCGCTGGCGGCCACGGGTGGCAGCGGCACCGGCACCGAGATCACCTTCGCGGTGACCGGCGGCACGGGCACCTGCACGATCAGCGGCAGCACGCTGACCGGCACGGGCGTGGGCACCTGCGTGATCACGGCCACCAAGGCGGGTGATGCGAACTACGAGCCGCAGACCGGCACGGTCACGGTGACCGTCAACCAGGCGCCGCAGACCATCACATTCGGCGCCAACCCGGGCCCGCTGACCTTTGGCGGCGCCTCGGGCACGGTGTCGGCGACCGCCAGCAGCGGTCTGGCGGTGAGCTTCGGCACCAGCACGCCGACGGTCTGCTCGGTCAACGCCAGCAGCGGTGCGATCACCGTGCTCACCGCAGGCGACTGCGTGGTCACGGCGAACCAGGCCGGCGACGCCAACTACCTGGCGGCACCGGAAGTCACCCAGACCGTGGTGATCAACCCGGGCACCCAAGCGGCACTGGTGGTCATCGCCACGCCGAACCCGGTGATCGCGGGCCAGACCAGCGCGCTGTCGACCACGGGCGGAAGCGGCACCGGTGCGGTGACCTTTGCGGTCACGGCCGGCGGCGCCAGCTGCACGGTCTCCGGCAGCACGCTGACGGCGGTCGCCCAGGGCTCGTGCACCGTCACCGCGACCAAGGCGGGCGATGGCAACTTCCTGCCGCAGACCGGCACGTTGGCCGTCACCGTCAACCCGGCCACGGTGGACCTGTCGATCGTCAAGACCGGCCGCTACATCACCAATGGCGTGGTGTGGACGCTGAACGTCGGCAACGCCGGTCCGGGCGTGGCGAACGGTGCGACGGTGATCGACAACCTGCCGGCCTCGGTGACGGGTGCGACCTGGACCTGCACCGGCGCGGCCGGCGGCAGCTGCTCGGCGGCATCGGGCAGCGGCAACGTCAACACCAGCGTGAACCTGCCGGTGGGTGGCAGCGTGGTGTTCACCATCACGGCAACCCTGGTCGACCCGAACGCCGCAACGGTGGTGAACACCGCCAGTGTGGTGGCGCCGATGGGTATCACCGACACCAACGAAGCGAACAACATCAGCACGCTGGATCTGCCGGTGGCTCTGTTCAGCAATGGCTTCGAGGGGACAGGTCTGGGCTTCGGCAGCTTCGAAGCCAAGTCCAGCCTCAGCACGCTGGAGCTGGACGGAGCAGCGATCGAGAAGGTGCTGCGTGGGATCGAGCCGCAGGACGCGGGCGTGTACCAGATCAGCGGCAGTGAGCTGCGGGTCCAGGCACGCGAGATCAACGGCCTTGTCGAGGTGCGTCTGATCCAGCGCGAGGAAAAGGGCCTGTGGACCAGCACCCGCTGGATCGAACTGTGGCCGGGCGACAGCGCGCGTCTGGACTACAGCAAGACCGGTAGTGAGCTGCAGACCCGCCTGGCAGTCGGCATGTAACCCAGGCCAGCCCGCGGCGGTGTTCGCACCGCCGCGGTGCAAAGCTGAAAACCCGCACGGGCCGCGCAAGCGGCCCGTGTGCTTTTTGGGGCGTGGGAAAGCCTGGGATGCGATGGACAGAAAGGGGCTTTTCAATCCCGGGTCGATCGACGAGGTGTGAGCCGATGCCAGGCCGGTGTATGCGAAGCCCGCGACTGGAAGAGCTGGTAGATGTGATTCGCCTATCCACGCTACGCGTCGGGCTGGCGTGGGCTTCGTTCTAGGCGTGCCGCCACTCGAATTTGCGGTGGATGAGTGCAGCGCAGCTGGTGGATGCGCTTCGCCTGTCTTCCCTACACGTCGGGCTGGCGTGGGCTTCGTTCTGGGCGAGGCGTCACTCGTATTCGTGGTGGATGGAAACAGGGCATCCACCTGCGCCTTCGACAGCAGCTGCGCCAGCAAAGGAGCCCGCTGCATCCTCGAGTTGTCCGTCGAGGCGGCTTTGGCGGGGCAATCCCGCTATTCTGTGCCGGTCCCCACTCCCCGGAACCCACGATGAAAATGGTCACCGCCATCATCAAGCCCTTCAAGCTGGACGATGTGCGCGAGGCGCTGTCGGAGGTGGGTGTGACCGGAGTGACGGTCACCGAGGTCAAGGGCTTCGGGCGGCAGAAGGGTCACACCGAGCTCTACCGCGGCGCCGAGTACGTGGTCGATTTCTTGCCCAAGGTGCGGATCGAAGTGGCGATCGATGCCGACCGCGTCGAGCAGGTGATCGAAGCGATCCGCAACGCTGCCAACACCGGCAAGATCGGCGACGGCAAGATCTTCGTGCACACGCTGGACCAGGTCATCCGCATCCGCACCGGCGAGGTCGGGCCGGACGCGCTCTAGGGCCGGGCCGGTATTCGAAGCGACCCGCATAGGGTGGGCCCTGGCCCACCGTGGGCGTGAGCCTCGCGACCCGTGTCGATGCCGCGCGTGTGGATCGACGCTTCCAAGCCGTGACCGCGTCGAGCGTTGGGCTCACGGTGGGCCAGGGTCCACCCAATGACGCTGCGATGGGTCTCGCCAGGGCTGATTGGAGATTGCGACCGCGGGGAGTGTAGAGCTCATGGTGGGCCAGGGGCCACCCTATGGGCCTTCGATTCTCAACGCGGCCTGCGCCATTGCCAGCGCTTCGTCGAAGCCCTCGGCCAGGCCCAGAAGGTTGGGGTGCTTGCCGAAGTCCATTTGCCGCAGGATCTCGTGCGGCTGGCCATGCAGGCCGGACAGGATCACCGCGGTGCCCATCTTCTGGCAGCGGTTCACGAACTCCTCCAGCGCGGTCACGCCCGAGGCGTCGATCAGCGGCACCTGGCGCAGCCGCAGGATGAAGATCTTCGGAGGTTCGCGGATCGGGTCCAGCACCTGATCCAGCCGGTTGGCGACGGCGAAGAACAGGGGGCCGGAGAAGCGGAACATCTCGACGCCTTCGGGCAACCGCTGGCGCGCGTCCGGCTCTTCCTCGGCATCGCCCTCCTCGACGGCGGCGACGCTGACGCTGGTGCTCATGCGGTGCATGAACACGAAGGCTGCCAGCACCACGCCGACTTCGATCGCGAGCGTGAGATCGAAGGCGACCGTCAAGGCGAAGGTCACCAGCAGCACCACGCGGTCGCCCACCGGCGCGCGCATGAGCTGCTTGAAGCGATGAATTTCGGCCATGTTCCAGGCCACCACCAGCAGCAGTGCCGCCAGCACCGACAGCGGCACATAGACCATCAGTGGCGCCAGCACCAGCATGAAGGCCAGCAGGAAGACGGCATGCGCCATGCCCGATACCGGCGAGCGGGCGCCAGCTCGGATATTGGTGGCGGTGCGCGCGAGCGCGCCGGTGGCCGGCAGCCCGCCGACCAGCGCCGAGGCCGTGTTGGCGATGCCCTGTGCGACCAGTTCGGCATTGGAACGATGGCGCTGGCCGGTCATGCCGTCTGCGACCACCGCCGACAGCAGGGACTCCACGCCGGCGAGAAAGGCGATCGTCAGCGCCGCCGGCAGCAGCTCCAGCGTGCGCTCGAACGGGATGTTCGGAATCGCGAAATCGGGCAAGGCCGCGGGCAGCTGGCCGAAGGTGCTGCCGATGGTTGGCACCGGCAGGGCCAGTGCGGCCAGGCTGCCGGCGATCACCACGATCAGAAAGGCCGGCCAGCCGGGCCGATGTCGCTTCAGCACGGCCAACGTGACCAGGCCGCCGGCACACAGCGCGGCGGCGGCCGGTTGCCAGCTCGGCAGGTGTTCGAAGTAGGCGGCCCAGCGCTCGAAGAACTCGCCGGGCACCTGATCCATGCGCAGGCCGAGCGCATCCTTGACCTGGCTGGCGAATATCGACACCGCGATGCCGGCGGTGAAGCCGGTGATCACCGGCTGCGGCATGTAGCGCAGCAACACGCCCAGGCGCAGCAGTCCGGCCGCGATCAGGATCAGCCCGGCCAGCAGGGTGCAGAGGATCAGGCCCTCGTAACCGAAACGCTCGATGACATTGAACACCACCGGGATGAAGGCCGCGGTCGGCCCGCCGATCTGCACGCGCGAGCCGCCGAGCGCGGAGATCAGAAAGCCGGCAACGATGGCGGTGTGCAGTCCACGTTCGGGTGTGGTGCCGGACGCGATCGCCAGCGCCATCGCCAGCGGCAGGGCGACGATGGCGACGGTAAGCCCGGCAATCAGATCCGCGCGCAGGTCGCGCGCGCCGTAGCCGCGCTGCAGGCTGCTGTAAAGCTGTGGAACAAAGCCCCGGAAGTCGCTGAGCAGACGTCGGGGCATGCGCTCAGTTCTGCGCGATGTCGGGCAGGCCGGTGGTCAGCCACCACTGTTTGGCCTCGGCGTCCCAGCGCCAGAGCTCGCGGACCGTGAACACGCGCTCGACCTGCGAGTGGCGGTTGATCAGGCGCACCTCGACCAGCTGGCGCACTTCGCCCTGGCCGGTCGGTTCCTTGGCTTTCACCAGATAGCCCGTGAACTGCACCTGGGCGAAGCGCTCCCACTCGAGCCGGCTCATGGGCTTTTCGGCGCGCAGCGCGGGGTCGACGAACTCGTAGGCGCGCTCGATATCGCTGAAGCGGACCGCACCCGCGTAGTTGAACAGCGCGGCGTCGAGCTTGGTGTTGTCGCCGCCCTTGGTGGCGCAGGCGCCAAGCAGGGCGACGAGGGCGAGCGAGACGAGCAGGCGTGGCATTCGGAGGCGTTGACTCACGGGCGGTCCGATACAGCGGGTGGTGCCCGATTCTGCGCCATGCGCCGCCCTCGGCGCGAGTTGCACCAAGGTCAACTCGCCCCGAATCGCATAGGGTGGGCCCTGGCCCACCCACGCACCAACCTCGCCCCGGTCATGGACCCGCATAGGGTGGGCCCTGGCCCACCCACCCACCAACCTCGCCCCGGTCATGGACCCGCATAGGGTGGGCCCTGGCCCACCAGAGGCACCACCCTTGCCCCGTCATGGATGCGGGCGTCGGTGCGTCGCGGATCGAAAGCCCGCCAACAAGGCGCACAGAGGTGCAGGTTCAGCCCTTGGTGGGCCAGGGCCCACCCTATGGGGCGCCGGCAGCGCCGGCTCGCCGGGGTGGATGCGAAGCGCTCGATGGGCCAGGGCCCACCCCACGAAGCGCGAGCGCTAGGAGCCTGCGCGGCAGAGGAATCGGCGCAGCGGCGACATGTGTTGAAGGCCCCGTTGCTG
>JBIJCA010000313.1:0-4837 GCA_044344935.1 Aquimonas sp. | reverse complement strand
CGCCTGCGGCATCCCAGCGCAGGTTGCGGGCATAGTCCCACTGGCTGTCGCCCTCGCCGAGCAATTGCGAGAGATCCTTGTCCGCCGATACGATCAGACCGCGCAGTCCTGACCCGTGAAGCTGATGCAGCAGGCTTCCGATCAGATCATCGGCTTCGTACTCGCTGTCGGACAAGGTGCATAGTCCAAGCGCTTCGCACAGCGCCATGCACTGCCTGAACTGGTGTTTCAGCGCCTCCGGTGCCGGCTCGCGGTTGGCCTTGTAGGCAGGGTAGAGCTGATTGCGGAATGAAGTCTCAAGCGATTCGTCGAAAGCCACCGCAATCCGCTCGGGGCGGACGTTCTCCAGCAGTTCGAGCATAAAGCGCAGGAAACCATGGACCGCGTTGACCGGGCGGCCTTCGCTGTCAGTGAACTCATCGGGAATCGAGTGCCACGCGCGGAAGACGTAAAGGCTGGCGTCCACCAGCAGGACGGGTGCGCTCAAGGCGCCCAGTCCTTGAGCCGGTCCAGAGGATCTGGCCGCGGGCGTTCCGGAATGGTGTCTTTCGGAGTGCCGAGGTGAATGAAGCCGACGATGGCCTCGTTGTCGAGGACACCGAGTTTGGCGCGGATTTCCGAGTCATAGGCCGCCCAGCCGGTCAGCCACTGTCCGCCGAACCCGGCCGCCTGCGCGGCCTGAAGCAGCTGCAGGCACACGCAACCCACGGCAAGTTGTTGCTCCACAAGGGGAATCCGATGCGGCTGCTGATAGCAGCCGATCACCGCGACGACCAGCGGGGCTTGCACGAAGCGTTTGCGCTCCTTGTCCAGGGTCGCGGCGTCGGCCTCAGGCGTCAGGGTCTGAGTGCGCGCGACCAGCATCTCGCCGAGCCGCGCGCGGGCGTCGCCGCGGATACACAGAAAGCGCCAGGGCGCCAGGGCACCGTGGTCGGGCGCGCGCGAGGCGACGCGCAGCAGCGCAATCAGCTGGGCGGGATCGGGTGCAGGCTCGCCCAGCAGGCGTGAGGGCGTTGAGCGACGCTGTTCCAGTGCAAGCGGGTTCATCGAGACGGGGTGTCCAGGTGTTGAAGGGGGGGGGCGGCACACTGAGCCGCGGGCGCTCCGCCTCTGTCACACTTGCGACCTTGGTGCGGGGTCTGGTGCTTCCGGGGCAGGGTGAAGCGCGAGGCCTCTCACGTTTCGACACAATCGAGGGCCGTAGACTCGAATCCCGCAGCGGGGGCGTTTCGCGCCGGAGGACTCAAGTCATGGTCAGCAAGTCTACCCCCGACAATGTATTGGATATCAACGGTCGCCTCGCGATGAAGCCGGGTTTCGACATCTCGTCGCTGGTCTCCGGCATGCGCGCGCGCGCGGTCAAGCGGCTGCCGGCATTTCTGGGCGAAACGCTCGACAAGGCCGACAACACCCTGTTCGATTTCGTGCAGCGTGCCGACGGTTCGCTCAACCACCAAGAGTACTTCGACGCGATGCGGGAGCTGCGCAGGCAGCGGCCGCTGATCGAGCAGCGTTTTGTCGAGCACGTGCTGAATGCGTTCGCCGCCTACGAGCGTCGCGTACCGATCAAGGTGGATCTTGAGCAGGGCGGCCGCTCTTCCCAGCCTGGCGAACTCTCGCTGGTGTCCGAAGAGGAACTCGAAGAGCAGCTCAGCGCCCGCATGGTGGCTGTCGCGATTTCACGCGGCCTCGGTCCGGCCCTGCACCAGCTCAACCGACGCCTGGGCGTACTGATCGGCGGGATCGAGATCGATGACGACAACAGCCCGGTTGGCCCGGCGCATATCGCCCAGGCGTTTCGGGCAGGACTCGCGGGCATCGATATCTCCGTCCGCGTCAAGGTGCTGCTGTTCAAGCTCTACGAGCGCGAGTTCCAGCGCCTGCTCCCCGCGTTCTATGTCGACCTGAACAAGGCGCTGGTCGAGTCGGGAATCCTGCCCGAGATGCGGCACAGCGTCGCGCGCCGTCCTGGCCTGCCGCCGCGGCCCGCTGACCCTTTCCGTGAGGGCGAGCCGGAGCAGAGCTATTCGCCTCCGGCACGCGAGTACGGTGATCAGCAGACTTCGGTCAGCCCCGCGGCCGAGCAGGCGCTGTTTTCGACCCTGCACGAACTGCTTGAGGGCTACCGCGGCGCACGCGGCTCGCGCGGGGCTTTCTCCGTGCCCGCGCACGCCGACACCGGCGGCGAGATGTCCGGGCTGGGCGGCACCGCGCCGTTGCGTCCACTTTCGCCGAACGAGATGCTGTCGGTGCTTTCGCTGTACCAGAACGAGCTCCCCGATTCGGTCAGCGACGCGCTGGATGATCCGGAACAGAGCCTGTCGCAGCGCTTGAAGCAGGAACTGCTCACCGGCGCCGAGCGCCTTGGGCTGGACCCCAACACCTCGCGCATGAGCGCGGCCGATGAGGACGCGATCGACCTGGTCGGCATGCTGTTCGAAGTGCTGCTCGAAGAGCGAGATTTCCACACCGACACCCGCAAGACCATCAGCCGGCTGATCGTGCCCTTCATCAAGGTCGCGCTTCTGGATCGGCGCATGTTCCTGCAGAAGACGCATCCGGCGCGGAAGCTGCTGAACTCTCTCGCCGAGGCCTGCGAGGGCAACTCCGGCGAAGCGCCCCAGGATCGGGAGCTGCTGGATCGGGTGCGTCGCACCGTGGATCGCCTCAGCGTCGAGTTCAACGAAGACGTCGCCATCTTCGAGACGCTGGAGCAGGAGTTCCGCGAGTTCATTGAGCAGCATCGTCGGCGGATCGCGCTGGCGGAACGGCGCGCAGCCGAGGCGCAGCGCGGCAAGGAGCGTCTGGAGTTCGCCCGCGCTGCCGCCACCACCGAGCTGAGTCGCCGGCTCAAGCTGCATGAAGACCTGGCGCCTGCCGTGGACTCGTTCCTGCGCCGCTACTGGGTGCACCACATCACCCTGATGGGTCTGCGCGAAGGGCATGACGCTCCTAAGTACCAGTCTGCCCTGGCTGCCGGCGATGCCCTGCTTGGCGCCTGGTCGGAGTCGCGCGAACGGCGGCAGTTCTCGGAGGCCGCATTCTCGGTGCTGCGTCCCCAACTGGAGCCTGTGCTGCAGAGCGCGGGTTGCGTCGGGGGCGCTGCCGATGAGGTCCTGCATTCCCTGTTCGCTGCACTCAGCCCGCGCGCGGCATCGCCCGAGATCCAGCAGCAGCTGGCGGGTGCAGTGGAGCGAAATGCGCCGCCGATCGATTCGCCGACGCTGGCGGTGCAGGCCAGCGGTGAAGACAGCGAGCCCGAGGAAGACCCGCTGGCCGGGCTTGAGTTCAGCGCCGACGATGTCGAGCGCATCCGCAAGCTGCCGGTCGGTACCTGGGTGCAGTTCATCGACGAAGAAGGCAATGCGCAGCCTGCGAAGCTGAGCTGGCAGAGCCCGATCTCCAACCGGCTGCTGTTCGTCAATCGTCGTGGCCTGCGCTACTGCGTGGCCTCTGCTGAAGAATTGGCAGCGATGATCGGTTCCAAGCGTCTTGTGATCCGTCAGAACGATGCCGCCTTCGAGCACGCGATGAATCAGGTGCTGGGTCGCCTGCGCGCGAGTGGCAAAGCTGGCGAGGGCGAAAGCCTCAGCTGATTCGGCGCCGCGCTGCGCCGAGGTCCTGCGTTGCTTTTGGAGTTGGAGAAAGCACGCGCAGTCAAGGACGCTTGCGCATATGCCTTGACCGAATTGTCCATCGGTGTCATGCGCGCTGCCTTCGACTTTCGGCTAGCATCCTCCGGGGTTCAAGCAAAGGGGAGAGATGCACATGGCGGGTACCGTCAGTGCCGTCGTCGAGCGCGTACCGGGTGAACGCCGGGTCGCGCTGACGCCGGAAGTCGCGAAGAAGCTGCGCGCCGCGGGCGTGTCGGTGGTGATGCAGAAAGGAGCCGGTGCGTCTGCCGCGTTTCCGGATCAGGCCTATGCCGACGTCGAGTTCGTGGACAGTGCGGCCGAAGCCCTGGCCCGCGCTGACGTACTGCTGAAGGTTCAGCCACCCGAAGACGACGAGGTCGCCGCGCTGAAGGAAGGCGCGATCGTGATCGGCTATCTGCAGCCGCACACCGGCGATGATCGGGTGCGCGCCCTGCGCGACCGCAAGCTCACCAGTTTCGCGATGGAGCTGCTGCCGCGCACCACCCGCGCCCAGGCCATGGACGTGCTCAGCTCCCAGGCCGGCATGGCTGGCTACAAGGCGGTGCTGATCGCCGCGCAGACCAGCGGCAAGTTCTTCCCGATGCTGACCACGGCCGCCGGCACCATCCGCCCGAGCAAGGTACTGATCGTCGGCGCCGGCGTGGCCGGCCTGCAGGCGATCGCCACCGCGCGCCGGCTTGGTGCCCAGGTCGAAGGCTTTGACGTGCGTCCCGAGACCCGCGAGCAGATCGAATCACTGGGTGCGAAGTTTCTCGACCTCGGCGTGAGCGCCGCGGGCAGCGGCGGATACGCCCGAGAACTCACAGCAGACGAGCGCGCCGAGCAGCAGCGCAAACTGGCCGACCATCTGAAGGGCATCGACGTCATCGTCACCACCGCCGCCGTCCCGGGACGACCGGCGCCCAAGATCATCACTGCCGCCATGGTCGAAGGCATGAAGGCCGGCAGCGTGATCGTTGATCTCGCCGCCGAGACCGGCGGCAACTGCGAACTCACAAAGGCAGGCGAAACCGTGCAGACCGCCAACGGCGTTGCCGTGGTCGGCCCAACGCATCTGGCCTCGATGGGCTGCATCCATTCCAGCGAGATGTACGCTCGCAATCTCTACAACTTCCTGGTGCTGTCGATCAAGGACGGTGCGATCAGCGCCGACTGGAATGACGAACTGGTCGCGCAGACCT
>JBIJCA010000312.1:0-4857 GCA_044344935.1 Aquimonas sp. | reverse complement strand
GATTGCCGTCGGTGCGGCATCGAACGTTGTCAGCAACTGGTTGCGTGCTCGGCTGCCCCACTGTGGCGCGTCCGCGCCGCTTCAATCACTTGGGGCGCATCGGCGAGGCCCGTCAACCCGCTCTGGAGCCCTTCCAAGGCCCCACACCAGGCCTACCGCGAGCGGTCAGCCGCAACTGAGCGCATTCGGAGGCCCACACCGCACGCGCTTGGGTGTCGTGGCGAACAGACCCGGGGAGCCAACGCGCGCAGTCTGGTTGCCGATGAGCGCTGCGGGCGCAGCCACATCCCTTCCTCACCCTCTGAAGAACACCATGAACTACGAGCAGCGCGACCCCTACGGCATGTACAAGAGCGCGACCACGAGCGTTGCCGGACCCGCCCAGACACATGGACCCGGGCCACACCTGATGGGTGCCGAGACCCTCCTCGGGAATGACGTTTTCAATGCGGCGGGCGAGGACCTCGGTGAAATCAAGGAAATCATGCTGGACATGCGCAGCGGCCGGGTCAGCTACGCGGTGCTGACTTTCGGCGGATTTCTCGGCATGGGCGAGAAGCTGTTCGCCGTGCCGTGGGAGGCGCTGAAGCTGGACACCCAGGAAAAGCGCTTCGTGCTGGATGTCAGCAAAACCAAGCTCGAAAGCGCCCCGGGCTTCGATCGCAACCATTGGCCGGACATGGCCGACACTACCTGGCAGCACAGCATCCACAGCTATTACGGACACGGTGCTGCTGCGAGCGCGAGTTCGCCGGTGAACTGAGCGAAGGTCGAAGAAAACAGTCGCTCAAGCGCGCGTTCGCTCGCCATGCGACAATCGGCGGCCCAATCCACCTGAAACAAGGACCTTCGCCATGAAACTGGCCCGCCTCCGTCGCCGCCGCAACCGCCTCCGCCGTGATCTGCGCAGCCGCGGCAAGCTGTAAGCGACATTCCCGGTCGGCGATCGCGCCGACCGGGCGCTGCATCCGGCGCCAGCCCGGTCAACGCTGGCTCCGGGCGAGGTAGAACCTCAGCCCGTCATCTTCTCGAAAAAGCTCTTGACGCCGTCCAGCCACGAGGTGGCGCGTGGCGAATGTGCGTGCGCATCGGCGCCTTCGAAGGTCTCCTCGAACTCCGCCAGCAGTTCCTTCTGGCGCTTGGTGAGCTTGACCGGAGTCTCGACCACCACTTTGCACAGCAGGTCGCCCTTGCTGTGGCTGCGCACCGACTTGACGCCCTTGCCGCGCAGGCGGAACACCTTGCCGGTCTGGGTTTCGGCGGGAATCTTGACGATCGCCTCGCCATCCAATGTCGGCACCGCGAGTTCTGCGCCCAGGGCCGCCTGACTGAAGCGGATCGGCACCTCGCAGTAGAGGTCGTCGCCATCGCGCTGAAAGATGGCGTGCTCGCGCACGCGCACCTCGACGTAAAGGTCACCGGCCGGCGCACCGGCAGGCCCGGCTTCGCCCTCTCCGGCCAGACGGATTCGGTCGCCGGTGTCGACACCGCCCGGAATCTTCACTGCCAGCGTCTTCTCGGACTCGATGCGACCGGCACCGTGGCAGGTCTTGCAGGGATTCTTGATGGTCTTGCCGCTGCCCGCGCAGTGCGGACAGGTCTGCTGGATGCTGAAGATGCCCTGCTGCATGCGCACCCGGCCGTGGCCTCCGCAGGTCCGGCAGGTTTCCACTACACCATCGGCGGAACCGCTGCCGTCGCAGACGCGACACGCGACCACGGTGGGAATCTCGATTTCCTTCTCGACACCCCCGACCGCTTCTTCCAAGTCGAGGTCGATGACGTAGCGCATGTCCGCGCCGCGGCGCGGACCGCGCGAACGACCGCCGCCAAAGATGTCGCCGAAGATGTCGCCGAAGATGTCGCCCATATCAACGCCACCCGGGCCGCCGCGCCCACCGCCCATCCCGCCTTCGAAGGCGGCGTGGCCGTGCTGGTCGTAGAGCCGGCGCTTCTGCGCATCGGCGAGCACTTCGTAGGCCTCCTTGGCCTCCTTGAACTTCGCCTCGGCTTCGGCGTCGTCCGGATTGCGGTCCGGATGGAACTTCATCGCCAACCGGCGATAGGCCTTCTTCAGGTCTTCGTCGGAGGCATTGCGTTCAACGCCGAGGACTTGGTAGTAGTCGCGTTTGGACATGGGATTCGTGATTCGGAAATTGGGATTCGTGCTGCGTTTAACGGCGAGGCCGCAGCAAACGCCGCGGCCTCGATCCAGCCTCTAGGGTTGGGAGTGACGGGTTCTAGCGAATCCCGAATCCCAAATCCCCAATCCCGGACTCACTTCTTGTCGTCCTTGACCTCGGTGAACTCTGCGTCTACCACGTCATCGTTGGGCGCGGTGGCGCCGGCCTGCGCCTGCGGGCCCGGGCCGGCCTGACCCGATGCCGCTGCAGCCAGCGGCTGAGCGGCTTCTTCGAGCGCCTTGGTCTTGCCTTCGATCTGGCCCTTGTCGTCGCCCTTCATCGCCTTCTCAAGATCCGCCAGCGCGGCCTCGATGCGGCCGATAGCCTCACCGCCCACCTTATCGCCGTGTTCCTTGATCGCGGCGCGGGTCGAGTGGATCAGGGCATCGGCCTGATTGCGGGCGCCGACCAGCTCGTGGAACTTCTTGTCCTCTTCGCGGTTGGCCTCGGCATCGGCGACCATTCGCGCGATCTCATCCTCGGACAGCCCCGAGCCGGCCTTGATCTCAACGCGCTGTTCCTTGCCGGTCTTCTTGTCCTTCGCGCTGACGTGCAGGATGCCGTTGGCGTCGATGTCGAAGCTGACCTCAACCTGAGGCATGCCACGCTGCGCCGGCTCGATGCCGGCCAGGTCGAACTTGGCCAGCGACTTGTTATAGCGGGCCTGCTCGCGCTCACCCTGCAGCACATGCACGGTGACGGCTGTCTGGTTGTCCTCGGCGGTGCTGAACACCTGCGAGGCCTTGGTCGGCACCGTGGTGTTCTTCTCGATCAGCTTGGTGAACACGCCGCCCAAGGTTTCGATGCCCAGGCTCAGCGGGGTCACGTCGAGCAGCAGCACATCCTTGACCGCACCCGACAGCACGCCGCCCTGCACTGCTGCGCCGATCGCCACGGCCTCATCGGGGTTGACGTCCTTGCGCGGTTCCTTGCCGAAGAACTCGGTCACCGCCGCTTGCACGCGCGGCATGCGGGTCTGGCCGCCAACGAGGATGACCTCGCCGATGTCACTCATGCGCAGGCCGGCATCCTTCATCGCGATTTTGCAGGGCTCGATCGTGCGCTTGACCAGCTCCTCGACCAGCGCTTCCAGCTTGGCACGGGTCAGCTTGATGCTGAGGTGCTTCGGGCCGGACGCGTCCGCGGTGACGTAGGGCAGGTTCACTTCGGTCTGCTGGCTGGTCGAGAGCTCGATCTTGGCGCGCTCGGCGGCATCCTTCAGGCGCTGCAGGGCCAGCGGATCCTTGCGCAGGTCGATGCCCTGGTCCTTCTGGAATTCCTCGACGAGATAGTCGATGACGCGCATGTCGAAGTCTTCGCCACCCAGGAAGGTGTCGCCGTTGGTGGCGAGCACTTCGAACTGCTTCTCGCCGTCGACTTCCGCGATCTCGATGATCGAGACGTCGAAGGTGCCGCCACCGAGGTCATACACCACGATCTTGCGGTCGCCGCCCTTCTTGTCGAGGCCATAGGCCAGCGCTGCCGCGGTGGGCTCGTTGATGATGCGCTTCACCTCAAGCCCGGCGATCTTGCCGGCGTCCTTGGTGGCCTGGCGCTGGCTGTCGTTGAAGTAGGCCGGCACCGTGATCACGGCTTCGGTGACCTTTTCGCCAAGGTAGTCCTCGGCGGTCTTCTTCATCTTCGCCAGCACTTCCGCGCTGATCTGCGGGGGCGCCATGCGGCGGCCATCGGCGGTCGCCACCCAGGCGTCACCGTTGTCGTGACCGACGATGCCGTAAGGCACGAGGTCAATGTCCTTCTTGACCTCGGCATCGGTGAACTTGCGGCCGATCAGGCGCTTCACCGCATAGAAGGTGTTCTTCGGGTTGGTCACGCCCTGGCGCTTGGCCGAGGCGCCGACCAGGGTTTCGCCATCCTTGGTGAAAGCGACGATTGAGGGCGTGGTGCGATCGCCCTCCGAGTTCTCGATGACCTTGGCCTGGCCGCCTTCCATCACTGCCACGCAGGAGTTGGTGGTGCCGAGGTCGATACCGATGATCTTGCCCATGGTGTGTGCTCCTTGAGGTTTCTTGCGTGGCCTGGACGCCAGGCCTTCACTGGCTCGCTACATGGGGCGGTGCGCCGCAGGATTCAAGCGCAGGTGAGGCGCTTTGCACTGGACCGCCGACTGGATCCGTCTGCAGGCGGGGAGCAACCCGCCCGAAAAGGGCTACTGCGCGACCACTACCATCGCCGGCCGCAGCAGCCGCTCGTTCAGGAGGTAGCCCTTCTGGAACACCTGAAGCACGGTACCTGCAGGTTGTGCACCTGCGGGCTGCGCACTGACCGCCTGATGATGGTCGGGGTTGAAGGCTTCACCGCTGGGGTCGAGCGGCTTGAGGCCATTGCCCTCGGCGACCTTGAGCAGCTCACGCTGGGTCAGTTTCAGCCCTTCGGCCACGGCGGAATCGGCGCCGGCAGTCTCGATGCCGCGCTCGAGCGCGTCGAGCACCGGCAACAGGTCGCCCAACAGGCGCTCGTTGGCGAACTTGCGGGCGTGTTCAACGTCGCGCAGCAAGCGCTTGCGCTGGTTCTCAAGCTCGGCCCGCTCGCGAAGCTGCTCCTCGCGCACCAACATCAGGGCCATCTGCAGCTCATCGATGCGGGCCGACAGCAGCTCCACCTCGCTCTGCGGCTCGGCGTGCTCGCCTTGGCCCGCGACGGGTTGAGGTTC
>JBIJCA010000072.1:0-17060 GCA_044344935.1 Aquimonas sp. | reverse complement strand
GCCAGTTCGACCCCAACTGCTACCTCTACCTGTCGCGCTCCATGGACTGGTTCGACTGCGCCGAGTACGGCCGCGCCGAAGCGACAGGCGAAGGCGATGCGCTGCGCGGGTTGGCGCGCATCCGCCTCCAGCAGGCGCTGGTGATCGGGGTCGAGACCGACATCCTGTTCCCGATCGAACAGCAGTCGCAGATCGCCGAAGGCCTGCGCCGCGGAGGCGCCGACGTGCATTTCGCCAGCCTGCCTTCGCCGCAGGGGCACGACGCCTTCCTCGTCGACTTCGCGCGTTTTTCGCCCTTGATCGAAGACTTCATGTGCGCGGTGCCGGCCCCGCCCTGAGCGGGTTCGATCCCATGCTTGGCCAGAACTGCCGGTGGGCTGGTCCGGACGTTTCAAGAGTGGGCGCGACGGATCGCTCCGGGCTGCGCGGCGCTGGGCTGGTCAGGGACGTTTCAAACGGCGCAACAAGCCCGGCTAGCGTCAAGGCTTCAGAGCAAGAGCCGCGCTAGGCGACGTCCGGCGGCAGCACCAGCGTCTTGCGGATCTCGTCAGAGAGGAAACCGACCGCGCCGGGATTGCGGCAGCCCGGCAGCACCGCGGTGTCGAACAGTTCGACGATGGCGCCTTCGATGCGCAACTCGTGCACCACATCGCCGCTACGCAAGTCGATGATCTGGATGGCGCAGCGCGCTTTGACGCCGCGTTCGGCCAGCCGCTGGTCGAGCTGCAGATCGGTGAAGCTGCGGTTCTCGCGCTGCTGCGAGATGCCCACGACCGCGTAGTCACCGATGAAGCTCAAGCCGCGCAGAAAGCCGGGACAGAACGCGACCGGCTCGAAGCGGCCGCTGGCCAGATCCACATGACCGAACTCGCCGCTGCCGGCATTGAGCAACCACAGGCGCCCCTGATACCAGCGCGGCGAGTGCGGCATCGACAAGCCCTGCGCGATGATCTCGCTGCTGGCCACATCGATCAGCAGCCCGCCCTCGCGCCGGTGCTCGCGCCAGCCCTCGTTGGCGTCGCTGCGGCCGACACAGGTGACATAGGCCGGTTCGCCGTCGCGCATGGCGAGACCGTTCAGATGACAGCGATCCTCGGCGGCGATGCGCGAAATGAAGGGCGGCTTCCAGATCGGCCGCAGGCTGTACTGCGGATCGGGGCGCGCCAGGCAGGAGAACAATGTGCTGACGAACACCGGCTCACCCTCGGCATCCACCGCCACGTCGTGCACATCGATGTCGCCGGTGGTATAGGCCAGCTGCGGCACATACCAGCGATCATTCTCGCCATGGCTCTGGCCCGGCTGCAGCGCGTTCTCAAACCGCCACAGCTGCCACAGCGATGCCACCCACAGGCTTTGCCCCTGCACCGCCAGCCCCATCACCCGCGCCAGCGAGCGATTGAAGATCGCCAGCTCACCCTTGCGGTTGAGCCCGACGAAAAACAACTTGCCAGCCTGGTAGGTGGTGAAAGCCAGACTCGCGCGCTGCTCGGCCAGCCAGCTGACAAACAGACGCGAAGCGTGGAACTCGGTGGCAGAACTGGCAGCGGTCATGCGGGGGACCTCCTTGGCAATCCGGTTGCGAGGCAGGTTCTTTCTGGTGCAGAAGTTTGCGAGGCCACCAGCGCCTTGCGCGAACGAGGCACCCGAAAACCAAGACGAGTCTCCTTACGCAGCCGGGGCGACGCAAAGTTGGCGGCTTTGCCAAGCGCAATTCCGGCAAACCCACCCAAACAAAAACGCCCCGCTTCTGGGCGGGGCGTCTTGATGCCGCTGCAGCCGGGGCTGCAGTCTGGCCGATCAGGCCTTCTTGCGCGCCGGCGCTTTCTTGGCCGGTGCCACAGCGGCCTTCGGCGTCACGATGCGGGCCGTGGCCTTGACGCCGTGCGGGCGCGAATTGCCGTAGCTGCCGTTGTAGATCTTGCCCTTGCGGGTACGGGTATCGCCCTTGCCCATGGTGTGCTCCTTGAAAATGTGGGGAAGCGAGTCGCTTCGTGAGGCCGCGTAGCCTATCACCTCACGCCGACGGCGCAAGCTGGCAGGCTTTCGTCCAAGCCCTCACCAACCGGAGTCACCATGACTGACAGCCGACTTGCACGCCGCCTTGGCCAACTGGACCGCGCGCCCGCCTTTCTCCGCCCCTGGCTGCGCGATCGCGTGCTGGGCCGGGCAGTGCCACTCGTGGGAACGGCACGGCTTCACTTCGAGCGGATCGGCCCCGATGGCGTGGTCATTTCCATCGCCAACCGCCGCTCCGTACAGAACCACATCGGTGGCGTCCATGCCGCGGCGATGGCGCTACTCGCGGAAACCGCCACCGGCTTCTGCCTCGGCTGGCATCTGCCCGACGATCGACTGCCGCTGATCAAGAGCCTGCAGGTGGAGTTCCAGCGGCGCACCCAAGGCGACCTGCGCGCGCAGGCGAGCCTGACGCCAGACCAGATCGCCCGGATCATCAGCGAGCCCAAGGGCGAGTTGGTGGTTCCCGTGGACGTGCGCGATGCCTCCGGCGAGCCGCCTATCCGCTGCACCATGCTGTGGGCCTGGGTACCCCGAAATCGCTGAACGGGTCTCCGCAGGTCGCGGCGCTCGTGCCCATCGAAGCCTGAGAGAGCGCCAGGCTGCGCGCCTCAAAAGCCAGACAGTGGCGGCGTGCCTGCCTGTTCAACCTCGACCGATCAATGATTGCAGTGCGGCCCATGACTGTGGCCGGGCGCCGCCAGCCTCAGGTTGCGCAGATGCGCGAAGGCGATGAACAGGCCGCCAAGCGTCATCAGCACGGCATGGGGGATCAGATCGTGGTGCCAAGGACCGAAGCTGCCAAACCAGATCAAGCCCAGACCGGGGCCGAGCAGGGCAAGCGCGTCAAGGCGGCGGTGATGGCGGTAGGCGCTGAGCAGGCTGGCCAGTGCCAACACCGTGGCGAACACCACGAAACCGCGCTCGATCCATTCGGAGGCCAGGATGGTGGCGCCGATCGCCGGCAGCAGGGCCAGCAGGAACGGCCAGCTCGCGCAGTGGATGGCGCACAGGAAGGAGGCCAGGGCACCTACCCGATCGGCGCGTTCGCGCACGGGAGTCTTGGCACGGAGCATCGACGGAGCCGGCGCGTGGGGGGTGTGGGCAAGCGTATACAAACGGGCCATGGGCAATCCGGTCATGGGCAGCCGGCTGGGCGTGACCTCCAGCCTGGGCACTGCGGAAACGCGATGGTATAACATCGGCCCCCGGGAATCAGCAGGGCGCTTGCAAGCGCCCTCTTTTTGAATCCACTCAAGCAACGTTATAACACCGGAAGCCCACATGACGATCCACCCCCTCAGCCTCGCCATCGGACTGCTGATGCCCACGCTGGCCCTCGCCCAAGGGACGGCGCCGCACGACCAGGAACGCGCCAAGACACTCGACGAACTGGTGGTGACGGCGTCACCGCTGCGCTCGAACAGCGAAAACGTGGTCCAACCCGTCGAAATCCTTGCAGGCGAAGCGCTTGACGATCGCCGCGCCGGCACCCTGGGCGAAACCCTGTCCAGCGAGCTCGGAGTGCAGACCTCATTTTTCGGCAGCGGCGTCGGACGTCCGATCATCCGCGGCCAGGAGGGCGCGCGTGTGCAGGTACTCAGCGAAGGCATCGGCAGCCTGGATGCGTCCACCACCAGCGTCGACCACGCAGTGAGCATCGAGCCCTTCCTCGCGGACCAGATCGAAGTGCTTAAGGGTCCCGCGACCCTGCTGTATGGCCCCGGCGCGATTGGTGGCGCGGTCAACGTCGTGGACGGTCGGGTGCCCAGCGTCCTGCCTGATGCCCCGATCAGCGGACGCGCGGAGCTGCGCGCCGGCACCGTCGCCGATGAGCGCAGCGGCATGTTCCGCCTCGACGGCGCCGCGGGTCGCATCGCCTGGCATCTGGATGGCTTCCGGCGCGACACCGCCGACTACGAGATTCCCGGCTTCGCTCGCCATGTCCATGACGAGGATGAGGATGAGGATGAGCATGAGGACCACGAACACGGCGAAGAGGAAGAGGAGAATCCGTTCGGACTGCTGCCGAACAGCGCAGTCGACACCCGCGGCGGCGCGGTGGGCGCAAGCTACATCGGTGAGCGGGGCTTCATCGGTCTGGCCGTGAGCCGCTACGAAACCCTGTACGGGGTGCCGGGCCACAGCCACCATCATCATGAGGAAGAAGAGGAACACGCCCACGGCGATGAGGACGAGGAAGAAGGCGAGGAGGAGCAGGTCCGCATCGATCTCGGCCAGACCCGCTACAACCTCAAGGGCGGCCTGATCGAGCCCTTCGCCGGCGTCGAATCGATCAACCTGCGTGTCGGCGCCAACAACTACAAGCACTTCGAGCTGGAAGGCGACGAAATCGGCACCCGCTTCGACAATGATGCCGTCGAAGCCCGGGCCGACCTGGTGCATGCGCCGATCGCTGGCTGGCGCGGCGCGCTGGGCGTTCAGGCCTCGCGCCGGGACTTCAGCGCGGTCGGAGAGGAAGCGTTTGTGCCGCCTTCGCTCACCCGCGACGCCGGTCTGTTCCTGATCGAAGAGCAGAACCTGGATCGCTGGAAGCTGGAGTGGGGCCTGCGCGCGGATCGCGTGCGGATTGAAGCCGAAGGCCACGAGCGCCGGAGCTTCTCGGGCTTCAGCGCCTCAGCGGGCGCACTGTTCCGACTCAGTGACGCACTGCATTTCAGCGCCAGCTTCGATCGCGCCGAGCGCGCGCCGAACGCCGAAGAACTGTTCTCGGACGGCCCCCACCTGGCCACCGGCGCGTTCGAGATCGGCGATGCCTCACTGCGCAGCGAAACCGCGCGCCAGCTCGAACTCGGCGCCCATCTGCACGCGGGCCCGCTGAGCGGCAAGCTCTCGGTCTATCGCAACCGTCTCGACGATTTCATCTATCTCGCCGACACCGGCGAGGAAGAGGACGAACTGCCGGTGCGCGTCTGGACCCAGGCCGACGCCACCTTCCGTGGGCTTGAGGCGGAGTTGAACTGGTCGGTCATCGAGAACGCCAGCGGCGCCTGGAACCTGCGCCTCAGCGGCGACGGCGTGAACGCAAAACTCAACGAAGGCGGACGCTTGCCGAGGATCGTGCCCTCACGCACCTCGGTCGAGATCAACTGGAACCTCGGCGGTTGGCGCGCCGGCGTCGGTGCGCAGCGCTACGAACGCCAGGACGAAGTCGCCGAGTTCGAGGAACCCACCGACGGCTTCAGCCTGCTGAATGCAAACGTGGCCTACCACTGGGATGTCGGCGATATCGGCTGGGAGGCCTATCTTCGCGCCACCAACCTGGGCGATCGCGAAGCGCGAATGCACACCTCGGTGCTCAAGGAAGATGCACCCCTGCCCGGCCGCAACCTGCTGTTCGGTGTGCGCGTGTTCTTCTAGACGGAGCGCGGTCGACCGGCGAACGCCGTTCCAGACCAGCCGCACGAGATTGACGACGGGCTCCTGCCCTGGGCCCGTCGTCAGGATGAGCCGTGACCCGAAACGCACGTGCCGCTCCTACCCACAGGTCACCACCGATCGGACTCTATCGGCGCGACACGGCGCGGTCCTTGCGGCACGTTCAATCTCGAAAGCGTCCCTGCAGCGTGCCACCGGAATGACGCGGCGCTGCAATGCGCCGCGGGATAGCTGGGCCAAGAACACAATGACGCCGAACCGATGACGCGGAACATGGAGCGATCAGACGCGCGCCGTTGCGGCGCGTGACTTCATGGGACTCTGGTATTGCCGCTGACGCGCCGATGCGCCCCGGCAGTCCTCCCCTGCCTCTATGCAGTCGGAGCGGAATCCGAAACGCGGCGCTCGGCCTGCCGCATCAACGGCTGCCAGAGACACCGGCGGATGCGCCCAGGCTCAGGACCGAGGCAGGCCGGGCGTCCAGCGGTGGATGCAGGGCGAACTGCAGTCCGAGGGTGAGCGCGCCGAGCACGAGGAAAAAAGACACCAGGGTGCGTCTGAGCCGCAGTACGTTGCGGGCGGGATGCACGCTGGTCAGCCAGAGCGCGCCGACCGCCATCAGCAGGAATGCGAGCGACAGAACCAACATCGGCCACCTCCGTCAACAGTGCATGAGAGCCGTGTCGGCCAGGACACCGGCTTCGACCTTCAGGGGTTCAGCGCGACTTCCCACAGCAGGACGCCGTCGCGCAGGCTGAGCAGATACTCCTCGGGTGCGCGCCCTTCCACGGCCTCGCGCAGGCTTCGCGCCCGCAGTCCACCAACGCCGTCAGCAAGGAGATCGGTGATCTCCCCATCGAGCGTCTGAGTCCAGCGGATCTGGCCGCTGGCGGTGGAAACGGCCATCAGCACGGTTCGGACATCCGTCGCACTGCCGGAGCGCGCCAGCGCCAGATAGAGCAGCTCGCCATCCTCCACCAGCGAGGTCACCAGCCCCTCGCCCAGGGTGAGCATCCAGGCGGTGCGTCCGGTGGCGTCGAAGAAGCGGAGTTCGACGCTGGGCGGACCGTCGAGGGGCGCGTCGGCAAAACGTTCACTTACCAGCACCGTGTTACCGCGGGCGTCCGCCCACAGCCCACGCGCGCTCAGCTCGCCGCCGCTCGAAAGTGGGGTGCCTGAGTCGATCGAGGCCGGCTGCAGGGCACTCGCGAATGCGGCCGCGGTCAGCAGCAGAACAGCCAACGGCACCAGGGCATGTACGGTTGAGCGCATCGGGATTCCGCCTTGTCCGTCGCACCCTCGAAGGGGGCCTCACGGAATCAAGGAAACCACGGCAGCCGGCGCGATTCAGTCCCCCGAATGTGGGGTTTGCGTACGCCCGACGGGTTTTCGCAGCCGCCTGTGTCCGAGCTTTGTATGCGGTTTGTAGGCCGGCATGCCGGCATGCCGGCGGCCATGCTAGCGTGCGCGTCGCTGCCGTCTGCAGCCTGCGAGAGATTCAAGCGGCCTGTGTCCAGCCTGTTCGTCCGTCTTTATCTGGGCCTGATCCTCGCGATGCTGCTGATCGCTGGCGGCGTGCTGGCCGGCCTTGGCCTGATGGAATCCGTGCGTGCGGCCCGTTACCGGGAGGCGGTTCTGTCAGCCCCGATGCAGCTGATGGCAGAGGGCGTGGCCCGCCATCAAGGCGAGGAGCGACAGCGCTGGATCGACATCGCAGCGCGTTTGCTGACCTCTGAACTTCGCGTGGAAACCGTACCGCAACCACCTGCCGAACTGGTGGTCGAGCGCTTGGGCGAGCAGCAGTACCGGGCACGACTGGCGCTACCGGGCAGCAACAACGAGCAGCTGGTCCTGCTGTTCCAGAACTGGTCGGAGCAGCAATGGCGTGCGACCACGTTCTTTCTGCTGAACGAACTCGGGCGTCTGCCTCCGCAATCACAGCGCCAGGCGCTGCAGAAGATCGCAGACGGGCTGCCCTACCCGCTCCGACATCTCGGCCTCGACGAGGTCGAACTCGACCCGCGTCAGCGGGAGCGCGTCAGCGCAGGCGAAGTGGTGATGCAGATCGACTGGCGCGACAGCGGGCGCCCAAGCACGCGCTTCTTCGCGCCCTATGGCGAGCGCGGCGACGTGCTCGCCGTGGGTCCAGTGCCCAGTCTCGGCCCGTTGCCGGGGTCGGCGGTACTGTCGGTCATCGCCGCCGCGGCACTCGCGTTCTCGGGCGTCGCGCTGTGGGCCGTACGCACCCTGGAAAGGCGGCTGCAGCGAATCGACCGCGCCCTTTCCCGATTCGGCACGGCGGATTTCGAACTCGGTGAACTCGGGCCCGCGTCACCGGATGCGATCGGGCGGCTCGCGCACTCGACCCGCCGGATGGCCGCGCGCATCCGCAGCCTCCTGCTTGCCCAGCAGGAGTTGGTGCAGGGTATTTCACATGACCTGCGCACGCCGGTGGCGCGCATCCGGCTGCGCCTGGAACTGCTTCGGGTGGAAGACGCCCAGCAGGAACGCATCGCCGGCATCCGGCGTGATCTCGATGAGCTCGAGAGCCTGATCGATGCCTCGATCACGTATTCGCGGCTGGACGAGGGCGGTATCGCTCTCGCGCCTCAGGCGTTCGATGTCGAGCGCGAGCTTCGAGACGTACTGCAGGACCAGCGCGTTCTCGCAAAGGACATCGCGCTCGGCTTCGACCTGCAGCCCCAGGACCGTCCGCTCTCGGCAGACCGCGCGCTGTTGCGGCGAGCCATGCAGAACCTGCTGGGCAACGCGCTGCGTCATGCCCGCAGCCGCGTCGAAGTGCAGCTGCGCGAAGCGGGCGGCGGCGTTCGGATCGCCGTGGAAGACGACGGCCCGGGCGTTCCCGAAGCCCAGCGCGAGCGCATCTTCGAACCGTTCTCGCGGCTGGACGAGACCCGCAGCAAGACCTCGGGCGGCTACGGCCTGGGCTTGGCCATCGTCCGCCGGATCGCTGAACGCCACGGCGGTCGCATCGCCTGCGGCGTCGCTGGGCTGGGCGGCGCGCGCTTCGAGCTGGAACTGCCCTGGGGGGCAGACAGCGCCACCCACTCGCCTGCACGTCCATGAACGGCTACACTCGCGCGTCATGAAGATCCTCCCGCTCGCGATGCTGGCTGTTTCTCTCTTTTCGGTGCAGGCACTTGCCTTGGCCGACGAGCCCACCGCCAGCGCCCGCGAGGGCCGTGGTGACACGGCCAAGGCGGTGCCTGCCGCGGCTATGAAACCCGCTGCCGAGGATTGGGGAATCTGGAACCGCGCGCCCCGTCGCGCCGGGCATGATCCGCTGCTGGCCCTCGGCCATCGCGATCGCGCCCCCACCCCCGAACCGATCGATGCCGCTGCACGCGGTGATTTCACATCCGGCACGGCCGGACGTGGCGACGTCGATCTGAATGCCTGGGACAGCGGCCGCATTGACCTGCCGCCGCCGCCCACGCCCGATGACGGCACCTGACCCGGCCAAGCGCCGCACACACGCCTTCGCGCGCTTCCTGTTCACACTCCTAGCGGCACTTTTGCCAGGTTTTGTCGTGGCCGCGCCCTCGACGGCCTACGCCTGCCTCGATGCCGATGCCTGTCTGCAGTCCGCCCTCGATGTCCGCGAAAGGGACGGCGAAGCGGCGGCGCTGGTTGTGCTCGATGCGCTCGTGTCCGCCCATCCGCAGCGCCTGCGGGCGCGCGCCGAACGCGCCCTGAGCCTGTATCGCCTGCATCGCATGCAGGAGTCCATCGACGAAATCAACGGACTGCTGGCGCAGGAACTGCCGCGCAACGTTCGGGCGAACCTGCAGGCTTTGCGCGACGAGGCGCGTTTCCGACTGACCTCGCGGAGCACCGCGCGGTATGGCCTCAAGCTGGCGCTGGGTCACGACGACAACGTCGCGAGCTTCGCCGACTTCGATGCCCGCCGGGAGGGCACCAGCACCGCCATCGGCGCCATCGGCGGAACCCCTGACACCTACGCTGAAGCGAGCGGCCGCCTGCGCCTGCGCAGCGTCGGCACAGGCCGCTTCAACCACCGTCTGGATGCCGACCTCAATCTGCGTCGTTACGCGGTCCGCAGCGACTTCGATCTGCAGGACCTGCGACTGCGCGGAGGCATGGAATGGCGACCCAGCGGGCCCTTCGGCCTCAGCCTGACGCCCGGCCTGCGCCATCTCCGACGCGACAGTCAGGCGCTGCTGAGCGACGGCAGCCTGGAGCTCGCCGCTGGGCTCAGCTACGACCCGCTGTCCATCCGGCTCGGCGTGGAACGGGCCCTGCGCCGCTATGACAGCAACCGTTTTGCCGGGCTTGATGCCGTGCTTTGGGGCGGCAGCCTGCGCAGCCAGTTGATTTTCGGCCGCGACGTGCAGTGGTGGCTGGCGGCGGACCTTGAGTACCGCGAAGAGCAGGCCCGCAATCCCGTGCAGTCGCGGGACCTCGAACGCGCGAGCCTGCACGCGGGACGCAGCAGCCGTCGCCAGGAGTTGTCGGTTGCCCTGGACGACAGCCGCTATCGCTACCGCAGCGGTGGCCAGACGCCGTTTGTCCTGATTCCTGACCGGCCGGATCAGGCCGGTGAACCCCTGATTCCGGTCACCATCGGCGTCGGCCGCCTCAGTTACCGCAGCCTCGAAGCTCGCTACCGCTTCCACCTCGATGACCGCTGGAGCCTCCAGCTGCGGCTGCGCCGGCAGCTTTCCGCGATCGGCGGCGTCGACAGTTCCCTTGACCGCACCAGCATCGACCTCGGAATCGAATGGAACCGCTGAACCCGCCCCTGCTTGATCCCGCCCCCTTGCGGCTGCTGGTCGTCGAGGACGACCCCGAGCTCGGCAGTCTCCTGCAGGAGTACCTCGGCGCCCAGGGCTACCAGGTTGACCTTGAGCCCAACGGCCGTCTCGCGGTCGCGCGCATCCTCGGCGAACCCTATGCACTGGTGATCCTCGATCTGATGCTTCCCGGTGAGGATGGCTTCGGCGTCTGCCGCCAGGTCAGGCCAAGCTTCGCCGGTCGCATCCTGATGCTGACCGCGCGCGAAGACAGCATTGACCAGGTGCTCGGGCTGGAGCTCGGAGCCGATGACTACGTGCGCAAACCGGTGGAGCCGCGGGTCCTGCTGGCCCGCGTCCGAGCCCTGCTGCGACGGGAGCCCACGTCCGCACCAGCACAGCCCGCCACCGCGCCTGGCCCGGCGCGCGCTGCGACGCCGGCCGTGCTGAGCCTCGCGGGCATCGCGCTCGACGAGGGCGCGCACGAGGTCAGGGTGCATGGCGAGGTCGTCGAAATGACCGAAGCGCAGTTCGGCCTGCTGCGGCTGTTCCTGCAGAACGCTGGCGTAGTGCTGTCACGGCAGGAGCTGTTCAGTGGCCTTCGGGGCATCGACTACGATGGCCAGAACCGCGGCATCGATCTGCTGGTATCGCAGCTGCGGGCGCGCATCGGTGACGATCCGGCACAGCCCCGACTGATCAAGACCATCCGCGCCCGCGGCTATCTTTTCGTTCGCCCGGGCGAGGAGCCTCGAGGCGAGGGCTGAGTGAAGCTCCCCGTTTCCGCCCCGTGTCGCCGGCGGCAACCAAAGGCTCCGCCGCACGACGAAAACTCTACAGGCCTGTGCGCTGCGGGCCCAGGCGGTGCGCAGGGTCGACCGGGGAGCGGCGCCGGAGTTTGGCCGCGTCTGAGTGCAGGTCAAACTTCGGCGGCAGCAGGACTATTCGAAGTCTTCCGGGTGCGGCTCTTCTTCGGCAGGTTCTTCCAGCGGATCGATGGGGGCTTCGCCGTTCGGCGGAGGTCGCCCGGCGTCCTCTTCGTACGGCAATACGGCCTGCCCGGTCGCTGCCTGGGTGACAGCGCCAGTCTCGCTGGTTTCCTCACCGAGGTGGAAAATCGCATAGCCGGGCAGCACCACCTGATTCAGAGCCATACCGATGACTCGCCCCGAAACGCTCGCGACAATGTCGGTTTCCGAGTTCTCGAGCGGATCCACGATCAGGCCGATCCGCTGCCCGCGCTGTACGCGCTCGCCCAACGCGACGTCGCTGATGAGCATGCCGCCCCGGTTGGCGCGCACCCAGCGCGACTCGTAGAAGGTGGCCTGCGGCTCCAGCCACTCGGGGCTGTCGCGCACCATGCCGAGTTTGTGCACGAGCGTCAGCAGTGACTGCACCCCTACCTCGATCTCGCGCGGCTCCAACTCCCCGGGCCCACCGACTTCGAAGGTCACCGCCGGAATGCCCGCCTGAGTGGCGGCGACCCGCAGCATGCCGCGCGATCCGGCGCTGTGCAGCACAGGCGTGGCGCCGAAGCCGCGCGTGAATTCCAGCACATGCGGGATGCGCAGATCGGCACGCACCTGCGGCAGGTTGATGCGGTCGAAGCTGCCGGTGTGCATATCGACCAGGGCATCGCAGTGGCGCGCCACCTGATCGAAGAAACCGTACGCGATGCGCGAGGCGATGCTGCCGGTGGGGCTGCCGGGAAAGAACCGGTTGAGATCGCGCCGATCCGGCAGATAGCGTGAATTGCGGCTGAAGCCGAACAGATTGACCACCGGCACACCGATGACCGTTCCCGCCAGCGGACTCGGCGGCAGCTGCTTCATTACCCTGCGCACGACCTCGACCCCGTTCAGCTCATCGCCGTGTACGGCAGCGGTCAGACACAGCACGGGCCCCTTGCGGTCGCCGTGCACGACGTCGACGGGCGTGCGCAGATCGCCGCCGGCATAGGTTTGGCTGGCGTTCCAGTACAGGCGGGCGCGCGTGCCGGGTGCCACCTCCTCATCGAGCAGGGCAAATGCGGCGATCTGGAGCGGCCCGACGAAGTCGAGGCTGTCTGGATCGCCGACCGGCTCGATTGCAGGCGGTCCCGCGTCGATCTGGCCCGGCCAGTCATAGGCAAGGCGCAGCGCGGTCTCGACGGGATCTTCAGCAGTCGCCGCGGCGGAAACCGCCGCGTCCGCCGCGTCGGATGCCGGGCCCTGCGCTGGCGCGGGGGGCAGCTCCTCCAGCGGCACGGCGGCCGCGGGTTCTTCCACGGTTGTCAGCATCGGCGCATGCGGCACCTGGCGTTCAACCGTCAGCTCGAAGCTCCCGCTGGCAATCAGTGGCGGCCGCGGCGCAGGCAGCTCGGGCAGGACCTCTTGCCGGGCGCGCGCATCCGCATCGACCTCGGGCAAGGCGAGAGTTTCGCCGCCTTCACGCAGCTCCGCCTCGATCGGATCAGGCCAGGGACCCAACTCGGACGGCGGTGGAGAGGCTTCGCGGGCGCCTGCCGAAACACTCAAGGCAACCATCAGGCCGACCCACGCTGAGACCCTCAGGGGGTTGGACACCTGCCCCTCACGACAGTCAGGGCCTGCGGTGCGCGCCGGAACCACCGCTTCAGCGCACCGCATCCGTCGCCACACAGTCGGCGCAGAGGCCATGAACTTCGAGGGTCTGGGCATGCGGCTCGAATCCGAGCGCGCGCGCCTGCTCCAGCAAAAGCCTCGTGACCGCCTCGTCTTCCATCTCAACGGTGGCGAGACAGCGCTTGCAGATCAGGAACGGCACGGAGTGCTGGTGGCGCGGATGATGGCAGCCGACAAAGGCGTTGATCGACTCCAGCTTGTGGATGAAGCCGTTCTCCAGCAGGAAGTCGAGCGCGCGGTACACGGTCGGTGGAGCAACGGGACCGCGCGCATCTCGCATCAGGTCAAGCAGGGCATACGCCTTGACCGGACGCTCGGCATCAGCGATCAGGCGAAGGACCTGCTCACGCAGCGCGGTCAGGCGAAGCCCACGCTCGCGACACACCGTCGCGACTTCGGCGAGGTAAGCCGCGGCGTCGTGGACATGGCTCTCGGGATGGCTGCAGGCCTGGTGGCCGGGATCGTGCGCGTGCGACATGCATTGGATGATAGCACCGCACCTTGGCCCAACCTGGTGGCGGCCCGACCGCGATGCCACGTCGAAAAGGCAGGCCCGTGGCCAGGCCAAGCACGAGGGACTGAAGCAATGACTAGGCCCTTCCAGGCACGGTTGCGGACTTCGTCACGTTCGAGCGGCAAGCGTAAGCATGAAACCTGAATGATGGGCAGGCTCCCAGGCCTTGCCGGTACGACTAGAATGAGCGCATGAGCGCACTCAAGACCGAGCCGCCCTGCGCGCGCATCCAGATCGAAGTCGAGACCCGCTACCTGCCCGAACAATCGGAGCCGGACGACGATCGCTTCGCCTTCGCCTACACGGTCCGCATGACCCACCTCGGCGGGGCGCCCGCGCAATTGGTTGATCGCCATTGGGTGATCACCGATGCAGACGACTGCGTCGAGGAAGTGCGTGGTCCGGGCGTGATCGGTCAGACACCGCGGCTGGAGCCCGGTCAGAGCTTCGAGTACACCTCGGGCGCCGTGCTGCGCACGCCGGTCGGTCGCATGCAGGGCAGCTACGGCTGGCGAACCGATGACGAGCGGAAATTCCGATCGCCGATTCCCGGCTTCCTGCTCAGCATGCCGCGCGTCCTGCACTGATGGCGGTCTGGGCGATCGGCGACATCCAGGGTTGCCTCGAACCGCTGCAGCGCCTTCTCGATGCGATCCGCTTCGATCCTGCAGCGGATCGCCTCTGGTTCTGCGGCGACCTTGTCAATCGTGGCGGCGAGTCGCTTGAGGTTCTGCGCCTCATCAAGACACTGGACATCCACAGCACCGTTGTGCTGGGCAACCATGACCTGTCCTTGCTGGCGATCGCCGCGCGGCCGGAAAACGAACGCCGCCGCACCAACGCGGAGCTGCAGCGCGTGATTTTCGCGGAAGACGGTCCCGAACTGCTCGACTGGCTGCGCTGCCGCCCGCTCGTGCACCTCGAGCCCAGCCTCGGCTGGATGATGGTGCATGCGGGCCTGGCTCCGAAATGGACGCCAAAGATCGCCCGCGCCCGTGCGCAGGAGGTCGAAAGCCGCCTCGCCGGACCCAACCACATAAAGCTGCTGCGCAGCATGTTCGGCAACAATCCGGCGACCTGGAGCCCCAAGCTCGACGGAGCCGACCGGCTGCGCGCCATCATCAACATCTGCACGCGCATGCGCTTCTGTTCGCCCAAGGGCACCATGAACTTCGATCACAAGGGTCGCCCGGGCACGCAGAAGCCGGGGCTGTACCCGTGGTTCGAAGTGCCCGGCCAGGCGCCGCGCGAGCTGCGCGTGGTCTGCGGCCACTGGTCCACGCTGGGACTGTTCCAGGGGCTCGGCGTGCATGCGATCGACACCGGCTGCGTGTGGGGTGGCAAGTTGACTGCGCTACGCCTGGACGCCGAATTGCCACAGGTCGTACAGGTCGCCGGCCGCATCGGCGGCAAACCCGAATAGAGAACGCGAGGATTACCTGCAGCCCGGTCAGACACGCTGGCCGCCGGCGGACTGCAGGGCCTCTGGCTCGTTGGCGGGAACGGCCGGGCATACTGCGCCCCTCACTCTCAAGGAACTCGCGAATGGGCCGGCCTTCCCCACGGTGTGCGCATACCGCTCTGATACTCGCGCTTGCTTTCTGCGCGCCGGCGCTCGCGCAGGACGAATCCAGCCTCAAGGCAGCCAAACAGCCGCAGACCGATCTGCGGCTGACTGCCGCGCTGGATGCAGCGGGAATCGCCTACAGCGTGCTGGAGTCCGGCGATCTGCAGGTCCGCGCCGGGCTGGCGGATGAGCGCACCCAGACGGTGGTACTGCGCTCCAAGACCCATGCTTACCGCAGCGAAGAGTGGCGCGAGGTGTATTCGATCGCGCACCGCCTGACCGATGACGCACCCGTCGACGCGGAACTCGCGCGTCGCCTGCTCGCTGCCAATGACACGCTCGTCATGGGTGCCTGGAGCGTGGCGAACAGCCAGGTCGCGCTTATCGTGCGCCTGCCGGCGCGCTCCAGTCCGCTGCGTCTGGTCGAAGCCATCGACTTCATCGCCGAGGTGGCTGACGGACTCGAAGGCGAGCTGGCGCCGGAGGACTGACGCGGGCCTGCGAAAAATCCCGTCGCCCCGGCGGCGGCGCCACTGGGCGCAATCAGCGATGCAGGGCGGCTGCAGTCCAGGGCGCATGACCCGCCTCCATCCCGAAGCTCGCGCGCCCTGCGCACCTGCAACGCAGACGGCCTGACAGGCGACAGGCGACAGGCGACAGGCGAAGCGTAGGGGCGGCGGCGCGCGATGCGGACGCTCCACAGTGCTCGATTCGCACTCCGAACAAAACAAACCCGCGCCGGATCGCTCGGCGCGGGTCTGGAAATGACAGCGGCGGTGCCTCCCTGGCGCCAGCCGCTGTCAGGTGAAGGGAAAGCTCAGCGCTCTTCTTCGCGCGACGGCGTCACCGTGACGAACTGCGTGGCTTCTCCGCGGCGTATCAGCAGCATCACCGGCTCTCCCGGCTGGGCGTCCTTGACGGCATCGTTGAACGCCTTCGCGCTATCGATCGCGGTGCGTCCGACCATCAGGACGATGTCACCCTCGCTGAGGCCGGCACGACGTCCCGCGATGCCACGGATGCTCTTGATGACCACGCCTTCGGAATCCTTCAGGCCCAGCTGTTCGCGCTGCTCCGCAGTGAGGTCTTCGATATCGAGCCCGAGCGGGTTGGCAGGCAAGTTGGGACGCTCGCCGCCAGTGCCCGCCTGCGCCGCCTCGTCGCGCGGCAACTCGCCGACGGTCACCGGGATCCGGCGCTCACGCCCGTCGCGGAACACGGTCACATCGACGCGAGTGCCGGGCCGCGTGGCACCCACGGCCGGCGGCAGGTCGCTGCTACGATTGATCGGGGTATCGCCGAACTTAAGGATGACGTCGCCACGCTGGATACCCGCCTCTTCGGCGACGCTGTCCGGACTGAAGCCACCGACCAGCGCACCGCCCGGCCGAGGCAGACCCAGCGCCTGCGCCGCCTCGCGGCTGACCTCCTGGATCTGCACGCCGAGCAGGCCACGCGACACGAAGCCCTTGTCCTTCAGCTGATCAACCACGTCCATCGCGACTTCGATGGGAATCGCGAAGGACACGCCCATGTAGCCACCCGTGTTCGAGAAGATCTGCGAGTTGATGCCGACCACTTCGCCATTGATGTTGAGCAGCGGGCCACCCGAGTTGCCGCGATTGATCGGCACGTCGGTCTGGATGAAGGGCACGTACTGCTGGCCGGCCATCTGCGAGGCGCGACCGAGCGCACTGACGATGCCGGCCGTGACTGAATGCTCGAAGCCGAAGGGCGAGCCGATCGCAACCATCCACTGGCCGGGCTTGAGCGTGCGGGATTCACCAATCTTCGCCGAAGGCAGGCCGCTCTCTTCAAGCTTCAGCAACGCCACGTCACTCTGGGCGTCCGAACCCACGACCGTGGCTTCGAGTTCGCGGCGATCGCGCAGGCGCACGATCACCTGGTCTGCGCCGTCGATCACGTGGTGGTTGGTCAACACATAGCCGTCGCTGGAAATGATGAAGCCGGTGCCCATCGACGTGCGGTCGCGCGGCATCTGCGGCATGCCGGGCTGTTCGAAGAAGCGGCGGAAGATCTCCGGCACCTCTTCGGACTCCATGCTGTTGGGCCCCATACGCGCGGCGGCCTCGGCCGTACGGGTGGCCTCGATGTTGACCACGGAAGGGCCGGCCTGCTCCACC
>JBIJCA010000099.1:0-14493 GCA_044344935.1 Aquimonas sp. | reverse complement strand
GGCCTCGACCGCCTGGAAGCCGAAGAACCGGAGATCGATCCAGCGCGTCGCGCCGTTGACCTCGCGGCCGATGCCAGGCACCAGTACCGCCACCAGCAGCAGGATGGCCAGCAGCAGCAGGCCGCTGCCGCGGCGCTCCAGTTCGCGCAGCTCGACCCGCGTCAGCGCGACCGCTCCAGCCAGGCCGATGGCGAGGAAGACGAGATGGCGCTGCAAGTAATGCAGGCTCTCCACACCGTGGCTTTCCGACACGGCGAGCGAACTCGACGCGACCATGACCACGCCGATGGCTGCCAAGGTCAGCACCACGCCGATCAGAACGCCGTCGAAGGCGCCCGGGATCTCGTCGCGCTTCTGCGCCTGCGGGTTGCGAAGCCCGAACATCAGCGCACCTTCAAGGTGGCGAGCCCGATCAGCACCAGCACCACGGTGATGATCCAGAAGCGGACGATCACGCGCGGCTCGGGCCAACCCTTGAGCTCGAAGTGGTGGTGGATCGGCGCCATACGGAACACCCGGCGACCGGTCAACTTGAAGCTCGCGACCTGGATCATCACCGACAGCGTCTCGATGACGAAGATGCCGCCCATGATCACCAGCACCAGTTCCTGGCGAACGATCACCGCCAGCGTGCCGAGCACGGCGCCAAGCGCCAGTGCACCGATGTCGCCCATGAACACTTGGGCCGGATAGGTGTTGAACCACAGGAAGCCCAAGCCCGCGCCGCCGATCGCCGCGCACAGGATCACCAATTCGCCGGCCCCGGGAATCTGCGGGATCAGCAGGTACTGCGAGAACACCGCGTGCCCGGACACGTAGGCGAAGATGCCCAGCGCAGCGGCCACCAGCACGGTAGGCATGATCGCGAGGCCATCCAGGCCGTCGGTGAGGTTCACCGCGTTCGAGAAGCCGACGATCCAGAAGTAGGCAACGACGATGAAGCCGACGCCGAGCGGCAGCGCGAAATCCTTGACCAGCGGAATGTGGAAGGCAGTCGCGGCGGGCACGTCGGCGGTGACGTAGAGCGCGATCGCCGCGATCAGGCCGAACACCGACTGCAACAGGTACTTCCAGCGCGACTTCAGGCCCTTCGGATCGCGGCGGACGATCTTGAGGTAATCGTCCAGCCAGCCGATGAAGCCGAACGCGACGAGCACGCCCAAGAGGATCCAGATGTAGCGGTTCGACAAGTCCGCCCACAGCAGGGTCGAGGCGGCGACGGTCGACAGGATCAAGGCGCCGCCCATGGTCGGCGTGCCGGCCTTGGAGAAATGCGACTGGGGCCCATCGCTGCGGATCGGCTGGCCGCCCGACTTGAGTGCGGCAAGCCGGCGGATGAAGGCCGGGCCCAGCCACAGCGACAGCGCGAGCGCGGTCAGCGCACCGAGGATCGCGCGCAGGGTCAGGTAGTTGAAGACCGCGAAGAAGCGGTCGAAGCCCTCCAGCCAGCGCGCCAGTTCAAGCAGCATGCACACCTCCCGGGCTGCCTGCCGGATCATCGAACAGGGCCGCCACCACGCGCTCCATGCGGCTGCCACGCGAGCCCTTCACGAGCACGCTCAAGCCCGGCCTCAGGGCAGACAGCAGGGCGTCGGCCAGCGCCTCCTGGGTCTCGAAGTGATGCCCGTTCTCGCCGAAGGCGGCGCTCGCCTGAGCCGCGAGCTCACCGACCGTGAGCACCGCCTTGAGCCCCTGGGCACGGGCATGCCTACCGATCTCGGCGTGCAGGGCCGACGCTTCCGGGCCCAGCTCACGCATGTCGCCCAGCACCAGCCAGGCCTCGCCGCCCGCGCTCGCGAGGCTGTCGATTCCCGCCCGCACCGAGCCGGGATTGGCGTTGTAGCTGTCGTCGATGATCAAGGCGCCGCTGCGGTGCGGGCGACGACTGAAACGGCCGGCAACGCCCTTGGCGAGTTCGAGCCCCTGACCGATGGGGGCCAGATCGATTCCCGCGGCCAGCGCCATCGCGGCCGCCGCCAGCGCATTCATTACGTTGTGTTGTCCAGGCAGCGGCAAGTGCAGCTCAAGCGCGCCGGCGGGTGTGCACAGCCGGAAGCGGCTGCTGGCGGCTTCGATCTGCAGGTCTTCGGCGCTGACCTCGGCGCCATGCTCCAGGCCGAACCGAAGCTGGCGACGGGTGCCGGCCATCTGCGCGAACAGCGGTGCAAAGGCGTCGTCGGCATTGATCACGGCGACACCGTCAGCCGGCAGCTCGCGGTAGATCGCCCCCTTTGTGTTGGCGATGCCGAGCAGCGAGCCCATCCGCTCCAAGTGGGCCGGCCCGATGTTGTTGACCAGACCGACCTGCGGCCGCGCGATGCGCGCCAGCCACTCGATGTCGCCCGGCGCCCCAGCGCCCATCTCGTAGACCGCGTACTCGGCGTCTTCGGGCTGGTTCAGCACGGACAGCGGCAGCCCGATCTCGTTGTTGAAATTGCCTGGGTTGGCATAGGCGCGCCCGGCGCCGTCGAGGATGCCGGCCAGCAGGGTCTTGACCGAGGTCTTGCCGTTGCTACCGGTCAGGCCGAACACGCGGGTGATGCGGCCGCGGCCGACGCCTGCCGCCAGACGCCCCAGCGCCAAGCGGGTGTCGTCGCACTGCAGCTGCGGCAGCGCGACCGGCAGCGGCCGCTCCACCAACAGGGCCGCCGCGCCCGCGGCCAGTGCGGCATCGGCGAAGTCGTGACCATCGAACTGCTCGCCGCGCAGGCAGACGAACAGGTCGCCGGCGCAGATCGCGCGCGAGTCGGTCTGCACGCGCAGCACCGGCTGTCCCGAGCGCGGCTGTCCCTGAGCGATGGCTTCGGCGAAGCCCGCGACTTCGGACAGGCTGAGTGGCCTCATGCGGCACCCCGCAGGGCCTGTGCGGCGACCGCCAGATCGTCGAAGGGCAGTCGCCGGTCGGAGGTCTCCTGATAGGTTTCGTGGCCCTTGCCTGCCACCAGAACGGTGTCGGCAGCCGTCGCCGCGACGATCGCGGCGCGGATCGCCGCGGCGCGATCACGCTCGACTTCGACCACGGCGCCCGTGGCGAAACCGGCAAGGATGTCGGCGACGATCGCCTCGCCGTCTTCGCTGCGCGGGTTGTCATCGGTGACGAACACCCGATCCGCGAGCCGACCGGCAATCGCCGCCATCTGGGGCCGCTTGCCGCGGTCACGATCTCCGCCGCAGCCGAACACGCAGAGCAGACGCCCCGCCGTGTGCTGGCGCAGGCTGGCCAGCGCCTGCTCAAGTCCATCCGGGGTATGCGCGTAGTCGACCACCACCAAGGGCCGTCCGGCTTCGCCGCCGAGGCGATTCATGCGCCCCGGAATGGCCGTCAGCCGCGGCAGCAGTGCGCCGATGCGGGCGAAGTCGACGCCCAGCGCCAACATCACTCCAGCCACCGCCAGCAGATTCTCGATATTGAAGCGGCCGAGCAGCGGCGAGTCGATGCGGATCGATTCCGCGCCGTACTGCAGCTGGAAGTGGAGGCCCGCGGCATCAAGCACATGGTCGCCCGCGCGCAGCACCGCGTTGCCCGCACCGAGGGCGCTGTAGCCGATGAGATCGACGCGCTCCGGCAGTCCATCGGCAATCAGCGCACCTTGCGCATCATCCAGGTTGATCACCGCCGCACGCAGGGTTTCCCACGCGAACAGGCTGGCCTTGGCGGCTGCGTAGGCGGCCATCGTGCCGTGGTAGTCGAGGTGATCGCGGCTCAGGTTGGTGAACACTGCGATATCGAACTGCAGTCCGGCCACGCGGCCCTGATCGAGGGCGTGCGAGGAAACCTCCATCGCCACGACCTGAGCGCCGGACACGCTGAGTTCGGCCAGCAGACGATGCACTTCGAGCACGTCAGGCGTGGTGCGTTCATGCGCCACCAGCCGTCCGTGCAGGCCGGCGCCGAGCGTGCCGATGCTGCCGGCGACGCGACCGAGCAACTGCAGGGCCTGTGCGGTGAGCTGGACGGTCGAGGTCTTGCCGTTGGTACCGGTCACGCCGACCAGGTCCAGACCGAGCGTGGGCGCCGCATAGAAGGCCTGCGCCAGCTGCGGCAGCCGCTCACGCAGCGCGGGCACGACCACCAGCGGAACCGGCAGCGCTGGCGCTGCGCCTGCGAAGGGTTCGGACAGCACCACCGAGGCCCCGCGCCGCACGGCCTCGGCCGCATGCAGCAGGCCGTGGGTGCGCGCGCCGGCCAAGGCCACGAAGCCTTCGCCAGGCTCGATCGCCCGGCTGTCGAGGCGCAGCCCCTTGAGGTTGAGCACAGGCAGGTTCGGCTGCTCGGGCAGCAGTTCCTGCAGGCTCATCGATGGCAGACGCGCGGTCACTGGATCGCCCCGGCATCGGGAACCGGCTCGATTGCGCCTTCCGCTTCCAGCGGCAGGTCGCCCGGCAGCAGCTCGGGCGCCGGGATCGGCGTCGACGCGTACCACTGCTGGATGTCGTCCGGCGGCACATCGAGAATGCGCAGTGCATCCGCCATCACCCGACCGAATACGGGGGCCGCGACCAAGCCGCCGAAGTGCTGGCGCGGATCGGGATCGTTGATCACCACTACCATCGAAAGGCGTGGATTCGACGCCGGCACGAGGCCGGCGAACATGCTGATGTAGCGCTTCTCGTAGCCGCCCGCCACCGAGCGCCGCGAGGTACCGGTCTTGCCCGCGACCCGGTAGCCCGAGACGCGCGCGCGGGTGGCGCTGCCGTCCGGCCCGGTGACGGTCTCCAGCATGTCCAGCAGCGTGCGCGCCAGCTGCGGATCGATCACCGACCGGCCCTCGCCGGCACCGCCGCGGACGAAGGTCGGCGGCATCCACACCCCGCCATTGCCGATCGCCGCGTAGGCCTGGGCGATCTGCAGGGCGTTGGTGGACAGGCCGTAGCCATAGGAGATCGTCGCTTTCTCCAGCACGCCCCAGCGGCGCGGCTCCATCAGAAGGCCTGGCTGCTCGCCGGGAAAGCCAGCGCCGGTGAGCTCACCGAAGCCAAAGCGGCGCAACACGTCGTGGAAATGCTCGTTGGGCATGTCCAGCGCGAGTTTCACCGCGGCGATGTTCGAGGACTTGGTCAGCAGGCGGGTCGGGCTGACCGTGCCGAAATTGCGGATGTCGCGGATGGTGTGACGGGCCAGCGGCATGTAGCCCGGACTGGTTTCGATCAGGGTGTCCGGCTGCCAGCGGCCGGTCTCCAGCGCCGCCGCCACGGTGAATACCTTGATCACCGAACCCGGTTCGAACACGTCGGTCAGCGCGCGGTTCCGGCGCGCCGACAGGTCCGCGCCTTCGCGCGTGTTCGGGTTGTAGGTGGGCAGGTTGACCATGGCCAGCACTTCGCCGGTCGGCACATCGGTGATCACCACCGTGCCGGAGGCAGCCTGGTTCTCTTCGAGTGCGTGACGCAGCTCGCGATAGGCGACGTGCTGCAGGCGCCGGTCGATCGACAGCGTGAGATCGCGTCCGGGCTCGGCCGGGCTGAGCAGATCGACGTCGATGGGTCGGCCGCGCTGGTCGCGCACCACCCGCTTGCTGCCGGGGGTTCCACTCAGCCACTCGTTGAAGGCGAGTTCCAGCCCCTCTTGGCCGACATCGTCGATGTTGGTGAAGCCGAGCACGTGAGCGGAGATCTCGCCCATCGGATAGAAGCGTCGGAACTCGCGACGGTCGTGCACGCCGGGAATCCCGAGCGCCAGCACGGTCTCGGCGTCGTCGGGGTTCATCTGCCGTCGCAGGAACAGGAACTCGCGATCCGCGCGTTCGCTGACACGCTGCTGCAGCGTGGCCGCATCGACACCCAGAGCCTCGGCCAACTCGGGAATCCGGGCCGCGTGCTTGGACAGTTCCTTCGGATTCGCCCACAGCGACGCAACCGGTGTCGATACCGCCAGCGGCTCGCCGTTGCGATCGGTGATCATTCCCCGCGAGGTCGGCACCGGCAGCTCGCGCAGGTGGTACTGGTCGGCCTTCTGCTGGTAGAAGTCGGCGCGCAGCAGCTGCATGTCGGCGGCCCGCGCGACCAGAAGCACGCCGCAGCAGGCCAGTCCTGCGGCCAGCAGATTCAGACGCATGCGCAGGTTCGGGGCAGACCGTCGAGATTTGCTCATTGGCGCACCACCCGGATCTCGACCGGCTCCGGCGAGCGCATGCCGAGCTGATCGCGCGCGACCCGTTCGATGCGGAAGGTCTCACCCCAGGTCGCCTGCTCCAGCTGCAGACGGCCGAATTCGATGTTGAGCTCGTCGCGCTGCGCCTCCAGACGGGTCAGATCGGCGAACAGCACCCGGTGCTGGTGACGCGACTGCACCAGCGCAATGCCGGTCAGCACGATCGCGAGCACCAACGGGACGCCGATCAGCACGCGCAGATTCATGCGAGTTTCTCCGCCACGCGCAAGACTGCGCTGCGGGCGCGGGGGTTGCGCTGCAGTTCGTCCGAGTCGGCGCGGATGGCGCCGCCGATCAGAGCCAGCGCAGGCTGGAACGCTTCCGGCGCCGGCAGACGCCGGTTGCCTGGCGCGGGCCGCGCCAATGCCTGCATGAACTGTTTGACCTGACGGTCCTCCAGCGAATGAAAGCTGATAATGGCAAGCCGCCCCCCCGGTTTCAGCCGGGAAAGGGCGGCCGCCAGCCCTGTTGCAAGGTCATCCAGTTCGCGGTTCAGGAAGATCCGCAAGCCCTGGAAGGTTCGTGTGGCCGGGTGCTTGCCGGGCTCGCCGCGGCCAATGCAGGCGCGCACGAGGTCCGCCAGCTCGGCGGTGCGGGTCAGCGGCGCCTCGCTCCGGCGCGCAATGACGGCCCGCGCGATGCGCCGGCTCATCCGCTCCTCGCCATAGGCCCACAGCACATCCGCGATCTCCGTCTCGGTGGCCCGCGCCAGAAACTCCGCCGCGCTCTCCCCGGAGTCCGGGTCCATGCGCATGTCGAGGGGGCCGTCCTGCATGAAGCTGAAACCGCGCGCGGCCTGGTCCAACTGGGGCGAAGACACCCCGAGGTCCAGCAGCACGCCATCCAGCCCGCCGGCAGTGGCCTCCCACTCCGCCAGCCCCGCGAAACTGCCGCGCCGGATCGCCACCCGCGGATCGCCCGCGAACTCGGCTTCGGCGCAGGCGATCGCCTGCGGGTCCTTGTCCATCAACAGCAGTCGGCCGTCCGGCCCCAGCTGCGAGAGCACCCCGCGCGCGTGTCCGCCGCGACCGAAGGTACCGTCGAGATAGGTGCCGTCCGTGACCACCCGCAGACCGTCCATGACCTGCGCATACAGCACCGGGATGTGGTCGGCCGGCGGCGCGTCGTTGCGCATCGCCTGAGTCCTCCCCGGCTACAGCGTGAGGTCGAGCATGGCGTCGCTGATCTCGTCTTCCCCGATGGTCTGACGGATCTGCGCGAGGTGCGCCTGCTCGCTCCAGAGTTCGAACTTCCCGCCCATGCCGAGCAGGACGGCCTTCTTCTCGATGCCTGCGGCATTCCGATGGCTGGCCGGCAACAGCAGTCGGCCGTTGCCGTCGACATCCACGAAGGTCGCTGCGCCCACCAGCTTCAGCTGCAGGGCGCGATGCACCTTCTTGGCGTTCGGCAGGGCGTTGATCTGGTCGCGCACCTGCTCCCAGGCGGCCACCGGATACAGCCACAGACAACCCTGTTCATAGGGGTTGTAGGTGACGACGAGGCGATTCGCACACTCGCGCACGACAAGCTCGCGGTAAGCGGTGGGCACCGCCAGCCGGCCCTTGTCATCGATCGTGATGGCGGTCTCGCCCTGAAACATTCCCCACTGAACCCCACAAAAAGCCCGTTTTTTCTACGGAAGCCCACACTAAGCGCGGGGTTGGGGGGTGTCAAGAAAATTTCCGAGCGAAAACGCGGCTAAACCCCTGTCTGCGTTGGGGTTTTCTGAATGGGTTCTGACGATTTGCGGGCAAACACGCAAAGAAACATGCGCTTGGGCACGCAAGCTAGAAATTACTTTAAGTTCAACTCCGCCGAGACCGACCCGGATGTGACCGGGTTCGCAGCCAGGAGGGCGTGCAGCTCTGCAGCGATCCGCGCGGTTTCGCGCAGCGGCAGAACATCCCAGGCCTGGAAGTCGAGCTTCAGCGGCCGTACCCGACCGCGCTCAAGCAGGTCGCGGTAGAGCTCGCCCAACTTGCCGCGCACGGGGGTCAGCGCCGGCACCAGCACCGGCACCGCGGTGGCGCTGGCCTCGGCCAGCATGTTGGCGGAATCCGGCGTCACCACGATGCGGTCGGCCCAGGCCAGGAAGCCGGTATAGGGATTCGGGCCATCGGCATCGCCGTGCCACTGCTGGCCAGGCAGATCGCCAAGGTCACGTCGCGCGGCTTCGCGCAGCCAGGCCGGAGTGCGGCGCGAGCTGCTGACCAGCAGGCTGCCGCCGTCACGCGCCTGCCAGTGGTGAAGGGTGTTGCACAGCTGCAGCCAGAGGCCGCGATCGAGGTCGAAGGCCGAGTGCGGGCCGCCCAGCAGCACTACCGTCCGCGGCGAGGGCAGCCGCGAGAGCTCGGCGTGTGCAATCCGCGCCCGCGCCAGTTTGGCGCCGTCGAAGCCGAGCAGCCCACCGACGAAACCCAGCACGTTCGGGCCCTGCAGCCCGTCGTGCAGCGGCGCCAGCACGGCATCCCAGTGTTCGACGGCCATCCGTGGATCGAGAATCTGCACCGCGTGGCAGCCGGGTACGTTGCGCTTCAGCCAACGTGTGGCAAGCGCGGCCTGACGTCCGCAGCCGATGGCCAGCCGCGGCGGCGACTCGCGCAGGGCCTGTTCGAAACCGGGCGCAAAGGCCTCCGCACGTGTCGGCAGCCAGCGCGGCGCCAGCCAGCGCCAGGGCGCAGGCGTAGTCAGCGTCCATTCGCGCGCGTCGAGGTCGAGCGCCTTCGCCAATGCCTGGGCGGGCCGGCGGTTGCCGACGACACCGTCGGAGAGGATCCAGGCCGGAGTCAGCGTCGATGGCATGCTTTGGGGCCCGGATCTGCAACGCAGCGTTGCGTCGGAGCCGGATTATTCCACGGCGAACGTGCGTCTAGACTGCGGTCGGCGCTCACGGGCTCCTGACCCCTGCAGTCCTAGCCTTTACGATTGTGAAATCGCGGCGGCGACTGCTCGCCTTCGACCACCGGACTCTGGAGCCCGCATGAACCCACTCGACAGCAGCGCCCTCGAACAGCTGTTCCTCAAGGCCCGCACGCACAACGCCTGGCAGGATCGCGCCGTCGAGCCCGCCCTGCTTCAGCAGCTCTACGACCTCCTGAAGATGGCGCCCACCAGCGCCAATTGCTCGCCGGCGCGCTTCGTGTTCCTGCAATCGAAAGAAGCGAAGGAGCGATTGAAGCCCGCCCTCTCCGCCGGCAACCTCGACAAGACAATGGCGGCCCCGGTGACGGTCATCGTCGCCAGCGATCCGAAGTTCTACGACAAGCTGCCCTATCTGTTTCCGCACACCGACGCGCGCAGCTGGTTCACCGGCAGCGCCCAGGTCGCCGAAACCACGGCCTTCCGCAACGGCACGCTGCAGGTCGCCTACCTGATTCTCGCCGCGCGCGCGCTCGGCCTGGACACCGGCCCGATGTCCGGCTTCGACAACGCGCTGGTCGATTCCACCTTCTTCAAGGACACCGGCTGGCGCAGCAATGTCCTCGTCAACCTCGGCTATGGCGATGCGGCCGCGCTGTTCGCGCGCAGCCCGCGCCTGCCCTTCGACGAAGCCTGTCAGGTGCTGTAAGCACAGCCCCTGCCATCCACTGCGCCGCCCACCTGCGACGCATCGCCGCCCGGCGCGCCCGCGCCTTCTCCACGAGGAATCCACCCATGCTGAAGCCCATCGCCGCCGCACTGCTCGCCGCCAGCTTCGCCGCACCCGCTCTCGCCGCGCCGCAGCCCGTTGATATCGATCTGTCGCACACCCGCGTGTGGTTCTACGTCAACCACCTCGGTTTCTCTGACATGTACGGCGACTTCACCAAGTTCGACATCGACCTGAAGGTCGACCCGGAGAACCTGGCAAACTCCACCGTCAGCGCCAGCATCGACACCAGCACCGTCGACATGCGCCACGGCGGCCTGAACGACCACCTGAAGAACAAGGATTTCTTCAACGTCGGAGAGCATCCGGCGATGACTTTCGAAACCACCGGCGTGACCCAGAGCGGCGAAGGCAAGCTGGCCGTGGCCGGCAACCTGACCCTGCTCGGCGTGACCAAGCCGATCACCCTCGACGTGACCGTCAACAAGATCGGCGAGCACCCGATGCGCAAGGTGCCGTGGGTCGGCTTCAACGCCACCGCCACGATCAAGCGCTCGGACTTCGGCATGAACTACGCCGTGCCGGCCGTGGGCGATGACATCAAGATCTCGATCGGTCTGGAAGGCGCGCTGAAAGCGGCCGAGTAAGCGTTTCCTCCATTCGGGCTTAAGGCGAAGGCGGCCCCAACGGCCGCCTTCGTCGTTTGGCGACGCTGCCCGCTTAGTCCGTCGCGGAGCATGGCGAGCCATATGCCAACGCGGGCAACGCGCCTCGCTTAGCTTCGAGGGCCGCTTCTTGACCGAGCCGCCCGCATGAGCCAGACCACACCGCCCTGGAAGCCCGAAACCGTCGCCGTGCACGGCGGCTATTCGCCCGACCCGACCACCCGCGCGGTGGCCGTGCCGATCTACCAGACCGTGGCCTACGCCTTCGACAGCGCGCAGCACGCCGCCGACCTGTTCGACCTGAAGGTGCCGGGCAACATCTACACGCGGATCATGAATCCGACCACCGATGTGCTGGAGCAGCGCGTCGCCGCGCTCGAAGGCGGCATCGCCGCGCTGGCGCTGGCCTCGGGTCAGGCGGCCATCACCTATGCCATCCAGACGATCGCCGAGGTCGGCGACAACATCGTCTCGTCGAGTGCGCTCTATGGCGGCACTTACAACCTCTTCGCCCACACCCTGCCGCAGTTCGGCATCGAGACGCGCTTCGCCGACTACCGCGAACCCGACGCCTTCGCAAAGCTCATCGACGCCCGCACCAAGGCGGTGTTCGTGGAATCGGTGGGCAACCCGCTCGGCAATGTCACCGACATCGAGGCCGTGGCGAAGGTCGCCCACGCCCACGGCGTTCCGCTGATCGTCGACAACACCGTGCCCTCGCCCTACCTGCTACGACCGATCGATCACGGCGCCGACATCGTCGTCCACTCGCTGACCAAGTACCTGGGCGGCCACGGCAACAGCATCGGCGGCGCCATCGTCGATTCGGGGCGCTTTCCCTGGGCCGAGCACAAGGCGCGCTTTCCGCGCCTGAACGAGCCCGACGTCAGCTACCACGGCGTGGTCTATACCGAGGCGCTGGGTGCGGCCGCCTACATCGGCCGCGCCCGCGTGGTGCCCTTGCGCAACACCGGCGCGGCGCTGTCGCCCTTCAATGCGTTTCTGATCCTGCAGGGTATCGAGACCCTGCACCTGCGCATGGACCGCATCAATCAGAACACGCTGGCGGTCGCGCAGTACCTGCAGCAGCACCCGAAGGTGGCTTGGGTGAACTACGCGGGGCTGGCGGATCATCCCGAACATGCGTTGGCACAGAAATACCTGCCGCGCGGTGCCTCGGGCCTGCTCACCTTCGGCCTCCCCGGCGGCGTCGAAGCCGGCGCACGCTTTCTGGATGCCCTGCAGCTGTTCACCCGGCTGGTGAACATCGGCGACGCCAAGTCGCTGGCCACCCACCCGGCCTCCACCACGCACCGGCAGCTCTCACCCGCCGAGCTGGAGAAGACCGGCGTGAGCCCCGACACCGTGCGCCTGTGCATCGGTATCGAGCACATCGACGATCTGCTGGCGGATCTGGAGCAGGCGCTGGCGCAGGCCTGAGGCGACCGACGTCTACGGCGCCGGCAGCCACTGCCTCAGCAGCGCCTGCGCCGAGACCAGACAGCGGCCGAGATCGCTGTCCGCGGCGCCTGCGGCAAAGGCATCACCGCAGACCGCGAGCTGCAGCGCATCGCTGTAGAACGCGGGCTCAGGTAGCGGCTCGATCACGCGGGCATAGCGCCAGCGGTGCGCGGCGGCATGCACCCACGGCAGACCCCCCGCGCCCAGTCGCGCGAGCAGCGCATCGACCACCTGCTGAGGTTCCGCCTCCAGGGCTTCTCGACTGGCGACGTCGGACAGCCGCGCCACCCAGCGCTGCATCGGCGCCTCTGCCGAGTCCGCAGCCGCCTGCGACAGCTGCGATTCCACGCGCGCCAGCCAGGGAAACGCCGCGTCCCATTCCGGTTCCGAGGCGTCTGCGGGCAGCGCGAGGAGAACGCTCCAGTTCGGGCGGAAGCCGACCGCCTGCAGGCGCCGCGACCACTCAGGCTGGATATCCGCCAGCAGGGCCGCGCTCTGCGGCGCCGGCGCCGTCAGCACCAGCCGTTGCGCCTCGCCGAGCACCGCACCGGCGGCATCCCGGAGTCGCCAACCCGCGTCGATACGCTCGATCCGCGCGACCTGCGCGGCGAAGCGCGCTTCCGCCGAGCCCAGCAGGTGCCGCGGCAGGGCTCGCACACGCGCGTCGTCCTCCGCAGACACAAGACCGGCCGCCTGCTCGAAGCCAGGCAGTGTGGGCACCGCGGCCGCGAGCATGCGTTCGATCGGCGGCAGCGGACAGCCGTGCGCGAAATCCCCACACCCGGTGCGCCGCACGCTCAGTCGCCCGCCAGGGCCACGGCCCTTGTCGAACACGAGAACTGACTGCCCCGCCGCAGCCAGGGCGCCAGCGATACGCGCGCCGGTGATCCCGGCGCCGATGACTGCGGTGGTCAAGGAGGAATGCTGGGCGAGCGACATGGGCGTGAGTCTGCGAGCACGTGCGTGGAGCACGGGTAGAGGTCATCCGCGCACGCGGGGGAGTGAGGCCACGCGGAGCTCATGGAGAGAGCACCCGGGCGCTTTTCGCGGGTGATGCGTCCTGGCGGATCACTGCCGGGCTCGCGCACCACTTTCGCCACCGAGCTGAATTGCAGACCGGCCCCACTTAGACCCGGAACCTGTCTTGACGCCCGCCACTGCATGGACTTTGATGCGGGCTCGAATCAGGGGGCAACATGAAAATCCGAAACAGTCGTGTGTTCAGCGCCGCGCTCGCGCTGGTGGCCGTGTCGGGGTGCACGCCGTACACGCAGGTCAAGCAGCAGCGGCTGGAGGCCGTGCCGCTGTCCGAGCGCGGCTATGTCATCGGCCGCTACGGTGTGGACTGCTGGCACAAGTCGCAGACCAAGTGCCAGCAGAGCTTCAATGCCCTGACCACCTACTTCGGCCAAGTCGAGCAGCCCGCCACGCCGGACGACTACATACCCGGACTCCTGAAGGCCGAGTTCGGATCGATCACGGGCAACGACACCGAATGGGACATCGTCGACATGCAGTCGCGCCAGCGCTGGTTCTATTTCTGCGAGGTCGTGCGCGGCGGCGAGCAGCAGTTCAACGGCATCCGCTACTGGAACTACGCCGGCGGCGGCAGCGGCTACCAGGTGCCGAACGAGGGCAGCCTCGGTCTGCGCTTTGATGCGCCCCCGGGCGTCGTGACCTACATCGGCTGGATCAAAGCCGCCACCGGCGACGGCCGTAACCTCATCGGCCTCCGCGTTCCATCGCCGCTGGGCCTGCAGGTGGGTGAGGGCACCGAAGACGACTACGCGCAGGCGCTGCAGCGCTGTCCGGCAGAAGCGCAGGGGCTGGAGGTGCGGCGGGTGGTGTTGGATGCGGCGAGTGCGCGGCATCCGATGGTGGGGGTGTTGAGGTGAGTGTGGGACACGTCGTCAGAACCAAGGATCTGCCACTCGGTTCTGGTGGCGCGCCGCGGTTTGATCAATGCTACGAAGCTAGGCCTGACCTCGACGCGTGACCCCCAATGCGTGTGGTCGGAAGTCAACCTGCCCCCGTTTCGACCCCGTTCGGATCAGTCATGGCCTGCATGGCGTGTGCGTCGAGTGTCGCCGCAACCTGTAGATTTCAGTGCGCTGAAAATCATTGGAGGAAGAATGTACTTAAAGCCAGCAGATCCAGATCTTCAGACGCTGTACCAACGGATGAAAAGCGGAGACCTCGATCTGCAACCGGAGTTTCAGCGCGGAGAAGTATGGAGCGAATTGAAGCGTCAGCGGCTCATTGACAGCATCCTTAGAGAGTGGCAAGTCCCTCCGGTCCATGTGGTAGTCGACCCGGAGACGAACTCGCAATTTGTATTGGATGGACAGCAAAGGCTAGCCGCCATTAGAGACTTCTTCGAGGGTGGGCTTCGAGTTAATGGCTTTATTGAGCCCGCGGATAAGGCGATTGAGCGCCTTCATGGCCTGACCTTTCCTCAACTCCCACAAGACGTCCGAAGGAAGTTCGAGCGCTACTCTGTTCGTGTTTTCTATATATCGGATTACTCACCTGAAGAGCCCGGCGAGCTGTTTTTTCGACTGAATCAGAATTCAGCCCTCAGTCCTGCTGAGCAGCGCAACGCATTTTTCGGTCGCGCGCGTCGCCAA
>JBIJCA010000071.1:0-17089 GCA_044344935.1 Aquimonas sp. | reverse complement strand
GCGGCGAGGGCGCGTGCTCGACGAAGAAGTCGAGCAGCAGCTGCACGCCGAAGTTGTTCACCGCCGAACCGAAGAACACCGGGGTCTGCTTGCCGGCCAGATAGTCCTCAAGCACGAATGGCTGGGCCGCGCCCTGCACCAGCTCCAGCTGCTCGCGCGTTTCGGCCAGCAGTTCGGCGCCGACCAGCTTGGCCAGGCCCGGGTCGTCCAGGCTCGGGAAGATGGTCGAATCCTGACGGGTGAAATTGCGGCCCGACTCGAAAACGTGCACTTCGCCAGTGACGAGATGCACCACGCCCTTCAGGCGCTTGCCCATGCCGATCGGCCAGGTGATCGGCGCGCAGGCGATGCCCAGCACCTGCTCGATTTCGTCGAGCAGGTCGATCGGGTCCTTGCCCTCGCGGTCGAGCTTGTTGATGAAGCTCATGATCGGCGTGTCGCGCAGGCGGCAGACCTCCATCAGCTTGATGGTGCGTTCCTCCACGCCCTTGGCGACGTCAATCACCATCAGTGCGGAGTCGACCGCGGTCAGCACGCGGTAGGTGTCTTCGCCGAAGTCGGCGTGGCCAGGGGTGTCCAGCAGGTTGACGATGTGTCCCTCGTAGGGGAACTGCATCACCGAGCTGGTCACCGAGATGCCGCGCTCCTTTTCCAGCGCCATCCAGTCGGAGGTCGCATGGCGCGCGGCCTTGCGGCCCTTGACCGAGCCGGCCATCTGGATCGCGCCGCCGAACAGCAGCAGCTTTTCGGTGAGCGTGGTCTTGCCGGCGTCGGGATGGGAAATGATGGCGAAGGTGCGGCGCCGCAGCGCCTCTTTCGCGGCTTCGGTGATCATGGGCAGGCAGTCGCCGTACAGCGACGCTCAGGGCAGCAAAGGGGCGCGGATTCTACCGCAGGGGCTGGCACCCGCCCCGCGCAGCGGCTTCAGCCTCCGGGGATCGCGACCGCGCCGGTCGGCCCCTGCAGCCGGAACGGTACCGATTCCAGCCGAAGTCCGCGGTTGACCTGCACCACGAAGTGAAGGTGCGGGCCGGTCGAAAAGCCGGTGTTGCCAACGGCCCCGATCACCTGGCCGGCGCGGACGCGGGCGCCGGGCCGCACCTGCGCGGTTTCCGGCTGCAGATGCGCGTACAGGGCCATGCTGCCGTCGGCGTGCAGGATGCGCACGAAGTTGGCGCGCGCGCCGAATTTCTCGAGGTCGAGCCCGGCGCCGCGAAAGTCATCGGCGATCTGCATCACGACGCCCTCGCGCGCCGCCAGTACCGGCGTGCCTTCGTCCGCGGCGATGTCGATGGCGTGCCGCGCGTCGGGTGCGGTGTGGCTGAAGCGGCCGTTCCAGCCCTGGCCGATGCGCCAGCGATCGCCCTCGATCGGCAGCTGGTAATCGACGTCTTCAGGGCGTGCGGTCGGGTCGCCCGGCACCGCCTGCAGCTGCAGCGAGAAGCCCCAGCCGCGACGCGGGTCCAGCGGCCCGAACACGGCGACGCGCTGCTCGCCTTCGGTCGGCAGCACGGCGCGCAAGGGCAGGGACGGCACGCTCTGCAGGTTGCTCGCCTCGGCGGCGATCAGTTCGACTTCCAGCGGCCCATGCAGCGCATTGCCGACCACGGCGTGACGCAGCTCGCGATCCGCTTCCACGCGCAGCCGCGCCACCCGCTGCACTTCGGCGCGCAGCTGGATGCGCTCGACGCCCTCCAGGCTTTCGGGACGGCGATCGGTGTAGTGCACCGTGCCGTCCGGGCGCACGGTCTTGTAAACGGTCTGGGCGGAAGCTTCCGCACAGAGCAGCAGGAGGCAGAGGGTCAGGCAGCGCATGGACGGCAGTGTAATCAGGCCTCCCGCCCGGCGCAGGTCGCGTCGCGGCTCGGCAGCCGCGGACGTGTTCCCGCATCATGTCGCCCTGTTTCCTCCGCCCTCCTGCCTGTGTCGATACCTCGCCCCCGCTTTCCAGCCCGTCTGTTGCGCACGCTGCATCTGCTCGCGCCCTCTCTGCTCGGGCTTGGTCTGGTGCTGGTGGCCGTGCTGCGTGCGCTCAAGGTGGAAGCCGTGTTCGGGCCGAACGCGAACTGCGCGGGCTGCATGGGCCGCGCAGCGATCGGCCAGGACGCCTGGCTGCTCGCGCTGGGCCTGGCCTGCGTGGCGCTCGGTCTGTGGCTGCATCGGGCTTGGCTGCGCGGGCTGGCGATGCTGCTCGCGGTGCTGCTGCTGCTGCTGATGCTGGCGGACTTCTCGATCCTCAGCGTGCTCAATACGCGGCTCTATCTGCTCGATGTGTTCAAGTTCGGCGCCGAGTGGAATGCCACCGAGCGCTTTGCCGGCGCGATCCTGCAGCAGCAGCCGGTGCTGTTGCCGATGCTGGCCCTGCTGGGCCTCGGCGTACTCGTGCTCAGCCTGTGGCCGCAGCCGCGCCGGCCGCGCCATGCTGCCGGCCTCGCCGTCTGCGCCGCGCTGCTGCTTGCTACGGCGACAGTCCTGGGGAACGCGGCGCCCGCGCACGTCAACGGCGACGCCTTCATGAACCTGTGGCAGCTGCACCGCGAGCAGGGCGTATCGCAGACCTACAGCGCCGGCTTCGTGCGGGCCCTCGGCGAACGTGTGGAAGCGCCTGCCCTGCAGTGCGAGCCCGGCCAGCAGCGCCGCCCGCCGGTGCTGGTGCTGATCTGGGAGTCGCTGTCGACCTACCACTCGGCGCTCGGCCTTGATGACGCTGCAGCGAGCTGGGTGCCGGAGTTCGATGCGATCGCGCGCGACAACACCTGGTTCAGCGCCTTCCATGCCAACGGCTTCACCACCGACCACGGCCTCATCGCGCTGATCGCGGGTGAGTACCCGCTGCCGCAGCCCGGGCGCTATGCCAGCCTGAAAGCGTTTTCCGGTTTTGAGGATCCCGCGTCGGCCGCGCCGCGTCGGCTGCGCGAACACGGCTACTGGAGCGGCTTCTTCACTACCGGCGATCTCGGCTTTCTCGACAAGCCGAGCTGGCTGCGGGCGCTGGAGTTCGATCACTGGGAGGGCCATGAGCACGCCTTCTACGCGGGCATGCCACGTGGACCGTTTGCCGCCGCCGAGGATCGCGCCCTGTACAACCGCGTGCTGCAGTGGATGGATTCCGCGCCTGCGCAGCCCTGGATCGCCTTCCTGCTGAACGTCGAGTCGCATCCGCCGTTTGTCGATCGCGATAACGGTGCGCTCGGCGAGGAGGCGGCCTTCCGCCGCGCCGATCGAGCCTTTGGCGAGTTCTACCGTGCGCTCGCTGCGCGTGGATTTTTCGAAGACGGCGTGCTGATCGTGCTGGGGGATCACCGCAGCATGACTCCACTGTGGCCGCAGGAGCGCGCTCGCTTCGGCGAGCGGGCGCTGGCGCGGGTGCCGATGCTGGTGGCCGGCGCCAGCGGCCTGCCGCGCGGCGAAATCCGCGAGGCTTTCCAGCAGACCGACCTGCTGCCCTCCCTGCAGCAGCTGGTGGCAGGCGAGAGCTGCCATCGTGCGGATCAGGGACGCTTTCTGCGCGCCGATCCGCAGCCGCCGGCCGTGGTGGTGCACGTGCGCGGCGATCAGCGCAGCCGCATCGATCTGTACAGCGGCGCAGGCGAGGGCGCCCTGCTGCTGCGAGGCGACGACAGCCAGCTCATTGGCTCGCTGCCGCCGGACGCGGCGCAGTTCGCCGACCGTCTGCATGCGGCCCGCGCGCAGCGCGGCGTGCTGGACAGCGATGTTCCGGCCATCCTGCGCATCGTCACCGGGCGCGAATAGACGCCTTCGTCGGCAGGGGCATGGACCGCGACGCCTTCGACTTGCGATGATCCGGCCCGGCCTCCTTGTGGCCACTCGCGAGATTCAGGCACGCCCCGATGTGGATCGACCCGCTGCGCGCCCGCATCGATTCGGCGACCGCCGAGGAACGACTGTTCGCCGAGTTCCTGATCGAGTGGGCGCAGGCCAGCGCTGCACTTGCCGGCGCGCTTGGCGAAGCCGGGCGCGATGCCGCTGCCCAGGCGCCGGTGCATGGTCTGTTCCGGGCCCTGCATTCGCAGAAGAGCGGACTACGGATGTTGCGCCTCGACGCCGCCGCCGATCTGGTGCACGCCCTGGAAGACGCGCTGGAGCCGGTGCGGGCAGGGCGAACACCGCTGGATGCGGGCCTCATCGAACTGCTGCGACTGTGCAGTCGCCTGCTCGATCACAGCCTGCACCGGCACGCGCTGGAGCTACCGGCCTACGTTCCCGAGCTGGCGCCGATCACCCGTGCACTGCAGCGCTTGCCGGCGTCAGGATCCGCACGCGAAGAGCAGCTCGCGGTGCTGCGCGTGCTGCTGGATCCGTGGAGCGCGCCACAGTCGCCCGCGCAGGCGCAGACCCTGCACGTCGACATGGAGATGTTCCGGCGCATTGGCTGTGCCGCTGATGCGCGCCTTCAGCGCGATCCCGAATGCGCACTGTGGCGCGAGCAATTGGCCGGGCGTCTGCACGCCGCCGCTGGCCTGGATCTGCCGGTCGACCAGTTGCTGGCCGCAGCCCTGCTGTGGAACGTCGGGCGCGCCCAGCTTCCGGCAGACTTGCGTCTGCTCGAACGCGCTCCGGCCGAGGAATCGCGACGTCGGGTCTGGAGCGGACACCCGCAGGTCGCGGCCGCCTTTCTCGACGCGCGACCGGCCTGGCGTACCGCCGCCGGCGTGCTTGCGCGCCAGCTCGATGCGCGTGCCGCGGGGCCGGCCGAAGCGACTGCCGCTGCTGCTGGAATGCTCAAGGTGGTCGCGGCCTGGGTCGCCTCGGGCGGCCGCCAGCAGCGCGACGAGCAGGCCCTGCGGGGCACCCTCGTGCGGCTCGGTCAGGTCGCGGAACAGGGTTGGCTGCAAGCGCTGCTGGCTCTGCTCGACAGCGGCGCCCGCGACTGAGCGTGGCGGCTTAAGCCGGGGCCACGAGCGCCGGATTCGCACTGAACGTCTGTCTGATTCGTCGACCGTATTCGGCCATGGCGATGCTCGCTTGCGAGGCAAGGCTCCGACTGTCATCGCCGCGCAAAGCGCAGCGGTGAGCATGCGGGAACCCCCGTGAGAGTCGGCCCGCATGATCAGCGTCGAACGCAGCTTTTACCAGGCCTTCCCTAAGCTCGCCCAGGGCGCGGGTCGAACGCTGTCGCGGCCGGTCGTCGAACTGCTGCGGCGGATCACCTGCGAGGCCCAGGTCAACGACACCCTGGGAGCACTGCAGGACGCGCGTGGTCTGGAGTTCGTCGAGCAGGCGCTGGAGAGACTCCAGTTCAGCTACCGGGTCGCCCCCAGCGACATCGAGAACCTGCCCAGCGAAGGGCCGGTGGTGATCGTGGCCAACCACCCGCTGGGCGCGCTCGACGCGCTGTGCCTGCTGCATCTGGTGGGCCGTGTCCGGCGCGATGTCCGCATTCTCGCCAATGAAGTGTTGACTCAGCTGGAGCCGCTGCGCGAACTGCTGGTGCCGCTGGATGTGTTCGGCGGGCAGGCGCGCTCCAGTCTGCGTGATGCCTATCGCGCGCTTTCGGCGGAGCAGGCCCTGATCGTGTTTCCGGCCGGCGAAGTCAGCCGCATCCGTCCGCAGGGCGTGCGCGACGGGCGCTGGTCGGAGGGCTTCCTGCGCTTCGCCCGCAAGGCCGGCGCGCCGGTGCTGCCGGTGCATATCGAGGCGCAGAATTCGGCGGCCTTCTACGGGCTGTCGATGCTGTCCAAGCCGCTGGCGACCCTGCTGCTGCCGCGTGAGATCTTCATCGCCCGCAGCCAGCGCATCACCCTGACCCTGGGCGCGCCGGTGCCGCCCGCGGCGCTCGCCGCGCCCGCGCTCAACGAGCGTCAGATCGCCCAGCGCATGCGCATGCACGTGTATCGCGTGGGTCGGCGCAAGCCGCCGGTGTTCGCGACCTCCAGCGCGATCGCCCATCCGCAGCCCGCACGCGAGGTGCGCGCGGCTCTGCGCGAGGCGCAGATGCTGGGCGCCACCAGCGACGGCCGCCAGATCCTGCTGCTCGATGCCGGATCGGACAACCCCGCGCTCAAGGAGATCGGCCGTCTGCGCGAGCTCTCATTCCGACGGGTCGGCGAGGGCACTGGCCTGCGCCGCGACCTCGACCGCTTCGATCCACACTATCGGCACATCCTGCTCTGGGACGAGTCGCAGCTGGAGATCGTCGGCGCCTACCGGCTGGCGGAGGTGGGGCGGCTGCTGCAGTCGGGTGGCCTTGAGCGCCTGTACTCGGCCAGCCTGTTCGAGTACGCGCCTTCGGCAGCCGGGTTCCTTGGCAGTGCGGTCGAGCTGGGGCGCAGCTTCGTGCAGCCTCGCTATTGGGGCAGCCGGTCGCTGGATTACCTGTGGCAGGGCATCGGCGCCTACCTGCGCTGTCACCCCGAGGTCCGCTACCTGATCGGCCCGGTCAGTCTGTCGGCGCAGTTGGCCGAGCCCGCGCGCGACTGGATCGTGCAGGTGCATCGACACTTTCTGGGCGATCGCGAAGGGCTGGCGCGCGCGCGCAACCCGCATCGCGTGGAGTCGGCGCTGGCGGCTCGCATCGATGCGGCGCTGCACGGCCTCGATGTCAAGCAGGGCCTGGCGCGGATGCGCGCCGAGCTCGATGCACTCGGCGCAGGGCTGCCGGTGCTGTACCGCCAGTACGTCGAGCTCTGCGAGCCGGAAGGCGTGCGTTTTCTCGATTTCGGTCTCGACCCCGATTTCGGGCACTGCGTGGACGGGTTGATCCGGGTCGATCTCGGCTGCCTCAAGCCCGCCAAACGCGCCCGCTACCTCGGTTCGGCGTCTGCGTCTGCGTGAGATGCGCAGGCAGCCGCGCGGACCGATGCCGAGCGGATTCGGGGCGTCGATGGGCGTGACGACTTGGCGTCCGAGCTACAAAACTGTCATATAGTCCGGTTAAACTTGAGTTAACGCGCGCCCCGCGGCGACGCCTGCGTATGGAAGCAGGCAGCCATGATCGTGCGATGCCATTCAACCCGTGGTTTTCGAGGCTGCCCCTGGGCGGCCTTGAGGCGTCTAAACGGACGCATCGGTCTTGCGCTCTATTTCCTTGAGGAAATCAGAGGCTTGGCTACGCAAGCTCCCCCCTCCAAACGCAGGAACTCAGCACGATGAACAAGCAGATGCGGGTCACCCGACTTGCCGGCGCCCTGGCGCTGGTGCTTGCGACTTCCACCCCGGTGTTCGCGCAGACCACCTCAGCGCAGATGGCCGGCCGCGTGACCTCCGAACAGGGCGAGGCTCTGCCCGGCGCCGAGGTCGTGATCGTCCACACCCCGTCCGGCACCACCGTGCGCTCCTCCACCGATGCCGAGGGTCGCTACACCGCCCGCGGCCTGCGCGTTGGCGGTCCCTACACCGTGACCGTGCTGCGTCCGGGCTTCGAGCCCGAGACCACCGAAAACGTGTTCCTGCAGCTCAACGAAGTGACCTCGGTCAACGTCGACCTGGCCGCTGAAGCCGCCCAGCTCGACGTGGTCACCGTGGTCGGCTCGGCCGGCTCGGTGTTCTCGCCGGAGCGCATGGGCACCGGCACCCAGATCAGCCGCGACCAGCTCGACAGCTTCGCCTCGATTCAGCGCAACCTGCAGGACTACGCCCGCCTCGACCCGCGCGTCTCGCAGACCGACAAGGACCGCGGTGAAATCTCCGTCGCCGGCCAGAACAGCCGCTTCAACCGCATCACCGTCGATGGCGTCAGCATCTCAGACACCTTCGGCCTGGAGAGCAACAACCTGCCGACCCAGAAGCAGCCGATCTCGATCGACGCCATCGACGCGGTGCAGATCAACATCAGCAACGTCGACGTCACCCAGAAGGGCTACACCGGCGCCAACATCAACGCCGGCGATCGCTACAACCGCACCAGCGATGGCTTCTTTGCGCCGCCTGCGTCGGAAGACGAGACCGTGGGCGTCACCTTCGGTGGCCCGATCCTGAAGGACCGTCTGTTCTTCTTCCTGTCGTATGAGGACTACAAGTCGACCCGCGTCGGCAACACCTTCGTGCCGCTGGGCGGCAGCGGAGATCAGGTGTTCCTCACACGTGAGCAGATCGATGCGACCCGCGCTCTGGCGCAGAGCCGCTATGGCATCGATATCGGCACCGCCGATGCCCCTTCCACTGCCGAGCTCGCCGTCGAAGACATCCTGCTGAAGCTCGACTGGAACATCAGCGACAGCCAGCGCGCTAACCTGCGCTACACCAAGACCGAAGAGTCGAACCCGATCTTCCCGGGTTCCGGCACCCGTGCGCTGAGCCTCAGCTCGCACTGGTACGTGCAGGAGAAGACCGTCGAAGCCCTGGTCGGCCAGTGGTACGCCGACTGGACCGACAGCTTCTCGACCGAGCTGCGCGTCAGCCGCTCCGAGTACGACAGCGCGCCGAACAACGCCAGCTTCCTGCCGCAGGTGACCGTGCAGTTCACGGGTGGTACTCCGCCTGCCGGCGTACTGGGCGGTACCCGCGCGCTCACGTTTGGCACCGAGCGTTCGCGTCACTTCAATGTGCTGGGCACGACCTCCGACGAGATCTTCTTCGCGGGCAACTGGTTTGTGGGCGACCATGAGGTCAAGGCGGGCTTGGACTGGTCGAACATCGACGTGTTCAATGCCTTCCTGCAGGACACCCGCGGCAACTACACCTTCTCCTGCCTCACCGGTTGCGCCAACAGCTTCGAGTCTGGCCGGCCCGTCAACTATTCGGTGCAGGTCCCGCGTCCCGGTCTGAGCTTGAACGATGGTGTTGCGCAGTGGGAGCTCGGCAACGTCGGCCTGTTCCTGCAGGACACCTGGGCGGTCAACTACAACCTGAGCCTGCAGTTCGGCGTTCGCTACGACCGCACCAGCATGCCCGACAGCCCGCTCTTCAACGCAGCCGCTTCGGCGGCCCCCGGCCCGATCGTCAGCGGCCGCGCCACCGGTGGTTTCGGGCTTGACAACAGCGCCACCCTGGACGGTAAGGGTCTGTTCCAGCCGCGCTTCGGCCTGAACTACACCTTCGATACCGAGCGGTCCACTCAGCTCCGCGCGGGCGTCGGCCTGTTCCAGGGTTCGGCGGCCAATGTGTGGTTGTCCAACCCCTACTCGAACACGGGTCTGGCGACCCAGATCATTGGTTGCGGCGGTTCCTTCGCTGCGTGCACGACGGACGGAATCTTCAACCCGAACCCGAACAACCAGAACACCAGCTTCCCTGGGTCCAACCCGGCGGCCAACGTCGATTTCCTGGCGTCCGACCTCGAGCTGCCATCGGTGTGGAAGGCCAATCTGGCTTTCGATCACGAAACCCCGTTCTGGGGTGCAGTCTTCAGCGCCGAGCTGCTGCTGACGCAGACCGAAGACGGCATCTACTACCGTCACCTCAATCTGGGTGAGGCCACCCGCCTCGGTCCCGACGGTCGCGCCCTGTTCTGGAACGCGGCGGGCTACAACGCCAACTGCTGGAGCCCGAACGGCAACACGATCACGACCGGAGCCTGCGCTGGTGCCAACTCGCCGCGGTCGCGCTTCCAGAACAACAGCGCGTTCAACAATGTGCTGGTGGCCGAGCGCACCGGCAAGGGCAGCGGCCAGAATCTGACGCTCTCTCTGAGCCGCGCGCGTCAGGACGATCCGTGGTCATGGTCGGTCGCGTACAACTACTCCGACGCGACGGAAGTCAGCCCGCTCACCTCGTCGGTGGCCAACTCCAACTTCAACGGTCGCTCGGTGTTCAACCCGAACGAGGAAGTCGCCGCCCGCTCGCCCTACGTGGTGCGTGACCGCTTTGTCGCGACCCTGGGCTACCGCGCCTTCCTGTTCGGCGACAACGCCACCGATTTCGGTATGTTCTACGAAGGCCGCAAGGGCAAGCCCTACAGCTGGACGTTCAGCAACGACGCCAATGGCGACGGTGTGTTCGGCAACGACCTGATGTACATCCCGACTGGCCCCGGCGGCAACGATGTGGTGTTCCGCGGCGGTGCGGCGGAAGAAGCCGCGTTCTGGCAGGTGGTCCGTGACAACGGACTTGACCGTTTCGCCGGTCAGGTGGTCGGTCGCAATGACGACTTCTCACCCTGGACCAACAGCTTCGACATCCGCGTCAGCCAGCAGCTGCCGGGCTTCATGGAAGGGCACAAGACCGAGATCGTTCTCGACATCCTCAACGTCGGCAACCTGATCAACAAGGATTGGGGCCGCATCGATGAGATCGGCTTCCAGGGCGGCGGCGCACAGGCCCGCAGCTTCGTCAACTACAACGGTCTGGACGCCCAGGGTCGCTACATCTACAGCCTGCAGGAAACCGAAGACTTCATCACCCGCCAGAACCGCGGTGAGTCGCAATGGGCGGCCCAGGTCACCCTGCGCTACCGCTTCTGATGCATCTACCCCGGGGTCCGATTGGGCCCCGGGGACGGTCTTGTACTCTCTCGAAGGCAGCATTCCAACGTGATAGGCCTCAAGAAGCACGTCGAACTGATCGAGCCAATTCCGCAATGCGTGATTCGGCTCCGTGATTTGGGTGTGTTCCCGTCTTTGAAGTCGAGTATCGATTCCGCTAGATTCTCCAAAGGTTCGATCGATAGTGCTCTTGTTTGGTGCGTTTCCTCTTGGCTGCAGTCCGGTGAGGAGCAACTTGATCAGGCGGGGCGCCGTTGGGTGTCGCTGATTGAGTCCAGCAGAGTCTGTCGGTTCGATCCCGAAGATATTCTTGATCTTCACTCCCGCGTGTTGGGGGGGTATTCGTTCGGCTTTCGGAAGGGGCCAGTCGCAGTAGATGAAAATGGGCCTTATGGGTTCGTCTCTGCCACGACCAATGTTGCTCAGCGTTTGGTTGAACTTAATAGACTAATCGACGATTGTGATGCGGTTTGGAGAGTGGTTCTGATTGCGGTTGGGCTAACCTTTCTGCATCCTTTTGGTGATGGAAACGGACGGCTGGTTCGTGTGTTCGTCGCTGCTCAAGGGAGCTGCGACACTTCTAGACGCTTTGCGATTGCCTTCGCCCGACGGATGAAGGTTCAGAACTCCAAAGAGTTTGCGGAGTCTTTGGCTTTCCTACGGTTCGGTGAGGTGGCGATTTTGGAGCAATTTTGCTTGAGGGTAGTGGATGATCTTTTGCAAGCAGGGTTTCTCGGAGCGAAGTAGCTGAAACAGTGGATTCGATCGAGGACGATGAGGGGAGTAATTTTTGGTTTGAATGCCGAAGATTGTGGTGCCTCTGTCGGTGGTCCTCCCCCTGTTGTTTGAATCTCATTGCCGGCGTCTAGGTGCGCCGCGCCGGACATTCTTCTCAAGGCGCACCATTAAGGGAGATTAGTAGTGAAACTCAAGTTTGCAATTGCAGCAGCACTCTTCGTTAGTGGATTCGGCGCTGCCCCGAATGAGGCTGTCGCCAACGGACATACGAACCCCTTCTACACCAATACGCCGTTTAATGACTGGTGCTGGGCATCGAACAATCAGAGTGCCAGTCGGCAACCCTGTCCGGATGGGGCCTGGGGGTCGGGTTGGACGGGTTGGAATGACCCTTTCATGTGTCCTAGCGGCAATTGGTCCGACCCGAACTTTGATGAAAACGGCATCATCGTGAGTTGGGGTTGCAATAACGAGCCTTGATTGCCAGCGCCTGCTCGTGAAGCTGCGCTTTCGCTGCTTCCAGTGGAGCCTTTAACATGGCGGCCGGCGTAGCGATGCGCCGGCCGTTTTCTTTGGCGGGTTACAAGGCCGATCTCGAAGGAGAGAACCGATGCAGGGTTGGATTGCGGTCTGCTCTATGAAGGCCGCAAGGGCAAGCCCTACAGCTGGACCTTCAGCAACGACGCCAACGGCGACGCGCTGGCTGGCAACGACCTGATGTACATCCCGACGGCTCCGGGCAGCGGCGACGTGGTGTTCCGCGGCGGCGCAGCGGAGGAAGCGGTGTTCTGGCAGATCGTCCGCGACAACGGCCTCGACCGCTTTGCCGGAACCGTGGTCGATCGCTACACCGACTACTCGCCGTGGACCAACAGCTTCGACATCCGCGTCAGCCAGCAGCTGCCGGGCTTCATGGAAGGGCACAAGACCGAGATCGTTCTCGACATCCTCAACGTCGGCAACCTGATCAACAAGGATTGGGGCCGTATTGACGAGATCGGCTTTCAGGCCAACGGTGCTCAGGCCCGCAGCTTCGTCAACTACAACGGCATCGACGCGCAGGGCCGCTATATCTACAGCCTGAACAACACGGTGGAAGACTTCATCACCCGCCAGAACCGCGGTGAGTCGCAGTGGGCGGCCCAGGTCACCCTGCGCTACCGCTTCTGATCCACCGCGCTTCGGGCTTCGGCTCAAGCGCACTTGCTTGAATGCGACACTTTGCGGCCGGCGCAGCGATGCGCCGGCCGTTTTCTTTGGCGGCGCTCAGCCGCCGCGAACGAGAAGGAGAAGAGCGATGCAGGCTTGGATCGCGGTCTGTGGCGAGCAGCAGATGGCGGAAGGCGAGTTCCAGGTGGTGTGGGATGGCGACACCGCGATCGCGGTCTATCGCACCCCGGAAGGTTGGTTCGCGGTGGCGGATGTCTGCACCCACGACGGTGCCGAGCTGGCCGGCGGCCCCGTGCACGGCTGCGTGGTCGAGTGTCCCCGGCACGGCGCACGTTTCGACCTGCGCACCGGCGAAGCCCTGTGTGCCCCCGCCTATGAGCCGATTCCGGTGTTCCCAGTGAAGATCGAAGCAGGAGTGGTCTACACGCGCGATGATCGTTGAGCGCGGGGATTGGCGATTGGGGATTGGGGAATGGGTAGCGAAGAGGCGCGCTTGTGGACCCCTGGTCCGCGCGCCTGCTTCTCGATGGCGCGTGCTTCGACCCGAGTTCAGATGCGAAGCGTGCAACCCATAGGGTGGGCCCCGGCCCACCGGAGCTGGCGCCACCGGGTGCGTGGTGTCGCGATGCGCGCGGCCAGGACTCCGGTCGGGTTGGGGGTGACGTCGATCGAAGCGGTCGGCGTGTTCGCGCTCATGGTGGGCCAGGGCCCACCCTATGCGTCGTCCGGCGCTTCAGAGCTTCACCCTCGCCGCAGTCGTTCGATTCCCGCAGCTCAAGGCCCGCCGGCACGGGTTCCGCGCGCAGCTTGTGCAAGGCGCTGAACCCGCACCTGGCGTGCGGAGGCAATCGCAGGGCGTGCGCTTCTTGCGGTGCGTGTTGCGCCACGGGCGCACCCTATGCATCGTTTCTGCGGAGCCAAGGGCGCGGACTTCCGCACTCGATGTTGATCAGGCTGACGCGTCGCTCTCGCTTGTCCGACAAGTGCAGCGCGTCCACCAGCAGGTCCAGCATCGACGGGGTTTGCGGCCGCTCAAGCAGAGCTTGAAGACACGCTCTGAAATGCCGCCGTCGAGGCGCTCAACCATGCCTGCAGTTCTGCAGGCGGCATCGGTCGGGCGATCACGAAGCCCTGCGCTTCGTCGCAGCCGAGAGTCCGCAAGCGCTGCAGGGTTTCCTCGTCTTCCACGCCCTCGGCGACGACGCTCAGCCCGAGGCGGGCGGAAAGAGCCAGCAGGCCTTCCACCAGTGCGCCCGCGGTGCGCTCACTAAGCATCTGCGAAATGAAGCTGCGATCGATCTTGAGCACCGAGATCGGAAACGCCAGCAGATGCGAGAGACCCGAGTAGCCCACGCCGAAGTCGTCGAGTGCGATCCGCAGCGCCTGCGCATGCAGCTCCGCCAGCCGCTCCGCGGCGAGCGTCGGCTGCTGGATCAGAGCGGACTCGGTGAGCTCGAGCTCCAAGGCCTGCGGCGGAAGCCCGCGCCCCTGTAGCGCATCCGCGATCCGCGCCGCCAGCCTGGGGTCCTGCAGTTCGACCGCCGAGAGATTGATCGACAGACGGAACGCCGGCTCGTGCACGCGCAGGTTCGCCAGCTCGGCGCAGGCGAGCTCCAGTACGCGCTCGCCCAGCCGCGGCATCAGGCCGCAGCGTTCGGCCACTCCGATGAAGGCCTCCGGCATCAGCAGGCTGCTGTCCTCGCGGCGGATTCTCACCAGCGCTTCGGCAGACCGGCAGACCCCGTCGGCCAGGTCCAGGCGTGGCTGCAGATACAGACACACCCGTCCCTGTTCCAGCGCCGTCCGCAGTTGCTCTTCGATGGCCAGTTCGGTGTTTGCTGCATCACCCATCGCGCTGCGATAGCGGAGTACCCGGCCGCGGCCATCGGCCTTGGCCTGATAGAGCGCGATATCCGCCATGCGCAGCAGCTCGCGCTCGCTGGAGGCATCCAGCGGAAACGCACTGAGGCCCGCGCTGGCGGCCACATGCACCTCGCGGCGGTCAAGCTTGAAGGGCGCGTCGAGCGCGGCCAGTAGGCTGCGCATGCGGCGATGTGCCGGCTCGGGCGGGTAGGGCAACAACACCAGAAACTCATCGCCGCCGAAGCGCGCGAGAACCTCCTGCGGCTGCAGAAGAGGCTTCAGACGCGCACCGATGGCCACCAGCAGGGCATCGCCGATCGCGTGGCCGAGGCTGTCGTTGATCCGCTTGAAGCCGTCGAGGTCGAAAAAGCCCAGCGCAAGCGGGCCACGGCGCCCTTCCAGGTACTCGCCGATGCGGCGCAGGGCCTGTGCGCGGTTGGGAAGGCCGGTCAGGTCATCACGTTCGGAAAGCGCGATCAGATGCTGCGCATCGCGCACGAACTCTGCGACCGGAAACGCCATTGCGAGAATCAGGCCCGACAGCATCGGCACGATCAGGCCCAGACTGACCAGGAGCGGATCGCCACCCGAGAGCGGGAACTCGCGAATCACGACCGAGCCCAGCCGTACCCAGAGCATGAGCGCGCAGGCAGCGATCGCCAGCAGAATGGTCCAGCGCGCCAGATCCAGAGGTCGGCCGTGGCGCAGCAGCACCCACGCCGCCACGCTGTAGAGCACGCCATTGCCGGCGGTCGCTGTGACTGTCATCCAGTAGCGCGAGCCGATCGCCAACCACAGGCAGATCGCGAGCGCGGCCATGACAAGCAGCAGCGTCCAGCGCCAGCGCCGACGTTCGGGCAGGTCCAGCGCCCGCTGCAGCGCGACCAGCAGCAGCGCCGGATAGCTGGCCACCAGCAGGTGCGCGCACAGGAAGGAAATCTCGGACGGCCATTGCCAAAGGCGCGTCGCATACAGGGACCAGCCCAGCGCCATGCCGGCGGCACCCAAGCCGAGCAGGTGGAAGTAGCGGGCATCCGGTTTGGCCCGATGCATCAGCGCCATGAACACCGCAACCAGGACGTTGCTGCTCACGGTCAGCAGCAACAGCGTGGCGGTGTCAGGGAATGCCATGGAAGCTCCGGCGAATGCGCGTTTTGGAAGTATGCGTGCAGGTTGCGTGCCGTGGAACGGCGAGGCGTCCTGAGCGGCTGGCCCCGCCAATCGCGGCCGACAATCGCCCGCCGCCGCCAGTCCGACACGAGGAGCCCTGGGCCGCGCCGGGGTCAGTTGCCGATCGCTCCGCGAGCCAAAAGCGAAAGAGCATGCGAACCGCGGGGCGAGCGCGTCGACAGCCAGTGGGGTGGCGAAGGCGCGAACACCCCGGATGCCGCTCCACCCGCACGTTGAGGGTTCACCCCGGCGCTTCTCGAATCGTCGATCGGGCGCGGGTCGATGTCGGCTCAGGCCACGGCAATGATCCGACGCTCCTGCCCCGGCGGGTCGGGCGAGCCGGGCTGAGCCAAGCGATCATGTCTGTGCAGCCTGCGAAGCCGTCTAGCGCCAGCGCGTCAGGCGCCGGTCCAGCGCCTGGCCCACCACTTCCAGCGCACGCGCATCCTGCGGCCCGCGCGCGTCCGGCCCCTTGCCCTTCGACTGATTGCAGGTCGCGCAGGCCAGCGCCAGATTGCGCGCGTCGTTCGGCGCGTGATCGACGCGCGCGCACAGGGCGTGCGCCGCGCGTTTGCCGAACCAGGCCTGCGGCACCACGTGCTCCAGCGAGCCCGCGCCCAGGGGCTCGCCGTCGGGCTTGAACTCGAGCCGCGCGCGGCAGTGCAGGCAGCGCGTGCGCCAGCGCAGGTCCGGCAACTGTTCGGCCTGCGCATCGTGGGCGAGCGCCAGCAGGAACAGCCGCTTCAGCGCCGGGCGCATGTCGGGTCGTCGATTCGCGGATCAGTTGCGCATCAGGCCGGAATGACACCCAGCCGCTTGCCGACGGCGATGAAGGCGTCCGCCGCGCGCTCGATCTGCTCGGGCGTGTGTGCGGCGCTCATCTGCGTGCGGATGCGCGCCTGCCCCTTGGGCACCACCGGAAAGAAGAAGCCGATCGCGTACACGCCTTCCTCCAGCAGCTCGGCGGCGAAGCGCTGCGCCAGCGGGGCGTCGTAGAGCATCACCGGCACGATCGGGTGCTCGCCGGGCTTGAGATCGAAGCCGGCGGCGGCGAGTTTCGCGCGGAAACGCGCGGTGTTGTCGCGCAGGCGGGCGCGCAGCTCGGTGGCGGCGACGATGCGCTCGAACACCGCCAGGCCCGAGGCCACCACCGAGGGCGGCAGGGCGTTCGAGAACAGGTAGGGCCGCGAGCGCTGGCGCAGCATCTCGATAACCTCGCGCGAGCCGCAGGTGAAGCCGCCGAGCGCGCCGCCCAGCGCCTTGCCGAGCGTGCCGGTGATGATGTCGATCTGCGCCAGCACGCCCTTCACTTCGGCCGAGCCACGGCCGGTCTCGCCGAGAAAGCCGGTGGCGTGGCATTCGTCGATGTGCACGGCGGCGCCGTACTTGGCTGCGAGCGCGGTGATCTGATCCAGCGGGGCGATGAAGCCGTCCATCGAGAACACGCCGTCAGTCGCGATCAGGCGCGTCCGGCAGTTCTGCGTCGCTTGCAGGTGTTGCTCCAGCTCCTGCATGTCGCCGTTCTGGTAGCGCAAGCGCTGCGCCTTCGACAAACGGATGCCGTCGATGATCGACGCGTGGTTGAGCGAGTCGCTGATGATCGCGTCTTGCTCGCCCGTGATCGTTTCGAACAAGCCGCCGTTCGCGTCGAAGCACGACGTGTAGAGGATCGTGTCTTCGGTGCCGAAGAACCCGCTGACCTTCTGCTCCAACGTCTTGTGCAGGTCTTGCGTGCCGCAGATGAATCGCACGCTCGCGAGTCCGAG
>JBIJCA010000070.1:0-17166 GCA_044344935.1 Aquimonas sp. | reverse complement strand
CGCCTCGAAAGAGTGGGGGGCGAGTGGATAGGTCGCGAAAGATGCGCGATCTCGGGTCGAAGCTCAAAAAATCGACTGGTGGGACACCGAGGGGTCAATCGGTTGCGTTGTTCAGAGCTTCCCTAGTCACTCGCTGACTGCAGCGTGGCCAAACGCGCGCGCAGCGCGTGATCCGGTACGGCGCCGATGCGGTCCAGCCGCGCGGAAAGCTCAGCCGCCAGCACCTGTGCCGCTTCCGCACGCCCGCTGGCCTGCAGGCTCTCGGCCAGCAGCGTCTCGACCCGCATCCGGTCGAAGTCGGGGTCGTCGGCCTGCGCGGCCGCGCGCGGGTGACGCGACTGCAGCAGCTCCAGCGCCGCCTCGGCGCGGCCCTCGGCCAGCGCGCAGGCGGCATCGGCTTCTTCGATCGCTTCGGTCGACGCCCCCGCCAGACCCGCTCGGGCTTCGCGCAGGCGCTGTCTGCCCTGGGCCGGCGCGCCGCTGGCGCAGTCCATTTGGGCCAGCCTCGCGATGGCCGCGGCGATCCGCGCGGGCGGTGCATCCTGGCTGGCGCGCATGCGCGATACCGCATGGCCCAACCGCTCGCGCGCCTCGTCGACGCGACCGAGATCGGCGAGGATGCGGCCGCCGTGGTAAGCGCCGAAGAAATCCTGGTCAGGATCCGCGAGAGCAAGATTGCGCGCCCATTCCTGCGCGGCTTCGCGCACCCGCCGCAGGGCGGCGTCGCCGTGGCCGAGCGCATGCTCCAGCCGCGAAAGGCCCTGCAGGGCGGCTGCGCGCACCTGCAGCGGCGCATCGATGTCGGCCATCAGAGCCAGCGCTTCCTCGTAACGTGAACGCGCCTCCACCAGCTCGCCACTGGCAAAGGCCGCGCCGCCGAGATTGAACACGCTGGTGGCGATCGACACTGCCGGCGTGTCCGGCGAGGCGCGCTTGGTGGCGAGGATTTCCGCGTGCATCGCCGCCGCCTCGCGCATGCGCCCCTGCATGCCGTAGACGTTCGCAAGGTCGCCCGACAGCCGCATCGGCAGGTTGCCGAGGTCAGTTCGGCCTTCGATATCACGACGCAAGGCCAACAGGCGCCGCTCGGCCTCGTCCGGGTTCTCCATGAACAGCTCCAGCGATCCGCGCTCGCGCAGCATCTCGTAACGCTGGGGGTCATCCGGTGCGCGCAGCTCCAGGAAGGCAATGGCCTCATCAAGCGCGGGCTTCAGGTCGGCATAGCGGCGCTGCTTGCGGAAGCTGTCGGCTTCCAGATGCAGGGCGCGCGCCCATGTCGCGGGGTCGGCAGCGGCAGACTCGCCGAGCAGCGCGCGTGCCTCCCTCGACAGCGCGCGCGCCTCGTCGAACTGCTGCCTGGCCAGAACGATCTGGCCGAGGCTGAGCATGAGATCGGCGCGCAGATCGGGCGGCCCCGCGGCGGGATCCCGAGCCTGCTCGATGCCGCGGTCGACCAGCTCGCGAGTACTGGGCATCTCATCGCGCGGACGCCCAGGCAGCTGCGCCCGAAACAGCTCCACCACGAAGCGGTTGATCGCCTGCGCGCGCGCGGCTTGGTCGCGCGCTTCGCTCTCGGCGCTGCGCGCGGCGATCGCAGCGGCATCCGCTCGCTGCGCCTCGCGGAGCGCCAGCGCGATGCCGACGCTCAGCGACAGCAGCACCAGCGCGGCTGCCGACAGCGGCAGCCAATGCCGCTGCAGATAGCGCCGCAAGCGGTATCGGCGATGGCCCTGGCGAGCGCTGATCGGTCGACGCTGCTGCCAGCGCCGCAGATCCTCCGCCAGCGCCTCGGCGCTTGGATAACGCTGGGCGGGTTCGACCCGCAGGCAGCGCTGCACGATCAGATCAAGATCGCCGCGCAGTTCGCGCTGCAGACGCTGCGCGCTGCGGCGACGATGCTCGGCGATCACCTCCCGCTGGGTGCTGCGGCGCAGCCGGCTGGATGGCCCGCCCTGCTCGCGCTGCTGGGGATCGGCGGGCGCACGCTCGCCGCACAGCAGTTCGTACAGCAGCAGACCCAGCGCGTAGACGTCGGCGCGCACGCCGACCGGCTCGCCGCGCAGCTGTTCGGGCGCCGCATATTCGGGCGTCAGCGGCCGCAGCGCGGTGGTGGCAACGCGGCCGCTGCCGGGCTCGATCAGGCGCGCGATGCCGAAGTCGAGCAGGCGCGGCTCCCCTTGGTCATCGACCAGGATGTTGGCGGGCTTCAGATCACGGTGCACGACCAGCTCGCGGTGCGCGTAGCCGACCGCCTCGACCACCTTCACGAACAGCGCAACGCGCTGGCCGGTGTCCAGCCGTTGAGTGTCAGCGTGGCGGATCAGATCGAGCCCGCGCACCAGCTCCATCGCCAGGAAGGGCGTGCCGTCTTCGCCGATGCCGGCGTCATACAGACGCGCGATGTGCGGATGCGCCAGCCGCGCCAGGATCGACTGTTCATCAACGAAACGCTGGCGCAGCTCGGGCGAGTACAGGCCCAGCTTCAGGCACTTCAGCGCCGCCTCGCGGGCGTAGCCGCCGACCTCGCGGCTGGCGCGCCAGACCGTGGCCATACCGCCCTCGCCAAGCAGCTCCTGCAGTCGCCAGCCCCCCAGCTCACGTCCGCGCAGGCGCTCACCGTCGATGTCCTGGGCCAGCTGCGCAGCCAGCGTTTCGAGCGGGCCCGAAGCTTCGTGTTCACGGCGCAGCAGATCCAGCACCTGGGCCCTCAGCGCCGGCTCGGGGCAGGCCTGCTCCAGCCAATCGAGGCGGGCGTGCTCGGGTTGCTCCAGGGCGGCTTCCAGGAGTGCATCGAGTCTCTGCCAGCGGGCGCGTTCGGCGGCGTCCATGCGCGCTAGTCGGGCAGCAGTTCGGCGTCGAGCATCTGCGCCAGCAGGGCGCGCGCGCGCCGCCAGTCGCGCACCACGCTGCGCGCATGGATGCCCAGCACTTCGCCGACCTCTTCAACCTCCAGCCCGGCGAAGAAGCGCAGCTCCACCACCTGCGCCAGCCGCGGGTTGATCTCGCTTAGCTTCAGCAGGGCCTCGTTCAACGCCAGCAGTTCACCGCTGGCGGCATCGCTGATCGGCAGGGCCACCTCGTCGATGTCGAGATGATCTGCGCCACCGCCGCGCTTCTGCGCCTGCCGCGCGCGCGCGGCGTCGATCAGGATGTTGCGCATCGCGCGGCCTGCGTAGCGGAAGAAATGCGCCTGGTCCTCCCAGCCGACGTCACCGGCGTTCGACAGCCGCAGCCAGGCCTCATGCACCAGCGCGGTCGTCGACAGGGTGTGTGCCCGCCCCTCGCCCCCGATCTGCCCACGCGCGATCCGCCGCAGTGGCTCGTAGACCAAAGGCATGAGCGCATCCAGCGCAGCGCGATCGCCCTCGCTGGCCTGCTGCAGGAGTCGGGTGATGTCCTGTGACACGACGGTTCCGAGCGCCGCGAGCCGACCTGGCCCGGATTTGGAGTCTAGCCTTTGCGCCCTTGGGCCGGGATTCGGGATTCGGGATTCGGGATTCGGGATTCGGGATTCGGGATTCGGGATTCGGGATTCGGGATTCGGGAGCGAGCGTTGCCGCGGACCGGCTGCGGTGCAAGGCCTGCCTCTGCCTCGCGCGTTCATAGGGTGGGCCCTGGCCCACCGCGCCGACACCCTCGCCTCACGCACCAACGCCCATAGGGTGGGTCTTGACCCACCGGAACCGTACGCTCGCCGCGGTCCGGCGGGGACGACCTGCCCTTTCCCCAACGCGAAAGGCGCGGCGAGATCAAGGCCACGGTGGGTCAAGATCCACCCTATTGGACAACGTGCGCGTGGGCGAGCGTCGCGGTTCGGTGGGTCAAGACCCACCCTATGGCTTGCGGCGCCCGCTGATCCGCACCCAGTCCTCACGGTGGTCCACGCGCAGGTCTTCGAAATCCGGCGCGTAGCGCAGCAGCAGCTCGTCTTCCTGGCCGTCGAGGATGCCGGACATCGCGATCAGGCCGCCGGGCGCGGTGCGCGCCGCCAGCAGCGGCTCAAGCTCATCCAGCGCGGTGGCGAGGATATTGGCCACCACCACCGGGTACTGCGCGGCGGGCTCGCTCTCCGGCGCGTAGACCTTCAGTCGATCACCCACGCCGTTGCGCTCGGCGTTGTCAGCGGTGGCGGTGAGCGCCTGCGGATCGTTGTCGACGCCGACCGCAGACTCGGCGCCCAGCACCAATGCCGCGAGTGCGAGCACGCCGGAGCCGCAGCCGAAATCGAGCACCGTCTTGCCGCGCAGGTCGAGGCCATCCAGCCATTCGAGGCACAGTGCGGTGGTCGGATGCGTGCCCGAGCCAAAGGCGAGGCCCGGATCGAGGCGAATGACCGCAAGTTCGGGATCAGCCGGCGGCTCGATGTTCCAGGGATAGACCCAGGTGCGGCGACCGAAGGCCATGGGCTTGAACTGGTCCATCCAGGCCCGCTCCCAGTCCTGGTCGGGCACCTCTTCGGTGCTGGCGCTGGCGGCGACTTCGACCGGCACCCGTGCGGCGAGTTCGTTCTGCAGCAGTTCGGTATCGACGTCGTGCTCGAACAGGGCTTCAAGCACGATCTCGCCCCACAGCGGCATCTCGCCAACGCCGGGCTCGAAGATCGCCTGCTCGTCCGGCGCATCGGCGTGCGCATCGGCCAGCGTCACCGCCAGCGCGCCGAGTTCCTCCAGCGCTTCTTCGACGGCGGGCTGCTGCGGCAGAGTGCAAGTAAGGCGGAGTTTGAGGTGGGGCATGGCGATTCGGGGTCCATGGGGTGGGCATTGGCCCACAGAAGCAGGTGAGGCTGGCGATCAACGAAGCGGACATAGGGTGGGCCCTGGCCCACCACACGCTCGACCCTGCGATCCCATCCGCTACGCATACGGGCAAGAGCGCGTCGCATTCATCACCATTCGCCCGTTCAGACGCGAGGTGAGATCCCCGGCCACGGTGGGCCAGGGCCCACCCCATGCAAAACCGCGATCGCGGCGGGCATCGCGATCAGCAGCCCCCCGGCAATCCGCCGTGAGGGATTCGCAAGGCACGCGCGAAGCCCACGGTGGGCCAGGGCCCACCCTACGCGGACCTCGCGGGCGTGCCGGGCTCAGCCCAAACCGATCCCCTTCTCCCGCGCCTCAGCCAGCTTCTTCTCGAGGTAGTGGATGTTGGCGCCGCCGGCCTGGAAGCCCGAGTCGGCCATGATCCGCTGCTGCAGGGGCACGTTGGTCTTGATGCCGTCGACGACCATCTCGCTGAGCGCCACACGCATGCGGGCGATGGCCTGGGCGCGGTCGGCGCCGTGCACGATCAGCTTGCCGATCATCGAGTCGTAGTTCGGCGGCACGCGATAGCCCTCGTAGATGTGGGTATCGACGCGCACGCCGGGGCCGCCCGGAGCATGGAAGTGCTTGATCAGGCCCGGCGAGGGCATGAAGGTCTCGGGGTCTTCGGCGTTGATGCGGCACTCGATCGCGTGGCCGCGAAGCACGACGTCTTCCTGCTTGATCGAGAGCCGGTGGCCGGCGGCGATCAGCAGCTGCTCGCGCACCAGATCAATGCCGGTCACCAGTTCGGTCACCGGGTGTTCGACCTGGATCCGGGTGTTCATCTCGATGAAGTAGAAGCGCCCGTTCTCGTACAGGAACTCGAAGGTGCCGGCGCCGCGGTAGCCGATGCGGAGGCAGGCCTCGACGCACACCGCACCGATCTCGGCGCGCTGCTCCGGCGTGAGGCCGGGCGCGGGGGCTTCTTCGACCACCTTCTGGTGACGGCGCTGCATCGAGCAGTCGCGCTCGCCGAGATGGATTGCACTGCCCTGGCCGTCGGCCAGCACCTGGATCTCAACGTGGCGCGGGTTCTCCAGGAATTTCTCCATGTAGACCATGTCGTTGCCGAAGGCCGCCTTGGCCTCGGCACGGGTGGTCTGGATGGCGTTGTTGAGCGCGGCCTCGGAGTGCACCACGCGCATGCCGCGGCCGCCACCGCCGCCGGCGGCCTTGATGATCACCGGGAAGCCGATCTCGCGCGCGATACGGATGTTCTCCACGCCCTCATCGCCCAGCGGCCCGCCGGAGCCCGGCACACAGGGCACCCCCGCGGCCTTCATCGCCTTGATGGCTTCGACTTTGTCGCCCATCAGCCGGATGGTCTCGGCCTTCGGCCCGATGAAGATGAAGCCCGACTCTTCGACACGCTCGGCGAAGTCGGCGTTCTCGGACAGAAAGCCGTAGCCCGGGTGGATGGCCTGGGCATCGGTCACCTCCGCGGCCGCGATCAGCGCCGGCACGTTGAGATAGCTCTCGGACGCGGGCGCAGGGCCGATGCAGACCGACTCGTCGGCCATGGCGACGTGCTTCAGATTGCGGTCGACCGTGGAGTGCACGGCCACGGTCTTGATGCCGAGCGAATGACAGGCGCGCAGGATGCGCAGCGCGATTTCACCTCGGTTGGCGATGACGACTTTATCTAACATGGGATTCGGGATTCGGGATTCGGGATTCGTAAGAGCCGGCGTCCTCACCGACGGAGGGCTTGTCCAGCGAGCGGATGAAGGCGTTGAGCTTGGCGAAGGTTCGGTCGATGAGTTCTTCGAGTGCGGCATCGCGCGGAGCCATACGCAGACGCGCGGCGATCTGGATCTGGGTGTCGAGTTCCGCCAGCGAGCCGCGAGCCATCGAGAGGAAGCGCAGAAACTCGCTGGTGGAGCGGCGCGCCGCACCCTCGGCAATGTTGGACGGCACGCTGACAGCACTGCGCCGCAGCTGCGAGGTCAGACCGAAGCGTTCCTGGTCGGGAAACCCGGCGGAGTAGGCGTAGACCGCCTCTACCAGCTGCATCGCGTCGCGCCAGACCTCAAGTCTTGCGTGCGGCCGCTCCTGCGAATCCCGAATCACGAATCCCCAATCCCGTCGGCGTCAGCCGATCACAAACATCGGCTCATCGAACTCCACCGGCTTGCCGCTCGACACCAGCACCGCCATCACGGTGCCGGACACGTCGGCTTCGATCGGGTTGAACATCTTCATCGCTTCGATGATGCCGAGCGTGTCGCCGGCCTTGACGGTCTGGCCGAGCTTCACGAACGGCGGCGAATCCGGATTGGGCGAGGCGTAGAAGGTGCCAACCATGGGCGAGCGGACCACGTGGCCGTCCGGGAGAGCGGCGCTGGCGGTGCCCTTGACGCTGCCGGTGGCGGCTTCGGTCGGCGAGACCATGGCCGCGGCGACCGGGGCCACCACCTGGACGGGCGCGGGTGCGACGGGGGCCGGCTGCGGTGCCGGAGCAACGCTGGTGGAGGCGCGCGACAGCCGCACCGATTCCTCGCCTTCGCGGATCTCGATCTCGGTCAGGTTCGACTCTTCCAGCAGATCGATCAGCTTCTTGATCTTGCGCAGATCCATGCAGTCCTCGTTTGCTTGATGCCCGCGGCGGCGGGCGAGAAAGGGGTCAGGCCGCACCCAGCCGCGACAGCGCGGCGCTGAGTGCAAGGCGGTAGCTGTCGGCTCCGAAGCCGCAGATCACGCCCACCGCGATATCCGACAGATACGAGTGCTGGCGGAAGGGCTCGCGGGCGTGCACGTTGGAGAGGTGCAGCTCGATGAAGGGAATCGCCACCCCGGCCAGGGCATCCCGCAGCGCGATGCTGGTATGGGTGAAAGCGCCGGGATTGATCAGGATGAAGGCCGTCCCGTCGGCGCGGGCGGCGTGGATGCGTTCGATCAGCGCGTGCTCGGCATTCGACTGGAAGCAGCTCAGCGCGTAGCCTGCCGCGGCGGCACGTGCGCCCAGATCAGCTTCGATGTCGGCCAGCGTGGTCCGGCCGTAGAGTTCCGGCTCGCGACTGCCGAGCAGGTTGAGGTTCGGTCCATTGAGCAGCAGCAGTGCCGACACAGGCCCCCCGATTGCACTTCGCGCGGGCTGCGCGAGCCGCATAGTCTGCGCGTGAAGCCCGAAACTGTCCAGCAGATGCCCGGCCGTTTGCGGGAGATCGCCGGCGTTTGAAATCTCGCCGGATTGCGCCAAGCGCTTTCGGCGCGGCCCCCGCCTACGCCTGAGTGCAGGCACTCCCGGGGACGGCCGATCCGCGCTCATCGCAGGACAGGCAGTCGACTTCCGGCTGCACACGCCGCAGAGCCTGCGCTCCGAACCGCCGGGCGCGTGGCACTCTGTCAACCCGGACCGCCCGGCTGCGTTGAGTACCCCGTCACCCCTCTCAACCGCTTCTTCCATGGCCACCGCATCAGGCAGGCTGGCGTTCCGACCCAGTGGATCCTCCGATCTGGACACCGTCTCCGCTCCACTGCACCGCGACCGAATGACGACGCTGGACGCATTCCTGCGCGGCGTCGAGCGACGCGCGCTGCGCATGGCGGAGCTGGGCTGCGGCCAGCGCGAGGACGCGCTCGACATCGTGCAGGACGCGATGCTGGCGTTCGCGCGGCGCTACGCCGGCCACGATCCCGCCGACTGGGCGCCGCTGTTCCATCGGGTGCTGGACAGCCGGATCATGGATCACCACCGGCGCAGCCAGGTGCGCTCACGCTGGCGTCTGTGGCTGAAGCCGCGCGAGGACGACGAGACCGACCCGCTGGAGCAGATCGCCGATCCGCAGCAGCCGGAACCGTGGATGCGGCTCTCGGACGAGCGCTTGATGGGCGATCTCGAAGCCGGGCTGCGCGCCCTGCCGGTACGCCAGCGCCAGTGTTTCCTGCTGCGCATCTGGGAGGGCCTGGACGTGGCCCAAACCGCCGCGGCCATGGCCTGCAGCGAGGGCAGCGTCAAAACCCATCTGTCGCGGGCGCTTTCGCGTCTGCGCGAACATCTTGCGGAACACTGCTGAGGGCCGGCCATGAACTCACCCACCCCACACGACGATCTTCCCGCCGGCAGCGCACGCCTGCGCAGTGCACTCGACGCCTCCGCGCAGAGCCTGGATGCGGCGACGCTGTCGCGGCTCAATCGCGCCCGGCAGGCGGCCCTGGACGCCGCCCGCCCGGCGCGTTCGCGCTGGGCGCTGCCGCTGCGCTGGGGCATGGCGCTCGCCGCCAGCGCGGTGCTCGCGGTGGTGTTGCTACCGGCGCTGCAGGCGCCGCCCCTTGCGGTGCCGAGCAGCAGCGAGGAGTTCGCGGTGATCGCCGCCGAGGTCGACCCGGCACTGCTTGAGGATCTCGATTTCTATGCCTGGCTCGACAGCCAGGCCGAGGAGGATGCGTGGGAGGGCTGAATCCACGGGAGAACGCGTTCCGCCTTCGACGGCCGCTGCTGGCACTCGGCCTGGCCTGCTGCACGCCCGTGCTGGCGGCTGATGACATCGCGCCGGCCGAGGCGGAACTGCTGATGTTTCTCGCCGAGTTCGCCGATGCCGAAGGCGAGGTGCCCGAGCTGGGGCTGCTGGAGCAGGCGGGCGAGGTGGAGCCGGACCGTCAGGCGATGAACGCCCCACCGCCCGAGGTCACCCCTGCAGTGAGCACGACGATGCCGCCCGCGCCCGAAAGCGGCGCGCCGGCATCCCGCCCCACACACGAAGAGCGGCCGCGCCTGCGCGGTCGCGCGGAGCACGAGAATGACTAGCCGACCTGCCGTGATCCTGCGGCTGCTGCTGGGCTTGGCCTTGCTGACCGGCATCGCCGGACCGGCCACTGCGGCGGCCGACGACGCCGGCTTCAAGGCGCTGCCGCCGGCCGAACAGCGGGTGCTCGCACCCTTCGAGGACACCTGGGACAGTCTGGACGCCGCCACTCGCGAGCAGATGCGGCGCGGCGCCCAGCGGTGGCTGACGATGAGCCCGGAACAGCGCACGCGCGCCGCCGAGCGCCTGGCCGAGTGGCAGCAGCTCGCGCCCGAACAGCGCGAGCGCCTGCGCGAGGCGCATCAGCGCTACCGCGCGCTCAGCCCCGAACAGCAGCAGCGCCTGCAGCGACGCTTTCGCGAATTCCAGAACCTGCCGCCCGAGCAGCGCCGCGCCCTGCGTCAGCGTTTCGAGGGCATGAGCCCGAACGAGCGCCGCGCCTTCCTGCAGGGCGCCGAGGCCATGCGCCGCAGCGCGCAGGCACGCCCGCCCGGCCCGTTCGCGCATCTCTCGCAGGAACAGCGCGAAGCCAGCTGGGCGATGGTGCGCGGACTCAGCCCCGAAGCCCGCCGCGCTCTGCGCGCGGAGTTCGAGACCCTGCCGGCCGAGCAGCGCGAAGTGCTGCGGCAGGAATTGATGGCGATGACGCCGCCGCAGCGCGAGGCGCGCTTGCTGCGGCGCTGACTTGGCCGCCGGCACGCGCCGGCAGCGGCAGCGGCAGCGGCAGCGGCAGTGGCATTGGCAAGGGCGCAGCGCACGGACGTCAACCGCCTGCGCCGCTCTGCGTTCTGTTCTGCGTCCTCCGCCGCCGAGCGCTTCGACATGCCTGCCCTTCGTCCCGCCCATGCGCTGCTGGCCCTGGGCTTGAGCCTGCCGATCGCGAACGCCCTGGCCGCCAGCGGCTGCGCCGATCTCGACAGTATTCCGATCCGCTTCGACGTCGAATGGCCCGAGGTCTGGCAGCGCCTCAACAGCGAAGCCGGCTGCGGCCAGAACTGCCATCTCGGCGCCAGCCCGGCGGGCGATCTGGACCTGTCGGTGCAGCGTTTCGGCGTGCTGTTCCTGGTCGGCCAGCCGAGTGCGCAGGCGCCAGCATTGCTGCGGGTCGCGCCCGGTGATCCCGCTGCCAGCCTGCTGGTGCAGAAACTCAACTGCAGCACGCCCGATGCGGGGCTACCGATGCCGCCCGGCGGCGCGGTCTCGCTGGAGCTGCAGGCCCTGATCCACGACTGGGTGCGGCGCGGCGCGCTCGGCGAGCCGGTCGAGGATCCGATCCCCCGCGACTTCATTTTCGGTGCGCGCTTCGAGTCGACCCGTCCCTGGTGAATCCGTGTCAACACGATGCGCGCCCGCGCGTTGATCCCGACACTTCCCTCCCACTGCGCCCTGCGCGCCCGAGGCCCCCATGTCGATACGCCACGTGTGTGGTTTTGTCCTGCTGCTGGCCTGCGCTGCGGCCGCGCCACAGGCCCGTGCCGAAGCCCTGTTCGGCGGCGACGGCGGCGCCTTCGAGTCGCCGCCGGCGGCGCCGCGGAGTGAAGCCGAGGCGACCCGTTTCCTTCTGCGCGCCGGCTTCGGTGCGCGCCCGGGCGAGCCCGCGGCGCTGATGCAGCAGGGCTATGCCGGCTGGCTCGACGCGCAGATGACGGCGCCGATCAGTCTGCAGCGACCCACCGTCGAGAACGCCATCGCCGCCGCCGTGCTGGTGGATCCGCGCAACGGCCCCTTCTATCGCCGCCTGCGCGTCGAGCAGTGGTTCCGCACCCAGCTGGATGCCCCTGACGTGCTGCGGCAGAAGGTCGCCTATGCGCTGTCGCAGATGCTGGTGATCAGCGACGCCGACGGCAGCCCGCTCGACGGCGAAGTGCAGATGGTCGCGGAGTACAACGATCTGCTGCTGCGTCACGCGTTCGGCCGCTACGAGGATCTGCTGCGCGCGGTCACCCGCAGCCCGGCCATGGGGGGTTACCTGAGCCATCTGCGCAACAGCAAGACCGACTGGAGCTACACCAACGGTGTCCTCGGCCCCAGCCCCCTGAGCCCGGACGAGAACTACTCCCGCGAAGTGATGCAGCTGTTCTCGATCGGGCTGATCGAGCGCAACCTCGATTTCAGTCCGGTGCTGGGCGCGGGCAACCAGCCGATCCAGACCTACGACCAGGCCCTGATCGGGTCCACAGCACGGGTGTTCACCGGGTTGGCCTTCGCCTGCACGGGCCCGGCCAGCCCCGGCGGCGTCGCCATCAACCGCAATTGCGGCTGCACCGGCAGCGCCTGCAACTTCTCGACCCTGCTGTACGCGCAGGCGCCGCCCTCCTACCAGGGCAGCGGGCTGGTGCATCCGGATCGCTATGCGCCGATGGTCTGCTACCCGCGCTACGCGGACACCGGCCGCAGCGCGACTGTGGTCGACAACTACGCCGTGCTGCCGGCACCGCACGACCGCAAGGAGCTGCTGGCGGGCATCACGGTCGGCCCCAGCCCGGTGGCCTGTCATGCCGGCACGCCCGCACAGGACCGCCAGGCCTGCATCGACTACTGCGACGACCAGGTCGATACCGTGGTCGCCAGCCTCGCCGCACATCCGAACGCCGCGCCCTTCGTCGCGCGCCAGCTGATCCAGCGGCTGATCACCAGCAACCCCTCGCCCGGCTACATCCGCCGCGTCGCCGAGGTGTTCGAAAACGACGGCAGCGGTGTGCGCGGCAACCTCGGCGCGGTGGTGCGCGCCGTTCTGCTCGACGCCGAGGCCCTGAACAATCAGCCGGGCCCGGAGTTCGGCAAGCTGCGCGAGCCGATGCTGCGTCTGCTGGCGGTCTGGCGGGCGTTCGGCGCGCAGCCCGGCAGCAGCGGCCTGGTCGGCATCAACGCACCCGAGCGCGCCTACCAGCAGCGCCCGCTGGGTGCGCCCTCGGTGTTCAATTTCTACGAGCCCGACTACCAGCCCCCGGGCGAGCTCGCCGACCGCGGCCTGTACGCGCCCGAGCTGCAGATCGTCAACGAAACCAGCGTGGTGACCGCCAGCGACGACCTGTGGGCACGGCTGTGGGCGGGCTACACGCGCAGCGGCCAGACCACCACCACCTTCAGTGTGCCGGCCAACGCCGCCTACCTGCCGCCGGCCGCGCTGGAGGCCCTGCCCGCCGAGCCCGCGGCCCTGGTCGAGGCGCTTGACGAGCGCCTGCTCGCAGGGCGCATGTCCGCCACGATGCGTCAGCTGCTGACCGATCTGGTGGCGGGCCCGATGGCCGGCACCGATCAACGTCGCAAGGCGCTCAACCTCATCCACCTGATCGCGATCTCGCCCGAGTTCGCCCTGCAGTTCTGAAGGAGTGTCCGCATGAGCATCGTGATCAGCACACCGAAATCGCCGGCCCGCCGGCGTCTGCTCACCGGCCTCGGCTGCGCCCTGGCTGCGGCCGGCAGCAGCGCCCTGCTGCCGCAGCTGTCCCTGCTGCCGCGCGCGCACGCCGCGCAGGGCAAGGCCGGCAGCGACTACCGCGCCCTGGTCTGCATCTATCTGGCCGGCGCCAACGACAGCTACAACCTGCTGACGCCGCGCGACAGCGAACTCGCCGGCAGCCGCTACGACGTCTACCGCAGTTCGCGCGGCGGCGTCTGGTCGGGCGCCAATCCCGCCGGCCTGGCGCTGGGCTTCAATGACCTGCTGCCGATCGCGCCACAGGGCGCGGGCACTGCCTACGGGCTGCACCCGGCCTGTACGGATTTCGATCTGTCCGGGCCGCGCAGCGGCCTGCAGAGCCTGTTCACCGCCGGCCGCCTGGGCTTCGTCTGCAACACCGGTCCGCTGGTGGAGCCGCTCAGCAAGACCGAGTACAACGCCGGCGCACCGCGGCCCAAGCAACTGTTCTCGCACAACGACCAGGAGCTGCTGTGGCAGCTCGGCCTGACCGACACCAACAGCCCTCTGGCCAAGTACGGCTGGGGCGGCCGCGTCGCCGCGCAGGCGGGCTTTGCGCCGCTGCCGAACGGGCTGTCGTCGGCGATCTCGCTGGCGGGCAGCGCACGCTTCCTGGTCGGCGACGGCGTGCTGCCCTACCAGCTCGACGGCGGCGGCGTGAACCTGCTCGACCAGTACAGTCAGGGCGCAGCCGCCAACAACTTTCCGGAAGCGCGACGCGCCGTGCTGGATGCACTGCTGGCAGCGCCGCAGTCCAACCCCTATGCGCGCGAATTCGCCGCCACCACCGGCCGCAGCCTGGCGGTCGGTGAGGCCCTGTACGGTCTTCTGGAATCACCGGATGGCCAGCTCACCACGCCTTTCCCCGTCAGCAACCTCGGCGGCCAGCTGGCGATGGTGGCGCGCATGATCAAGGTCTCGCGCAGCCTCGGCGCACAGCGTCAGGTCTACTTCGTGCGCTTCGGCAGCTTCGATCTGCACAGCGGCATGTTCGTGGCCGGCCAGCCCGTCGCCAGCAGCGGCCACGGCGCACTGCTGACCCAGCTCAACCAGGCGGTCGGCGCGTTCTGGGATGCACTCGGCGAGCTCGGCGCGCGCAGCGAGGTCACCACCTTCAGCATGAGCGAGTTCGCCCGCACCCTGTCCGGCAACGGCAACGGCAGCGACCACGGCTGGGGCGGCAACCAGTTCGTGCTCGGCGGCGCGGTCAACGGCGGCCGCCTGTACGGCCGCTACCCGAACCTGCAGCTCGACGCCGACGACAACGCCAATCAGGACTGGAGCTTTTCGCGCGGCCAGTACATCCCGACCACCGGCGTCGAACAGTTCGGCGCCACGCTGGCGCGCTGGATGGGCGTGACCGACAGCACCGCGCTGAACGCGATCTTCCCGAACCTGTCGAACTTCGCCAGCAGCGACCTGGGCTTCATGGTTTGAGGCGGGGATTGGGGATTCGCCATCGCGATGCGCGGAACCTGGGCCAAGGCGCAAGGGCCACAGCGGTGGGTCAAGACCCACCCTGTGGCGTTCGCGCTGTGAGGCCGCATGCGCGCTGCGGGGTCGATCGCGCGTCTCGACCATAGGGTGGGTCTTGACCCACCGGCTTCATCGATGCGCTTGGCTGCGGGTCATGCCAACGGCCTGATCCCTCAGCGCTTGCCTCCCGCCCCGCCTCGACGCCAATCGAACACGTTCACGGCCAGAACAGCCACAGCAGCAGGCCGCCGAGCAGCAGACGGTAGATCACGAAGGGCTGCATGCCGATGCGGCGGATGAAGGCGAGGAAGTAGTGGATGCACAGATAGGCCGCGATCGCCGAACACACGGTGCCGAGGCCCAAGGCCTGCCAGTCCACCACCGCCCCGGGCTCGAACAGATCGAGCAGCTTGAGCAGGATCGCCAGCGCGGTGACCGGGATCGACAGCAGGAAGGAGAAGCGCGAGGCCGCTTCGCGGCTCATGCCGAGGAACAGGCCCGCGGTCATCGTGACGCCCGAGCGCGAGGTGCCGGGGATGAGCGCCAGCGCCTGCGCGAAACCGATCACGGCGACGTCCTTCCAGCCCATTTGCTCGACCGTGCGCTCGCCGCGGAAGCGCCAGTCGGCGAGGCCCAGCAGCAGGCCGAAGAAGATCAGGCCAAAGGCCATCACCAGCGCGCCGACTTCTGGCGTCCGCAGGGTGGTCTCCACCAACGGCTTGAAGGCGAGCCCGGCCAGGCCGACGGGAATCGTGCCCAGCGCCACCGACCAGCCGAGCCGCGCGTTCGCGCTCACCCCCCGCCCGGCAAAGCTGGCGAAAAGGTCACGCGCGATGTGCAAGAGGTCGGCGCGGAAGTACACGAGCACGGCGATCAGACTGCCAAGATGCAGAGCGAGGTCGAAGGCCAGGCCCTGATCCTTCCAGCCGACGAAGATCGGCAGCAGGATCAGATGCGCCGAACTCGACACCGGCAGGAATTCGGTGAAGCCCTGCAGCAGGGCGAGGACGATGATTTCGATCAGGCTCATGGGCGCGCGGCACGGGGCGAAGCGACACAGGGTAGCCGGTACGACCAGGATTCAGTGGTGTCGATCCCCATAGTGTGGGTCTTGACCCACCGGAACTCGGCCACACCGTAGCCTCGGCGCGTGTTGCCACAGAGTCCACGCGGCACGATCCATGGACGGTCGCAGCGCTCGGCCTCGGTGGGTCGAGACCCACCCTATGGGATTGAAGGACTGCGGCCAGTCATAGGGTGGGTCTTGACCCACCGGAACTCGGCCTCACCGCAGCCTCGGCGCGTGCAGCCGCTTGGTCCACACGGTGCGATCCGTGGACCGGCGCCAGCATTCAGCCCCGGTGGGTCGAGACCCACCCTATGGGATTGAAGGACCGCGGCCCGGGTGAAGCCCATGGTGGGCCAGGGCCCACCCTATGCGCGCTTGAGGCTTGCGGCTTCACGCGCCAGCGCTTCGATGCGCGCGTAGTCGCCCGCCGCCAGGGCCGACTCCGGCGTCAGCCAACTGCCACCGACCGCGCGGATGTTCGCAAGAGCGAGGTACTTTGGCGCGTTGTCGAGACTGATGCCGCCAGTCGCGCAGAAACCGAGCTGCGGCAATGGCCCGCCGAACCCCTTCAGCGCATTGACGCCACCCGCGGCTTCGGCCGGAAAGAACTTGAGCAGGCGGTAGCCCTCTTCGAACAGGGCCATGCACTCGCTCGCGGTGGCCGCACCCGGCAGCCAGGGCAGCGCATGCTCGCGCGCGGCGGCCAACAGCTTCGGGCTCGCCCCGGGTGACACGGCGAACTGCGCGCCGGCCTCCAGCGCTTCATCGAATTGCCGCGGCTCGATCACCGTGCCGACGCCGACCACGGCGCCCTCGACCTCGGCCGCAATTACGCGCACCGCATCAATCGCCGCGGGCGTGCGCAGGGTCACCTCGATCGCGGGAATACCGCCCGCCACCAGCGCGCGGGCGAGCTTCACCGCGTGCTCGATGTGATGCACCACGACTACCGGCACCACCGGCGCGAGATCCAGAATCGTGGCGAGGCGATGGGTGTGCGATTCGAGCAGGTTCATGGCGAGGGTTCCGGTGGGCGCGCGGTCAGCGCGGGATCAAGGCATGGGAAGGGAGTGGCAGGCCGAGCGGTACGTACAGCGGCCGTCGGCGGTGGAGTTCGGTCAGCAGGGCAGTAGACGGAGTTCGAAGAGGGTGAAGCCGCGAAAGCAAGGCCGGTAGGGAGCGCGCGCCGCGCACCGATGTCGCCCGGCGTGTCCTCGGAAGAGGCGAGGCGGAGCGCGCGCCGGAGAGCATCGGGATCCGGATGCGCGCCCGCAGATCCGATCGCGCTGGCGGCATCGAGGTGCGTCGTTGGGCCGCGCTGCGCTTGGCCCAACCTACCCGGCAGCCTGAGCCTCCTGGGCGTGGGCTTTGGCTTTGGCTATGGCTTTGGCTTTGGCTTTGGCTTTGGCTTGGGCTTGGGCTTGGGCTTGGGCTTGGGCTTGGGCTTGGGCTTGGGCTTGGGCTTTGGCCGTTGCCTTTGCGGGCAGGAGCCCGCGCTCTTCCACGGGGCCCCTGGGGAGCGGCGGGAGGCGGTCGATCAGCCCGAAGGGTTGCCCGCAGGGATGCGGGCAAGGTTTTCGACAGGCCAGGGATGGCCTGTCCGAAAACCCCGACCGACTCACGCGTACCCTCTGCGCACGGATGCGCAGAGGG
>JBIJCA010000410.1:0-3127 GCA_044344935.1 Aquimonas sp. | reverse complement strand
ACCGGGCTGCAGTTGCGGCAAGGCTGCCGCAGCCGCCGGCAGGCGGGTCTGGGGGCCCTGCGCGCCTTCACTGCCCATCGGCAGATACAGCACGTTGTCGCCGTCACCTGCGTAGATGGAGCGGTTGTTCGCGAGCACTTCCTGCATGGTCTCCAGATACAGGCGCTGGCGGGTCACCTCCGGCGCCTTGCGGTACTGCTCGGCCAGCAGGCGGAAGCGCTCGGCTTCACCGGTGGCCCGGGCGATCTGGGCTTCACGATAGCCCTCGGCCTGGGTGCGCACGCGAGCCGCCTCGCCTCGGGCTTCGGGGACCACGGTGCTGCGGTAGGCCTCGGCCTCGCTCTCGATGCGCTCCTTGTCTTCGCGCGCGCTGATCGCATCGTCGAAGGCCTGTCGCACTTCCTGCGGCGGGCGCGCGTTGGGAATGTTCAGCACGGTGACCTGGAGCCCGGTCGAGTAGCTGTCCAAGGTGGCCTGCAGGCGGGTCTGCGCCTCAGCGGCCAGTGCCGCGCGTTCACCCGTGAGTATGGTGTCCATGCGATTGCTGCCGATCACATCGCGGATCGCGCTCTCGGCGGCCTGCTTCAATGTGCCCTCCGGATCGCGCGCTCCGAAGAAGTACAGCTTCGGATCACTCACCACGTACTGCACGCCGAAATCGATCTGCACTATGTTTTCGTCCGCGGTCAGCAGTCGCACCTGATCGGAGGCGCTGCGCACGTTGGTGACATCCAGCTTCATGACGCGCTCGATGGGGCTCGGCCACTTCAGATTGGGGCCCGGCGGCATGATCCTGTCGAACTTGCCGAAGCGCAGGACGACGCCGCGCTCGCGCTCATCCACCAGTATCACGGAATCGAAAATGGCCCACGCAGTGACGGCCAGGAGCACGAGCAGCAGAAGCCCGCGCCCCACCGGCTCGCCACCCTCGCCGCGGCGAGGCTCATCGCCACCGCCACCACCGCCGAACACCTTGTTCAAGCTGCCCTTCAGCTTGTTCAGAAACGCTTCGACATCGGCGCCCGGATCCTTGTTGCCGTTCCAGGGGTCACGGTCCTTGTTGCCACCGCCACCGCCGCTGCCACCGCTGCCACCGCCGGGTTGATTCCAGGCCATCGAGTGCTCCAATCGGGATCTGTTCGCTGCCCGCAAGAACCGCCAGACGGCCGTCTTTACGAGCGTGAATCCAAGGCGCCGGAGTGTAGCAGCCACCCGGCCGGGCTTCGTGGACACGGCGTCGCGATGGCTCAGGTCGCCGCGCCGCCGCGCTCCCACTCTTCTTTGGGGGCATCCAGCGCACCTGCCAAGCCCGCACTGAATGCAGGGAACTCGGTCGCCAGACGCGCTGCCTGCGAACGCGGCAGATCGATCTCCAACCGCCACCCGGCTTCATCGGCCTGCTGAGCACGCACCGCACCAAGCTCGAACAGGCGGGCCCGCAGTCGGCCCTCGGCGGGATCAAGGGCCAGGGTCTGCACAACCCGCTCGGCGGCAAAGCGCTCGCTGACTGCGCCTCGCAGGAGATCCAGACCCTCGCCGTCGCGCGCCGAAACGAAGATCCGCTCGACGCTGTCTTCGATCCGATCGCGGCGCGGCGTGCCGCCCTCGATGCGGTCGATCTTGTTGAACACCTGGATCTGTGGGATGTCGCCGGCGCCGATTTCGACGAGCACGCTGTCGACATCGGCGACGCGATCGCGGTGCAGAGGGTCGGCTGCGTCGATCACGTGCAGGAGCAGGTCGGCCTCACGCGCCTCGGACAAGGTCGAGCGGAAGGCCGCGACCAACTCGTGCGGCAGATCGCGCACGAAACCGACCGTATCCGCCAGCACCACTTCGCCGCAGTCAAGACCGGCCAACTTGCGAACGGTCGGATCGAGCGTGGCGAAAAGCTGGTCGGCGACGTAGATGCCCGCGCCGGTCAGGGCATTGAAAAGCGTGGACTTTCCGGCATTGGTATAGCCGACAAGGGCAACGCGGGGCACCGCATTGCGCAGGCGCGCGCGGCGGGCCTGCGCTTGCCGACGCTCCGCCTGGTCAAGCCTGCGCGACAGCACCTTGACGCGCTCGGCCAGCAGGCGACGATCGGTTTCGAGCTGGGTCTCGCCCGGGCCGCGCAGGCCGATCGAGCCGCCGCGCTGGCGCTCAAGGTGGGTCCAGCCGCGAACCAGTCGCGTGGCCATGTGCTTGAGCTGGGCGAGCTCAACCTGCAGTTTGCCCTCGAAGGAGCGCGCGCGCTGACTGAAGATATCGAGGATCAATCCGGTGCGATCGACCACGCGGCTCTGCAGGTGACGTTCAAGGTTGCGCTCCTGCACTGGCGACAGGCTGGCATTGACCAGAACGAGGTCGATGTCATGCAGCGCGCACAGCTCTTTCGCTTCGTCGGCCTTGCCGCTGCCGATGTACAGCGCGGGATTCGGCCGATCAACACGGGCCGTCAGGCTGGCGAGCACGCTGGCGCCCGCCGAACGGGTCAATTCGGCGAACTCCTCCATCGCTTCACTTTCGTCACGGCCCGGCGCCTGCGGCTGGATCAGCAGCGCGCGCTCACCGCGCTTCTCGCGTTCAAACATGAGCTGGGGTCCACCGTGACGCCGTGGAAACGGTCAATCCTGCTCGCCCGGGGCGTCCGAGACTTCGCCGCCGCCGGGGCCGATGCGGACGTTGCGTGCGGGGACAACGGTCGAGATGGCGTGCTTGTAGACCATCTGGCTCACCGTGTTGCGCAGCAGGACGACGAACTGGTCGAAAGACTCGATGGTGCCCTGAAGTTTGATGCCATTGACCAGATAGATGGACACCGGCACGCGCTCGCGGCGCAGGGCATTGAGGAAAGGATCCTGGAGGGACTGACCCTTGGACATGTGCGCTCCTTCTAGTTGGACGTTCGATGTGCTTGTTGTTCTGTGCACAGGCCGCGAAAGCCCGCGCACGGTCTCCACCTGGGGGCGCGCCCCAACGGGGGGCGGCTCGGCGGCAACGGCGTGGAGTGTACAGGCTGGACCCGGCCGGCAAGCCCTGCCGTTCAGCGGCCGTGCAGCCCGCTGGCGAGCTTCAGCAGCCCTTCTGCACGACCGGGCTGCTGCTGCGGATCGATCCGGAATGCGTCGAGTTCCCCGCGCAG
>JBIJCA010000068.1:0-17486 GCA_044344935.1 Aquimonas sp. | reverse complement strand
CGCGGTGCGGTCTACGTGTTCACCCGCACCGGCAGCATTTGGTCACAACAGCAGCGCCTGAGCCTGCCGAGTGGGGCTGCCAACGATCGGCTCGGCCTCTCGGTCGCGCTGTCCGGAGGTGCGCTGATCGCCGGCTCGCCGGGACGTGATGGCGTGGCCGTCGACCAGGGTGGCGCTTTCCTCTGGCGCCGCAGCGGTTCCAACTGGACACAGGAAGCGAGCTTCGTTCGTGCAGTGCCGGCGGGGGGCGACCGCCTCGGCTGGTCAGTGGACATCGACGGGGATATCGCTGTGGCGGGGGCTCCCGGCGCCGAATCCATGGGTCCCAGCAACACCGGTCTTGTGCTCAGCTGGGTCCGCACCGGGAGCAGCTGGCAAGCCTTGTCTGAACTGGGCAGCCCTGATCTGTCGGAGGGCGCACAGTTCGGCAGCGCGGTTCTGCTTTCCGGTCCGCGTCTACTGGTCGGTGCGCCGGACGACGATGTCGAAGGTGCCAACCTGAGGGGCAGCGCTGCGCTGTTCCTTTTCGACGACGAACAATGGTTGCCCCGTCAGCGACTGCTAGCACCGGCTGGAGCAACAGAAGACCAGTTCGGCAGCGCGCTGGCCTTCGGTGGCAACATCGCCGGCGTGACGGCACCTGGCACGGTGGTCGATGGCCAGCCTCTGGCGGGTGCGGCCTATGCCTACGTCAGCTTGGCGACCCGCACCACCTTGGACAGCATACCGGTGCCCGTGTTGATCGGGTCGACGTACAGCGCCAGCGTTTCCGTCAGCGCTGACGAGGGAATCGCGGGCGGCGAGGTGCTGCTCCGCGATAACAACGGAAACACCTGCACCGCAGTCCTGATGGCCGGCAGCGGCAGCTGCACCCTGACCGCCAGCGCGGTCGGACCGCGCAGCCTGCGTGCCCGCTACAACGGCGCGCCCGGCTTCGCGGAGAGCTTCGGCGAGGCCAGCGTGCAGGTGAAGCCTGATCTGCGCCTGCAGCCGGCCAGTCTGCCGGAGGGCCAGATCGGTGCCGCCTACAGTCTGCTCTTCGATACAGCCGCCACCGGCGCGACCTTGCCGTTGACCTTCAGCGTGGCCAGCGGCCAACTGCCGCAAGGCTTGAGCCTCGGCAGCAACGGACTGCTTTCGGGAACCCCTTCTGAGTTCGGCAACTTCAGCTTCAGCGTTCGGGTGATCGACAGCAGCAGCGCTGCACTCGGCGGGCCGTTCAGCGAAAGCCGTTCCTACAGCCTGCTGATCCAGCCGCCGTTCCGCACCACGCTCGCGCTGGACACGATCGCCAGCCCGCGCGATCGCGGCGTCACCGTCGCCTTCGGGGCGCAGCTGGACGTCATCGAGACGGGAGCGGGAGCGCCTTCGGGAACCTTTGCGGTCTCCGCCGCCAACGGCACCAGCACACTGAGCTGCAGCACCCCTGTCGTCGCCGAAGGGCCGCAGAGCTGCAGCATCGAGTTCGGTCCCGGCGTAGCGGTGGGCGACTACGTGGTCAGCGCGGCGTTCACTTCCACAAACGCGGACTTCGGCAGCAGCAGCGACAGCGATGGCCTGCGTCTGCTTTCGGCCTCCGACCCGTTGCTGGGCTTGAGCGCGCTCGACCCGCTCTACCAGGCCGGCGACAGCCTGCGCTTCCGTGTCGACGTGCAGAATCCGGGGCCGGACGTCGCCTTCGCGCTGCGGATTCAAGCCCCCGCACCCGTCGGTCTCCAGAACATCTCCTGGACCTGCAGCGGAGCGGCCTGCCCCGCCCCGGGCGGCAGCGGCGCGCCAGATCTGCAGATCGCGGCGTTGGCCGCAGGCGCCAGCCTGCAGATCGACCTGACCGGCAGCCTGGCCGCACCGCCGCCGCTCCAGATCACAGCGAGCGCCGGCCTGTCGCTCGAAGCGAGTGGTTTCAGCCGCGATCGGGACCTTGGCAACAACAGTGCGAGTGCGCAGAGCCTGCCGCTCAAGCTGTTCGCCAACGGGTTCGAAACACCGGAAGACTGAGAGCCTGCGAGAACCATCCGCCGACTGCGGCCGCCTTTGGACGCACTCGCGACGACGTCCGGGTTTCTTCTCACGCGGTAGCCGCGCCCCGCTTCCCACAGCAGCGCCGCCGCGTCGGCCGCAGCTGAGCTGCGGGCCATGCGGTTGAGCATGCCGGAAACCCCTGATCCAGCAGGGAATTCTGCACAGCAAGACGGGCGTGGACGCTTTCCGCTCCGGCGAAGCGGGGTTACGCGCCCCTTATGCCGGGTGATACTATCGGGCTAAGTTTCTGTTTTTATTGGGCCTTGACTGCGTCGATCGAGCGCATCGGCCCCGCCACCCGGGAGAAGCCCCCAGATGAATACCCCCACGCCGAGCCTGATCGAGCGCCTGAAGCCGCTGCGCAGCTGTGGAGGCAGCGTCCGCTGCAAGGGGCTGGACGACGCCACGATCGAACGCATGGGCGCACAGTTTCCGGAGCTGGTTGAAGTCTTGGACGCGGCCGTGAGCGCCTTCGAATCGCTGCGCGGCAGTGAGTTCGATGCGCTGCTGCGCGCCGACGAGTCTGAACAGCTGGCCGCCATCCATGCCGATTACGTCAATTTCTACGCCGACGATGCGGTCAACCCCTACGTCGCATTGGCGGCACGCGGCCCCTGGGTGATCACGTTGAAGGGCGCCGTGCTGCATGACTCCGGCGGCTACGGCATGCTGGGCTTCGGCCATACGCCAAAGCCCGTGATCGAGGCCATGGCACGGCCGCAGGTAATGGCCAACATCATGACTGCCGGCCTGTCGCAGCTGAAGCTGGCGCAGGCGCTGAAGCGCGAGGTCGGTCATCGCCGTGGCGGCTGCCCCTACGACAAGTTCCTGTGCCTGAACTCGGGGTCGGAGTCGGTTTCGCTGGCCGGCCGCATCGCCGACGTCAACACCAAGCTGCACACCGACGCCGGTGGCCGTCATGCCGGCAAGCGGGTCAAGCGGATCGCGGTCAAGGGCGCCTTCCACGGCCGCACCGAGCTGCCGATGCTGTACTCCGACAGCACCCGTCCGACCTATGCGAAGCACCTGGCGAGCTGGAAGCACCACGAGCCGCAGCTGATCACCATCACCCCCTACTCTGTCGAAGAGCTGCGCGCAGCCTTCGCGGAAGCCGACAAGCAGAGCTGGTATATCGAGGCGATGTTCCTTGAGCCGGTGATGGGCGAAGGAGACCCGGGGCGCCAGGTGACCCCCGAGTTCTATGCCGCCGCACGCGAGCTCACCCGGGCCCACGGCACCCTGCTGCTGGTCGACTCCATCCAGGCCGGTCTGCGCGCCCACGGCGTGCTGTCGATCGTCGACTACCCCGGCTTCGAGGGCTTCGAGGCGCCGGACATGGAGACCTACTCCAAGGCGCTCAACGCCGGCCAGTACCCCTTGAGCGTGCTGGCGGTCAACGCGCGCGCCGCCGAGCTGTACCGCAAGGGCATCTACGGCAACACCATGACCACGAACCCACGGGCGATGGATGTCGCCTGCGCGACGCTGGACATGCTGAGCCCCGAGGTGCGCGCCAACATCGTGGCCAAGGGCCGCGAGTTCCTGGAGAAACTCGAGAAGCTGCGCACCGAGCTGGGGGGCCTGATCACCAAAGTGCAGGGCACCGGTCTGCTGTTTTCCTGCGAGCTGGCGGACGACTTCAAGTGCTACGGCGCCGGTAGCACCGAGGAATACATGCGCGAGCGCGGCCTCGGCGTGATCCATGGCGGCGTCAACTCGCTGCGCTTCACCCCGCACTTCAACATCACCAGCGCCGAAGTCGACCTGGTGGTCGCCGGCGTGCGCCGCGCCCTGCTGGAAGGCCCGCGCAAGGCGTCCGCAGCAGCGGCCTGAGAAGTCCTCGACGCTTCGGAATCGACACGCTGAAACGCAAAAGCCCACCGCAAGGTGGGCTTTTGCGTTTCTGGCGGCGGAAGCGCTTTGGCTCACGACGCGTGCTTGCAAGACCTACCGCGTCGTGAGCTTCCATCGCCAGCCACGAGGCTCCGGGAGAGAGGCTGGGACCGCGGCAAAGTGAGGCTCCTGGTGGGCCAGGGCCCACCCTATTGGACGGGCTTGGCGTCAGCACGTCTCGCGACCAATCCCGAATCCTCAATCCCGGCTTCCAGCTACAAGCCCTCGGCCTTCGCCGCATTCCAAAGCGCTTCCTGCTCCGCCAGCCCCAACGCTTCCAGCGTGGTGCCGCGCTCTGCGGCCAGCGCCTCCATCCGACGGAAGCGACGCTCGTACTTGAGATTGGCGCGGCGCAGGGCGCTGCCGGCGTCGACCTTGGCCTTGCGAGCGAGGTTCAGCGCGACAAACAGCACGTCGCCGATCTCGTCTTCGAGCGCCTCGTGGCCGCGACCCTTGGCGAGCTCGGCGCGCACTTCCTCCAGCTCCTCATGGAGCTTGGCAATCACCGGCTCGGCATCGGGCCAGTCGAAGCCGACCGCTGCGCCCTTCTTCTGCAGCTTGAGCGCGCGCGCCCACTCGGGCAGGCCGCGGGTGAGGCCGGCCAGGGCGCTGGTATCGGTCTCGCCCTTGGCCGCGCGCTCGACGCGCTTCTGCGCTTCCCACTGTGCCAGCGCGGCATCGGCCTCGTCGGCGCTGGCGTCGCCGAACACGTGGGGATGACGGCGGATCAGCTTGTCGCAGATCGCCTCGGCGACATCCGCGAACGCGAAGCGGCCTTCCTCCTCGGCCATGCGCGCGTGGAACACCACCTGCAGAAGCAGGTCGCCTAGCTCGTCGCGCAATTCATCGAAATCGCCGCGATCGATGGCGTCTGCGACCTCATAGGCCTCTTCGATGGTGCAGGGCGCGATCGTGCGGAAGTCCTGCTTGAGATCCCAAGGGCAGCCGCCGTCCGGGTTGCGCAGCTGCGCCATGATCGCGCGCAGGCGCTCGACGGGGTCGGAGTGGGTGGGGATGGGTGCAGGCATGGGCTGGGATTCTCAGGAGGTAGATCGAAAGGCCGCGAGCGGCGTCCGCAGTCTTTGCCCTGGCCAGCGCGGCGACAGCACGGGCGGCGGTGGTCGGGTGGCTACAACCACTCGCGCCAGGGCAATTCGACGTCGCCCAGCGCGATGAAGTCCGGATTGATCAGGCTGTCGCGCTGGTTGTAGCGCAGGGCCTGTCCATCGAGATCGAGCACCGCACCGCCCGCCTCTTCCAGCACGCACTGACCGGCCGCGGTGTCCCACTCGCCGGTGGGGCCGAAGCGCGGATACAGATCGACCTGGCCTTCGGCCAGTCGGCAGAACTTCAGCGAGCTGCCCAGCGGCACCTGCAGCGGCTGTTGCAGGTGCTGGATCATCGCCGCGCTTTTTGGATCCAGGTGCGAACGCGACACCGCGACGCGCAGCGGACGCGGGGAAGGCCGCTGCACGCCGATCTGGATGTCCTCGCCTTCCGCCGGGCGCAGCCAGCTGCCCTGCCCGCGCTGCGCCCAGTACAGCGCATCGAGCACCGGCGCATAGACCACGCCGAAGACGCTGCGGCCATTTTCGACGAGCGCGATGTTGACGGTGAACTCGCCGTTGCGCTTGACGAACTCGCGGGTGCCATCCAGCGGATCGACCAGCCAGTAGCGCTGCCAGCTGCGGCGCTCGGACAGGTCCTCGGGCGCCGACTCTTCGCTCAGCAGCGGCAGGTCCGGCGCCAACGCCGCCAGCCCATCGCGGATAAGCGCATGCGCCGCCAGATCCGCCTCAGTCAGCGGGCTGCGGTCGGCCTTGGCCTCCACGTCGAAGTCACGGGCGTACACCGCGAGGATGGCGGCGCCGGCGCGGCGCGCGATCTCCAGCACGGACTCGCGGGCGTTCGCATCCAGCGTGAACCCGGACGTGCTCATGGCTGTGCGCGCCGCTGCAGGTATTCGCGGACGATGAACATCGAGGCCAGCGAGCGGCCTTCCGAGCAGTCCGCGCGCAGCATCAATTCGTGCAGGCGATCCAGCGGCCACGGAATCACTTCCAGCGGCTCGGGCTCATCGCCTTCGAGCTGCTCGGGATAGAGGTCCTCGGCCAGCACCAAAGTCGTTGCGTGGGTGAACTAGGTTGGCGCCAGGGTCAGCTCGCGCAGCACGGTCAGTTTGCGCGCGCCGAAGCCGGCTTCCTCCTTGAGCTCGCGGTTGGCCGCGGTTTCCGCATCCTCGCCCGGATCGATGCGCCCCTTGACCAGGCCCAGCTCGTAGCGGTGCGGGCCGGCGGCGTATTCGCGCACCAGCAGCAGGGTGTCGGCGTCTTGCATCGCAGCGACAATGACCGCGCCGCGACCGCGCGGCTTGGTGCGCTCGAAGCGCCGCCGCGCGCCGTTGCTGAATTCGAGTTCGAGCTGCTCGACCTGGAAGCGACCGCCATAGTCGAGCTCGTGCACGGAATGGATCGTCGGCAGCTGCGGCGGGGGCTTGATCGTGCTCACGCGCCCTGCCCTCGCCAGCCGTGGAAAGCCGTCAACGCTTCGGCATGCAGGGCCGGATTGCCCGCCAGCACCGTGGTGGTGGCCAGCGAGAGCTCGCGACCGTCGAGGTCGCTGAACACACCGCCGGCCTCGCGCACGATCACCGCGAGCGCGGCGATGTCGAGGATGTTCACATCGGACTCGATCACCAGATCGATGCCGCCGCGGGCCAGCAGGTGGTAGTGGTAGAAGTCGCCGTAGCCGCGCGTACGGCCAGCGCGGCGCACCAGCGCGGCCAGCGCGTTCCAGCCCGGCGCGGCAGCCAGCGTCTTCAAGTTGCCCGTCGACAGCGCGCTGCGCTCCAGCGCCTGCGCGGGAGCGATGCGGATCGGCGCACCGTCAAGGAAGGCACCGCCGCCGCGTCGCGCCCAGGCGATCTCGTTGAAGGCCGGCGCCGAGGACACTCCCAGCACCAGCTCGCCCCGATGCATCAGCGCGATCTGGGTGCTGAACATCGGATAGCCGCGCACGAAGCTCTTGGTGCCGTCGATCGGATCGACCAGCCACAGCCAGTCGCCGCTGCCGGTGGTGCCCTCCTCTTCGCCGTAGATGGCGTGATCCGGGAAGGCCGCGGTCAGCACGCGGCGGATTGCCTGTTCGCTCTCGATGTCGGCGCGGGTGACGGGTGACTCATCCGCCTTGGTGATGACCTCGAACTGGCCGCGGTAGTAGTGGCGAATGACTTCAGCGGCCTCAGCCGCCGCGTGCTTGGCGATCGCCAATGCCTCGTCCAGCAACTCGGGCGTGGCAGCGCTCATCCGCCCACCCGGTTGAGCTGGCCGCTCACTTCCAGCCGCGAGCTGCCGTCCTCCTGCGGCTGGCCGATGTACTGCAGCGCGCGCAGCACTGCGGCATCGCCATCGCGGGCACGCAGCGTGGCTTCGGCGCTGACGCCCTGCACGCCTGCCGAGAACGTCCCGCCCTCGATCATCAGCGGGCCGCCGGAATCGGTGACCGTACCGGCAATCGTGCCCACGCCCTGGGTCGCGAAGTCGGCGCGGATGTCGCCAAGACGCGCATCGGCGCTGCCACCGACCATGGCGTCGCGCCACACGGCGCTGCCTTCGACCTTGGCCGGGAAGTACTGGTCGACCACCAGTTCGCGCAGGTCGAACTCGACGCGGCCCTTGAACACCAGTGCCGGCACGTCCAGCACGCCCTGCAGGCGCTGGGCGTCGATGCTGGCCTGCATGCCGCGCAGCTGAAGGCTGCCGGGACCGCTCAGGCTGACGAAGCCCGCCGCTTTCAGCTCCGGGCCGTCGAGGGTGATGTCGACATCGACACGCTTGGAGAACAAGGCCCAGGGAGAGAGTTTCCACGTGAACGCGCCGAGCGCGCGCTCGCGCACGGTCAACGCATCCGCGCGGCCGTTCCAGACGCTGCCCGAAACCCCTTCCATGCGCACCTCACGCATGCGGTCCTGCACGAGGCCAAGTGCGGTCGAGGCCGGAAGGAACGCGGCAACCAGACCAAGAACCAGAACGAGCACGAGGCCCAGAACGAACAGACGGAACAGCAGCTTCATCGATAGTCCTCAGGAAAACGCGTTGATTGCTTGAGCCCGCGCGGCGAACCTCGCCAGGGAATTCCAGGCCGAATCCAGCCCCCTCTCGCCACGGGCAAGGTCGAGGCCCGACTCACCGCCGCTCCTCCAGCCCGATGCGTGCATCGACTTGCCCCGAGGCTCCGGTGGTCTGCACGTTGAACTCCGTCACCCGCAGCGACTGGCTGCGCGAGAACTGTTCCAGCCATGCCATCAGCGCGTCGAAACCCACCTGCTGGAAGACCATGCGCACCTCGCCTTCGGCCACCGGCTCGACCCGCAGAAGCGCCGTCCCCAGTCCCGACTCGCGCGCACCCGCATCGGCTCGCGCGAGAAGTGACCGTCCGTCCGCGACCTGCTGGCCGGCACCGCCCGCGCGCAGCCTCTGCACTTCCGGCGCTGCGGCCTGCATCCAGCGATAGCTGGCGTCCAGCGCCGCTGCCTGCACGCGCAAGGCCTCGCGCGAGCGCTCCAGCGGCAGCCAGGCCAGGGCATAGAGCAGCAGCGCCGCAGCCAGCGCCGAACCGGCCGCAAGAACGCGACGATCACGATCGGACAAACCCAGCCACCAGGCCTTCATGCGCGGCCTCCACGAAGGCTGATGCGGCCTTCCACGCCGCCCTGACCCGGCGTAGCCGAGGTCAGCTCGGCGGCCAGTCCCAGCGCTGCCAGGGTTTCGCGCAAGCCGTCGAGGGTGGCCACATCCGGTGCGCGCAAGGTCAGGTCGAGGGCACCATTGCGGTAGTCGATCGACTCCAGGGTGTAGCGCGAACTGCCCGCGATGCTCGGGGCGATCTGTGCCAGCAGGGCCAGGGCATCGTCACCGCCGGCGCCCCGCTGCAGCCGCGTGTACTCGATCTCAAGCTGGGCGCGCGGGTCGACGACAGTGCTGACTCCGGGCAGCGACTGCCGCAGCAGCTCCGCCATTTCGCTGCGCTGACTGTCGATGCGTGAGGCCAACAGCTGACGCTCGACGACAGCCTGCGAGAACGCCAGCACCACCGCCAGCGCCGCGATCACCGCGGCGCGCTTCAACCACGGCAGCGCATCGCCGCGCAGACGCACGGCAAACGGTCCCTGCAGCAGATCCGGCGCGGGCGGCGTCGACAGCAGCTGTCTTCCCAGCAGGCGCAGCAGCGTCGGCGCCGCCTGCGCGCGCGTTGACAAGGCTGCCGGCAGCCCGGCGGACTGCGCGCCCTCGCAGAGGAACACCGACCACTCGCATGGAGGCGATCCCGGCGCCGCGAACAGCGCGAGCAGGTCCGGCAACAGTTCGACGCGCTCGCACAGCACCGCGCCCTGCGGACTGCGCAGCAGCGCGCGCCCGTCCGCGACCACCAGCACGCCCTCGCCCGGCGCGGCCGGAGGCAGAAGGCTGGCCTCGCTGCAGGCGGACACCACGTGCAGACCGCGGGACGCCAGCTGGGCGAGCTGCTCGCGCAGCCAGTCCGCTTCGACCACGGCCAGGTCCAGCGCGTCCCCGCGACCGGAAAAGGCGAAGTGCAGCTGCTCGACCGGCGTGGCGAGGCGCTCCTCGACCGCGAAAGGCAGGGCCTGCCTCAGCAGACCCTCGCTGCGGGCTACGCGCGGCGCCTGCGTCAGCAGCACGCGCTCGGCCGGCAGCAGCAGTTGGACCTCGGTACCTTCAGGCGGCCACCCCGATCGCGCCGGGGCCTCGCGCTGAGAAGGATTGAGCCAGATCGGGCTGCCCAGCGAGTCGAGTTGAAGCAGTACGCGCTCGGGCATGGACCAGCACACGGCAAACGGAAGACAGCGGACTTTAGCAGCCGGCGGCAAGAACGCGCGCAGCGGTCTCGATTCTAGCCCTGCGGCTTTCCGCGCTGCACAGCAGACCCGAGGCGACCGCGGTCCGGCTCTTGCACGCCGCAGGAAAGCCTGGCCCGACAACCCGCAACCGGCTGGGTTCGCCCCGCCCCTCACCCCTGGAGACCTGCCCATGCACACGCTGAGACTGGTCCCCATCGGCGCATCACTGGGCGTGGTCTTGCCGCAGAGCGTACTGGAGCGACTCAAGCTGGGGCGGGGAGACGCGCTCTACCTGGTGGAGGGCGCGGATGGGCTGCGCCTGGTCAGCCACAACCCGGCCCACGGAGAACAGATGAAGGTCGCCCACGCGCTGATGCACGAACGTCGCGCCCTGCTTCAGGCGCTGGCGCAGTGAACACAGTTTCGACCTTGAGGCAGCGTCGATGAGGGACTGGGTCTGGCTGGACCGCAGTGCCGTGCTGACCCTGCAGATGGAGCTGCTGGAAGCCTACGGCGGCAGCCCCGGCCTGCGCGATGCCGATGCCCTCGACACCGCGCTCGGCGCTGCCCATGAGCAGGCCACGCTCGGCGGTGAATACGGCCCCGAGCCCGACGGCGCCGCGCTGGCAGCCCTTTACGGCCACAGCCTGTGCACGGCAAAACCGTTTCGCGACGGCAACCGCCGCACCGCCCTGCTCTGCACCGAACTGTTCCTGCGGCTCAACGGCTGGCGACTGGCCGCCAGCGAGGCCGACTGGTTGCTGACCCTGCTGGATCTGTCGATCGGCGCGATGGATGCCGACACGTTCGCCGATTGGCTGCGCGAACGGCTGGAGCCGATGCGCGTCTGAAGCCCCCTCGCATGCATCCGAGCCGCTGCTATACTCCGCGGCCGATCGGGCGCCGCATCGCTGCACCGACGGAGCACGACATCCAGGCCGAAGTGGCGGAATCGGTAGACGCGGCGGACTCAAAATCCGTTTCTGGCGACAGAGTGGGGGTTCGAGTCCCCCCTTCGGCACCACTGGAGTCCCAACAGCCCCGCCGCGTGCGGGGCTTGTGCTTTGCAGGGCGCAGTTTCACCGCTGTGCGTGAATGGATCGGGCGCGCGGTTGCGCGGTTGCGCCGCCTGCACTCCGACGCTTCAGATCGCCGGCCGCGCCTCCAGAGCCGACAGCACATCCGGCGGCGCGACCGGCGCCTCGTCGGCTGCATCCATGCGCAGTTCGGCGGGCAGCGTATCGCCGCAGAGGAAGGCCACAAGCACAGCATTGGTGGCGGCGATCGCGTCGAAGGGCGTGCCGTGGCGCGAACCCTGCACCACCTTGAGCTCGGCGCCCATACGTCGCGCCCACTCGCGCTTCTCGGCCAGCGGCGTGTAGTCGTGCTCGGCCGAGAGCATCAGCATCGGCACCTGCAGCGCGTCGATCCGCGCGTTCGCGCACCAACCCGCCAGCGCCCGCGCCTGCGCCAGGTACACCGCTTTCGGATACGCCCCGAGCACTGCGCGCACGCGCTCGCGCATGGCCTGCTGGTGGTCGTGAGGAAACAGGCGTCGCCCCACCAGCGCGGCCGCACGGCCCAGGCCCAGCGCTCGCACCAGCCCCATCTGACCGTGCAGCTCAAGGCGCTTGCGCAAGGTATCGGGCCGGTAGCTGGGCAGGCTGTTGATGATGATCAGGCGCTGCACCCGCTGCGGTGCCTGCAGGGCGAGTTCGAGTGCGACCGCGCCGCCAAGCGAGAAGCCGACCAGATGGCTGCGCTCGACCCCGAGGCCGTCCAGCAACAGGAGCAGCTGCCTGGCGTAGTCGGCAATCGCGTGGCGCCCGGGCGCACTGCGCCCGGCCCCCGGCAGGTCGGGCACCAGCACGCGGAAACGCGCTGCAAGGGGCTCGATCTGGAAGGCCCAGTCAGCGCCGGTAGAGCCCAGGCCGTGCACCAGCAGCACGGGCTCGGCGGCGGCATCGCCAAAGGCGCAGCAGTGCAGCGGCAGCTGCGCGCCCGAAGCCACCATCAGGCCGGCAGCAGCATGCCGCGGATGGTGAAGAAAATGATCGCCGAAAGCACCGCGGTGGCCGGCACGGTGATGATCCAGGCCGCGATCACCCGCATCATGACGGTGCGCTTGACCAGATCCTCGCGATACACCTTGCGCAGGCCCTTGCGCTCCGCCTTCGAGATCGCCGCCTCACCGCGTTTGCCGGCCGCCTTGAGCTCCTTGAGCATGCGGCCCTTGTCAGCACGCGAGGCCGCCTCGAAGGCCAGCAGAAACGCTTCGACCTCGTGCTGCTCGGCGCCCTTGTTGCGGTGATGCTCCTCGATCTCGGCGATGATCCGCGCATAGTTCGCCTTCAGGTACTCGCGCAGGAAACCCACGCCGAACACCGCGCCGATGGTCACATGGGTGGTGCTGATCGGCAGGCCCATCTGCGAAGCGATGATCACGGTCACGGCTGCCGCCATCGCGATGCAATAGGCGCGCATCTGGTCCATGTCGGTGATCTCGGTGCCGACGGTCCTGATCAACTTTGGACCGTACAGGGCCAGACCCACCGCCAGCCCGAGCGCACCGATCAGCATCACCCACAGCGGAATCGTGGCCTTGCCGTGGATGCCCTGGGTCAACAGGGTGTCGTAGATCGCCGCCAGCGGGCCGATGGCGTTGGCGACGTCATTCGAGCCGTGGGCGAAGCTGAGCAGGGCGGCGGCGAAGATCAGCGGCATGCCGAACAGCTTGTTGACGCCATCCTTGTCGTTGCTCAGGCGGTCCGCCCTCTGCCGCACGCGCACGGTGGTCCAGAAGTAGGTCACCACCGCCACCACGGCGCCCGCCATCAGCGCCTGCACGAAGCTGATCTTGATCAGCTGGTTCAGACCCTTGAGCGCCAGGTAGCTGGCGAATGCAAAACCCATCAGGGCCAGCAACACCGGCACCATCCTGCGCGAGGCGTGCATCAGGTCCGACTGGTAGGTGATGGTGCGTTTGATGAGGTACAGAAAGACGGCGGCGATCACGCCGCCGAACAGCGGTGACACCACCCAACTGGCGGCGATGTTGCCGACAGTGGCCCAGTTGGCGACTCCCCAACCGGCAGCGGCGACCCCCGAACCGAGAACTGCGCCCACGATCGAATGAGTGGTCGAGACCGGCGCGCCCAGCGCGGTCGCCAGGTTCAGCCACAGCGCCGCCGCGAGCAGGGCCGCCATCATCAGCCAGATGAAAACCTGCGGGTCGGCGATGCTGTCGGGGTCGATGATGCCGCTCTTGATCGTGCCGACGACTTCACCGCCCGCGATGATCGCGCCGCCCATCTCGAACACGGCGGCAATCGCGATTGCGGTGGTCAGGCTCATCGCCTTCGCACCCACCGCCGGGCCGACGTTGTTGGCGACGTCATTGGCGCCGATGTTCATCGCCATGTAGGCGCCGAAGGCGGCGGCAAACACCAGGGTGAGACTCAGGTGTCCGTGCGCCATCCACGTGTAGGCCACCACGGCGAGGGTGAAGGCGATCGCGATTGCAAGGCGCAGGATATCGGCACCGCGCGATTTCGACGACGCGGTGAGGCCGGGAACGGGGCTTTGGGTCATGGTGGAGACAGCGCTGGAGACCGCGGGCTGCGGACAGGGCGCCTATGATGCCGCAAGGACCAAGACATTTTCTCGCGCGCCCGCAGGAAAAGTGTCATTGATCGGGCTTCTGCCCACCGCCACGCGATGTGCGGTCCACTCAAGGATCGGCGGAGCAGAGCCACGGGACGCTTCGGTCGACAGGCCCGTCTGGCGGGCCGATCGGCAGCGCCGCAGGGCACAGCAGTCGCATCGCTTGTCCCAGCCCCGACGGCAGTAACGGTCGAACAGCGCCGTGCCGATCCGCATCCGCGATGATCGTAGAACGCCGTGAATCGGCAAGCGCCGCGCAGACCGCCCGCGCAGTGGGCCCACCTTCGCACCGTGGCGCGCCACTGATTCGCAGCGGGCAGCCGGCGAGCCGCGGGTGCGGCCCGGTCCTACCCGTGGGAGCTCTGAATGCCGCCGGAGGTGTGCGGCATCGCACCACGATAAGCACTTCAGATTTATGTCATCCGCAGTAAATCCTTCATTTTTATTGCAGCACACATGCAGCGCTTGCCTGAAGCCTGTGTGCCGCCGCAGCATGCACGGGCCCCGGTGTGGGGCGCCTCTCGCCAAATCCGCCACCAGAGCGGCAGCGATCGCCCCGGCCGACACCTGACCGAGCGGCATATGGCCGCGCTCTCCGCACACCCGGGCACCCCGAACCCGAACCCTCCTATCCACGAGGACACCCGAATGCAGCCTTCCTTCCGTCCTGCCGCGCTTGCCCTGGCGCTGGCCGCCGCTCTGCCCGCCTATGCGCAGGAGCCCAGCCCGACCCAACTCGACAGCATCACCGTTACCGCGCAGCGCCGCGCCGAAGACCCGCAGAAGATCCCGCTGGCGATCACCACGGTCAGCGCCGAGAAGCTGGACATCCTGGGTTCGGGCGGCGAGGACATCCGCTTCCTGGCCGGGCGACTGCCCAGCCTCAACATCGAATCGAGCTTCGGCCGCGCGTTTCCGCGCTTCTACATCCGCGGGCTGGGCAACGGCGATTTCGATCTCAACGCCTCGCAGCCGGTCTCGCTGATCTACGACGAAGTCGTGCTTGAGAACCCGCTGCTCAAGGGCTTCCCGGTGTTCGACCTCGATCGCGTCGAACTGCTTCGCGGCCCACAGGGCAGCCTGTTCGGCCGCAATACCCCGGCCGGCGTGCTCAAGTTCGAATCCGTGCAGCCCGCCCAGGAGCGCAGCGGCTACGGCCAGTTCGCCTACGGCCGCTTCGACACCCTGAATGCCGAAGGTGCGATCGGCGGCGGCATCGGCGAGGACTGGTCGGCGCGCGTCTCCGGCCTGTACCAGCGCCGCAGCGACTGGGTCGACAACGCCTTCACCGGCCGCAGTGACCAGTACGAGGGCTACCGCGAGTTCGCCGGCCGCGCGCAGTTCCTGTATGAGCCCAGCGACAGCAGCCGCGCCCTGTTCAACGTCCATCTGCGCGACCTCGACGGCACCGCGCGCCTGTTCCGCGCCAACGTGTTCAAGCCCGGCACCAATGATCTGGTCGACAACTTCCGCCGCAGCGTGGTCGCCATCGATGGCGTGAACCAGCAGGACCTGCGCAACCTCGGCGGCAGCGCGCGGCTTTCCTTCGACCTCGGTCGCATGACCCTGCACTCGGTGACCGGCTACGAGACGGTCGACAGCTACTCGCGCGGCGACATCGACGGCGGCTTCGGCGCCAGCTTCGCGCCCCCCTTCGGCCCGGGCTTCATCCCCTTCGACGCGCAGAGCGCCGACGGCCTGCCGGATCACCGCCAGCTCACCCAGGAGTTCCGCCTGGCATCGAACGAATGGGGCGCCTTCGACTGGCAGGGCGGCCTGTTCCTGTTCGATGAAGACATCACCATCGACAGCTTCAACTTCAACACCTTCAGCGGCCAGCAGAACGGCTATGCCGTGCAGACCCAGCGCAACAAGGCCTATGCCCTGTTCGCCTCGGGCGAGTACGACGTTTCCGAGCGCCTGCGCCTGGCCGGCGGCCTGCGCTTCACCCGCGACGAGAAGGACTTCACCGCGCAGCGTCTGGTCAGCCCGATCGGCGGCGGCGCTACCGGCGTACTGACCGCCAATCCCAGCGACAGCAATGTCTCGGGCGATCTGTCGGCGAGCTGGTTCATCGACGCCGACCGCAGCGTGTACGCGCGCTACGCCCGCGGCTTCCGCGCGCCCAGCATCCAGGGCCGCCTGCTGTTTGGCGACTCACTCTCAGTGGCCGATTCGGAAACCGTCGACTCCATCGAGCTGGGCTTCAAGTCCAACCTCTGGGACGGCCGCGCGCGCTTCAACATCGCCGCGTTCGCCTATGAGGTGAAGGATCAGCAGCTCACTGCCGTCGGCGGCAGCACCAACTTCAACACCCTGATCAACGCCGACAAGTCGATCGGCCGCGGCATCGAAGTCGACTTCGACGCCTACGTCACCGACAACCTGTTGCTGACCTTCGGCTACAGCCACAACAAGACGGAGATCCGCGACCGCGGGCTGGCCATCGCCCCCTGCGGCGGCGGCTGCACCGTGCTCGATCCCGCGGGCGCCACCGCAGGCACGGTCTCGATCTTCGGCAACCCGCTGCCGCAGGCACCGAAGAACGTGGCCAACGTGACCGCCCGCTACAGCATCCCGGTCGGCGACGATGAGTTCTTCATCTACACCGACTGGGCCTATCGCAGCGAGATCAACTTCTTCCTCTACGAGGCCGCCGAGTTCCGCGGCAAGGCCTTGCTGGAAGGCGGCCTGCGCACCGGCTACAGCTGGGATTTCGGCAAGTACGAGGTCGCCCTGTTTGGCCGCAACATCACCGACAAGCTGGTCGCCGTCGGCGGTATCGACTTCAACAACCTGACCGGCTTCGTCAACGAGCCGCGCGTGTGGGGCGTGGAGTTCACCACCACGTTCTGATCGGAAGCGGCGCGTCGCGCGGGCGCTTGCCTGCGCGACGCGTCAGTTGCCGTGTTCTCGACGCGTTTTCCCGGAGCGGCATTCTCAGGGCCGCGTCCTCAGGGGCAGGAAGGGACGAGGCCAGCATCGCGCTCATGGTGGGCCAGGGCCCACCCTATGGGGCGACACGTCCGGCCGCACCACAGGGTCTGCGGCTGTAGGGTGGGCCCTGGCCCACCATTGCCTCGAAGCTACGGCAAGCGCCTTTCTCTGCCTTCGGCCGGCCTGCGCGCTCACCCCCTGTCACGCCGCAGCCCCCGCGTCGCCAGACGCCACAGTGCCCACCACAGCAGGGCCAGCGGGAAAGCAAGCAGCACATAGGGCAAGGCGTAAGCGATCACCTCGATCGCCTCGATCAGGCCATCGACGAAGTTGTCCATCGATTCCGAAAGCGCTTCGCCCAGCGCTGACCAGCGCGAAGCGCTCGGCGCGCCGGCCTGAAACTCCAGCGTGAGCAGATTGGTCTCCAGCCGCAGCGACTGCTGCGCGGCGATGCGCTCGGCCGACAGCCGCTCGGCCTCCAGCGCCGACAGCTCGCGCGCCAGCTGCAGATGTTCGGCCACTGACAGATCCGTGCGTGCTGCCAGCGCATCCAGGCGCTGCTGCTGCAGGCTCAAGCGATCGAGCTCGCGGGCGTTGTCGGCCACCGCCACCGACAGATCCTCTGCGCGCGTGCTGCGCCGCGTGGACTGACCGCCATCCGCGGCACCGGCCAGCATCGGCTCGACCGCTTCCGGCACGAGGCGCATCTGCATCCGTCCGCTGGCGTACTCACCGGCGTTCTCGGTGAACTCCAGCAGGCTGCAGCGGCCGTGCACACTCAGCGTGCAGGCGCTGCGCAGCGCCGCCATGCGAGCTGACAGCAGCTCCGCTGGCAGCTCGATCGACACGCTGTGTTCGTAGGCCAGCAGCCCCTCCGCATTGGCCATGCCCTGCACCGCAGGCTGGCCGGGCTCGACGGCCTCCTTCTTCGCGCACCCTGCGAGGGCGATCAGCAGCAGACAGCTCAACAGCGTGCGCAGCATGGTCGATCCTTGATGGCGGTGTCGGGTCGGCGCAGGCTATCGGCTGGGCGATGAACGGACTTTGTCTGCGCAGGTGCCCTGAGTTGGACAGAGGGAACACCTGGCACTGACAGCCCTGTCCGTCACCGGAT
>JBIJCA010000310.1:0-5021 GCA_044344935.1 Aquimonas sp. | reverse complement strand
CCCTGCTCAAGCTCGAAGACATCGCCAAGGTCTTCTACACGGACGAAGTCGAGACCCACGCGCTGTCGGGCGTGCACTTCAACATCCAGCGCGGCGAGTACGTGTCGATCTCCGGGCCTTCGGGCTGCGGCAAGTCGACCCTTCTGTCGATCTTGGGCCTGCTGGATACGCCGACCTCCGGCGTCTACGACTTGAACGGCGTGCCGGTGCAGGACATCAGCGCGTCCGAGCGCGCGCGCATCCGCAACAAGGAGATCGGTTTCATCTTCCAGGCCTTCAACCTGATCGGTGATCTGTCGGTGTTCGAGAACGTCGAGCTGCCGCTTACCTACCGCGACGGCGTGTCGAAAGCCGAGCGCCGCGACCGCGTTCAACATTCGCTGGAACGCGTCGGAATGGCGCATCGCCTGAAGCACTACCCGGCCCAGCTCTCGGGCGGACAACAGCAGCGCGTGGCGGTGGCGCGCGCCCTGGTCGGCCAGCCCTCCTTGCTGCTCGCCGACGAGCCCACCGGCAACCTCGACAGCAAGAACGGCGAGGCGGTGATGGCCCTGCTGGACGAGCTGCACCAGTCCGGCTCGACCATCTGCATGGTCACCCACGATGCCCGCTACGCCGACTTCGCCCAGCGCAAGATCTGCATGTTCGACGGTCGAATTGTCGACGAGGACACCCTGCACCGCCTGCGCCGCGAGGAAGAGGACCGCCTCGACGCGCAGATCCAGCGCTCACGCACCGCGAGGGCTTGAGCCCCGCCGCCCACGCGCCCGGCGCGTGGAGCGGATCTCCGCAGGATGCGACACGACAGGAGCCACGAGGATGCGAGTTTTCGATGATGCCCATACCGCGCTGCGGCGAATCCAGGCCGCGCCCGCCGATGCCCTGACACTGATGGTGGTCATCGCAACTGGCATCGCCATCAGCGCCGTTCTTTTTGCGGTGCTGAATGGCGTGCTGGCTGGCTCGCCGTACATGGACACCCGCAGCCTGGTGGTGGTCGAGTCGGGCAGCGCCGAACGCGGCGTGCGCAACGGCGGTCTGACCCCCGTCGAGGCGATCACCCTGGCCGAACCGGATGCGCCCTTCGAGACCTTCGGCTATTGGAGCTGGGGCGGCATGACCGTTTACAACGAAGAGCGGCCGCGCGAGTTCTACATCGCCCAGGTCAGCGAGGGCTTCTTCCGCAGCTTCGCGGCAGCGCCCGCGCTGGGCCGCTGGTTCAACGCCGATGATTACGCCGCGCAGTCGGATGCGGTGATGCTGTCCTACCGCGAGTGGCAGCGCCTCTACGGCGGCTCGGCCGAGGTGATCGGCAGCCGGCTCGATACCAATCAGGGCAGCAAGCAAGTCATCGGGGTGATGCCCAAGTTCTTCGATTACCCCGCCGACACGGTCGGCGCCTGGCTGCCTCTTCCGGTCAGCGCGTTTCCGCTCGATCAGCCGTGGACCGCCGAAGCGCGCTTTCTCAACGCGGTCGCACGCCTGAACCCGGACATCGACGCCGCCGGTCTGGCCGCGCGGCTGGAAGCGCAGCAGACGGCGCTGGCGGCGCAGTACCGGCTACCGGCGCCGGTCTGGTCGATCGAGCCGCGCCTGCTGGTCGATATCGAGGTCGGCGCACTGCGCGGGGTGCTCTGGGCTTCGTTCGGAATCGGTCTGCTGGTGATGCTGATCGCCTGCGGTACGGCCGCGATCCTGGTCGACGCCAAACAGTCCGCCCGCACCGTCCAGCATGCGCTGCAGCTCGCCCTCGGCAGCAGTCGCAGGCGTCTGCTGCGCGAGCTGGTGCTGGAGCTGCTGCTGGTCAGCGCTGCCGCCGCTCTGGTCGGCAGCGTGCTGGCCCTGGCGTCGATCGAGCTGCTGCGCGAGCTGGCGCGCGACACGCTGCCGCGGGTGGATGCGATCCGGGTCGATGCGCCGGTCTGGCTGTTCGTCATCGGCATGGCGCTGCTGGTGCCGCTGGTGGCGGGCCTCAGCGGGGCGCTGCGGGTGCGCGCCGAGGCCGGTCTGGCCCTGCGCGGCGGTCGCGGCGTCCTCGCGCGCGGTCGCCGTCGCTGGCTGCCGGCGCTGGGCGTGGCGCTGTCCACCGCCAGCGTGGTGGCCGGCAGTGCGCTGGTCGTCAGCCTGTGGCAACTGCAGCGGGTCGACCCCGGCCTGAAGCCGGATGGCGTGTACGCGCTGCAGCTGTTCCGCAGCGAACCGCCGGAGACCCTGCGCGCGTTTGCAGCGCAGCTTTCCGAGCGCTTGGCGGCGCTGCCTGGCGTCGAATCGGTGGCGCTGGCCAACGCAGCACCGCTGTCGATCGTCGGCAACTTCGACGCCAACCTGAAGCTGCCGGAGCGTGATGCAGCCGAGCCCTATCTGGCCCGCGTGCGCCGGGTCTCGCCGGACTATCTCGCGCTGATGCAGCAGGCGCTGCTGAGCGGACGCGGCCTGACCGATACCGACCGCGCCGGCGCCGAGCCGGTGGCGGTGATCAACGACGCGCTGGCGCGACGCGTGTTCGGCACCGAGCCCGCGCTGAACCGGATGATCGAGCTGCCGGTGGCCGAGCAGGAGAACGTGGCCCATCGCGTGGTCGGCGTCGTCGCCGACACCCGCAACCGCGGCCTGCGCGAGGACGCGATGCCCGAGGTGCTGCTGCCTTTCGATGCTGCGCCGAGCCAGTCGCTCACCATTCTGCTGCGGGCACCGAACGGCCTGAGTGCGCCCGATCGCCTGCTGCGGGATGCGCTCTACGAGATCGATCCGCAGGAGTCGGCGACCCGCATCTTCGCGCTGGCCGACGAGTTCGCCGCCGGGCTTTCGTCGACGCGCTTCTTCGCGCGGACGATGGCGGTGGTGTCGATCGGTGCGCTCACGCTTGCTGCGTTCGGAGTGTTTGCGGTGGCCTCGCTGCGGCATCGCCAGCGCATGCCGGAGTTGGGCCTGCGCCTGGCGGTCGGCGCGGCACCCATGCAGCTGCTGCGCGACAGCCTGCGCGACAGCGCGGTCTCGGCCGTGGTCGGCGTGGCGATCGGCAGCCTGCTCGCGCTGCTCGCGCTGCGCGCGCTCAGCGCCCAGCTGTTCGGCCTGGAGTCGATCTGGGGCCCGGTGCTGCTGTTCGGCGCGCTGGTGCTGCTCACGGCGAGTTTTCTGGCGGCACTGCCGCCGGCCCTGCGCGCGCTGCGGATCGATCCGCTCAGCGCCCTCCGGGGCCCCTGAGCGTGCTGCCGCTGAAGTCGCGAGCGGGCGTGCGCGCCAGCGCCCTGGCGAGCCCTGCGTGTCGCCGCCTGCGCACTCTGCAGTGGCTGGCCGCCACGCTCGGCGCGTTCGCCAGCGTCTGCATCGCCGCCGCAGCGTCCGCCCAACCGCAGCGCTTCCACCCCGAAGCACTTGCGCAGGACGGTCGCATCAGCCTCACGCCCGCGCTCACCCGCGACGGGCAACGCCTTTACTTCCCGCAGTCCGAGTGCGCCGACATCGGCCGCTGCCCGCAGCGGCTGAAGGTCTCGACGCTTGAGGACGGCGCATGGACGCGGCCGCGCCTGCTGCCCCTGGGCAGCGACGCCCGCGTCGACTGGCCCAGCCTGTCGCTCGATGACACCCAGCTGCTCTTCTCATGGGCGCCGGCGCGCGGCGATGCGGGGATCGACATCGACTTCGATCTCTATCGTCTGGATCTGCAGCGCGCCGATGCGCGCCCACAGCGGATCGAAGGTCCCGACCTCAACCGCGTGCGCGGTGGCGCCGTGCAGCGCCTGCGATTCGTTCACAACGAAACCCAGCCGATGTTGGCGGCGAACGGTGATCTCTACTTCTGGAGCGAGCGACTCGACGGCGCAGGCGGTCGCGACGTGTACCGCGCTGCCGCCGACGGTACCGGCGGCTATCGGCCGCCGCAATTGCTGCCCGCGCCGATCAACACCCGCTTCGATGATTCGGTCGGTTGGATCGCCGACGACGCGCGCTCTCTGCTGTTGAGTTCCACCCGCCCCGGCGGTCTCGGCGAGTCCGATCTCTACGTCGCTCGCTGCGTGGACGGCGCCTGGTCGGAGCCGCTCAGCCTGGGCGACGCGGTGAACTCCCCCTGGAACGATTTCGGCCCGCGCCTGACGCCCGACGGCACGACCCTGCTGTTCTCGTCGACGCGCCCGTTTGACGAGCGGGCGCCCGGCCTGATCCAGATCTGGGCGGTGGCGGTGGAGGCGGTGCCGGCGCTGGCTGATCTGCGAGTGGGCGAGCCCGCGGCCGCGCACGAACAATCGAATGGATCCACCCCGGCGTCGTGCGATGTCGGCTGATCCGCGCGGGCTCCTGCGACCGTCTGCCCGGCGATCGACGCGAAGCGATGCAATCCAGTTCAAGGAGGCGACATGCACGGACGCACTTACACACGGCGCGGGGAAATTCACCCATGAACCTGCTCACTGAAGTCCGTCAGAGCCTGCGCAGCCTGCTGCGCCAGCCCGGCTTTCTGTTCACCGCCGTACTCACGCTCGCGCTTGGCGTGGGCGCGGTCACTGCGGTCTCCAGCGTGGTCTACGGGGTGCTGCTCAAGCCCCTGCCGTATCCGCAGCCGGAGCGCATCGTCGAGGTGCTGCGCGTGCAGGAGAACTACGGCGGCCCGGTCTCGCGGCCGCTGTACTTCGACTGGCGCGAGGCCACGCGAGAGCAGTTCGAAGCGCTGGCCGCGACCAACGGCGGCATCAGCACCCTGCGCATCGGCGACGCCGCCGAGCGTCGCATCAGCTTCCGGGTCAGCCCCGAGTTCTGGACGGTGATGGGTCTGTCGCCGTTGCTCGGCCGCTGGTTCGGTCAGGCCGAGGAAGACAGCGGCGAGAAGGTCGCCGTGCTCTCGCATGCGCTGTGGCAGCAACGTTTCGGCGGCCGCAGCGAGGTGATCGGCGAGCGCATCGAGCTGAACGGCGAAGCCTGGACCGTGATCGGCGTGGCCCCCGCGGCGCTGCGTCTGCCCGAGGGCGCCGAGCTCTATCTGCCCACCCATCTGCCGCTGAGCGGTGCGGCCCGCGGCACCAGCT
>JBIJCA010000332.1:0-4449 GCA_044344935.1 Aquimonas sp. | reverse complement strand
ACCCGTGTCGCCCAGCGGGCAGCGCGAACCACGCGCCCGCGCCCACACCCCCAGACCGGCGGCAGCGGCGCTGGCGCTGTACAGCTGCTGGCGATCGGATGAACCGACCAGGGTGAGCGGACCTCCCAGCGGTGGCTGCTGGCTGTAGCTGTCGAGCAGCAGCGGCTGTTCGGGCTGCAGGCTGAAGAGGAACAATCGCCCCGCCGACCCCACATACAGACGCGACTGATCGGACTCGAACTGCAGGGCGTCCGGGGTGAGCAGGCCGCCTACACCGTTCGCGCCTTCGCGGATCACCTGCGAGAGGCTAAGCGCAGGCGTTGCCAGCGGATCGAAGGTAAAGCCCGCAACGCTGTTGCTTTCGCCTCCAGCCACCCAGACCGTGTCACCGCCGAAGCGCAATGCTCGCGGGTCGATCAGCAGGCGCTCGGGCAATTCGAAGTCCTGCACCAAGGCGAACGGGGTAAGCGCTCCCGTCGTCGCATTGCGCGTGAACGCCGCCAACGATTGATTGCTGCCCGCTGCCACCAGCAGGTGGCCGGCGTTGGCGCTGAACTGCAGGTCGCGGATACCGTTCAGGCCGTCCACGCCGCCGACTCCCTGACGCAGGATGCTCACCGGAGTCAGCAGGCCAGTGCTGGCATCGACGTTGAACACCGCGATCGCGCTTTCGATGCTGCCGGCCACATACAGGTGGCGACCGTCCGGACTCATCCGCAGGCGGTGGGCGCCACCGATACCGTCGATGCCGAGCTCGCCGTCCTGGTACTGGGCGATGAAATCCAGGCTGCCGTTGCCGGGGTCGCGACTGAACACCGCCACTGAATCCGAGCTGCGGCCCGCCACGTAGACGAAACGCTGATCGTTGGACAACAGCAGATCGGCGGCTCCGCCGATCCCGCGCACGCCGTTCTGCTCGTTCAGCAGCACGGCCTCCACGCCGGCAGGCAACACCGGCAAGGACAGGCTGCCGCTGAGCGGGTCGCGGCTCAGCAGCGCCACCGCACCGATCCCGCCTACGCTGCCGGTGGCATACACCTGGCGACCGAAGCCGGCGGGCACGATGGCGGTGTAGCTGTCCAGGCTTCCGGCAAAACTCTGGCGCAGGTCGAGCGCGCCGGCCTTGGGGAAGGCCTCGCAGGTCCAGGCGCGGCCGTACAGCGCCGCCGGTGCGGTATCGGCGACCCGTACACCGACCGCATACGAGGGACCGGGATTGCTGATGTCGACGACGTAGTCCACGCGTCCACCGGGCACCGCGACCGGACTGCCGTCATCGACGCTGACCACGAGGTCGGACGCCGGCGAGAGCACGGTGTTGTTGTCCGTCGAACTGTTGTTCAGTTCGTTCGGATCGACCACACCAGCGGCGGAGACGATGGCCGTGTTGATCAATCGGCCGGTCGCGCTTTGGCCGACAACGCCGGTGGCGGTGAACACCACCTGGCCGCCCACCGGCAGCTGGGTGATGACATCGATGTTGCCGCTGCCGCCCAGGGGACAGGCTGCACCGCCGCTCGAACTGCAGCTCCAGCTGACCGAGCTGAACTCCGCCGGGAATGTATCCACCACCCGCGCCTGGGTGACCGCGCTCGGCCCGAGGTTGTCGACCTGGATCACGTAGCTCACGGCCTCGCCCGGGGCCACACCGCCGAGGCCGTCGAACAGGCTGGCACGATAGCCGAGGGCGCCCGTCGACAGCGCGGGATCCGGGTCCGTACTCCGGTTGAACGTGCTGATGGCGTTGTCCAACGCGCCCACTGCGTACGCTTGCTCGCCATCCGCAGGGATGAAGACGTCAGAGGCACCGTCAAGACCGAGCACCTGGCCACCGCTCAGCGGAGCGGTGTCACCGGCGCGAACGATGCCGGCGAACACCGGCGCAGCGCTTCCGTTGACCCGGAAATGCGCGAGGCTGCGGCCGCTGCTGCTGGCCACGTACACATGCTGGCCGTCGCCGCTCAAACGGAGACGACTGGCACCCAGCAACCCCTGCGCACCGTCGACGCCTTCGCGTGCGATTCCAGCCACGCTGAGCACACCATCGGCGGCGCTTCGATTGAAGCTCACCAGCCCACCGGTCAGGCCACCAGCGGCAAACACACGGGCACCGTCGGCGCTGATCGCCAGACCAACCGCGCCGCCCAGACCACCGATGCCATCCTGACCGTTGACATAGCGGCGGAGGTAGCTGAGCTGGCCGAAGCCTGCGCTGCCAGGATTGGGATTGCGCGCAAACACGGCCAGGGTGCTGCTGGCGGCACCGAGTGCGTATACATGTCTGCCGTCGGGAGACACCGACACCGCGTTTATGCCCGCAATGCCGTCAACGCCGCCGACGCCGTTCTGGACGAGGCCCTGAAAACTCAGGCGACCGTAGTCGGCGGAACTGCTGTCAGCCGTGCGCGCGAACACCGCGATTGCGTTCGCGAAGCCACCGGCAACGTAGAGATGACGTCCATCGGCGCTGAGCGCGAGGGCATTGGCGCCCGCCAGGCCGCTGACGCCGAACACGCCGTTCTGCTCGACCTCGACGAACTCCAGCTCGACCGGCGCCGGCCGTCGGCGGAACACCGCCACGGTGTTCTCGATCGGGCTGACCGCGTACACATGCGCGCCATCGGGGCTGGCCAGCACCCCGGCTACGCCGCCCAGACCGGTGACTGCGCCCACACCGTTGCGCAGCACACTGGCGAACCGCAGTTCGCCGTCCTGCGGCTGGCCAGGCGCGTCGACACGGCGGAACACGCCGATCGCGTTGTCGCTGGGGCCGGCCACATAGAGCCGGGTCGTGTCGCCACTGACCGCCACCGCGCCGGCGAGCCCATCGAACTCGGCGAGGCCGTCATCCTTGCGGATCGCCAGATCGGCGACCAGAGCCACAACGTCGGTGTCCGAAGCGGAGTTGTTGTCCGGCGTGGTGTCCTGCGGTGCGGTCAGCGTAACGGTGTTGGTCAGGCTGCTGCCAACGGCGATGGTGCTGCTTACCCGCGCCTCGATGAGGAAAGTGACGCTGCCGCCCGAGGCCACGCTGATGGGCACGTCGACCAGGTCACCGCTGCCGCTCGCCGGACACACGCTGTCGGCCTCGCGGCGGAATGCAGCCAGGCCCCCGGCGATGCTGCGATCGGCGCCAGGTGCAAGGCTGCCGGCCACGTAGACCTGATTGCGGACACTGTCCACGACCAGACCAGTGGCGCCATCCAACCCTTCCACGCCGCCGGAGCCCGAGGCACGCAGACCGAGGAAGCGCAGTGTGCCGCTCGCTGAATCGCGCACGAACCACGCCACGCTGCCGCCGGCCTGGCCGGTCACGTATGACATGCAGGCCGTCGGCACTCAGCGCAACCCGGCGCGGGCCCTGCAGCCCCTGCACATCCGCCACGCCCTGCTGCAAGTTGGACCCGAGGCTGAGCTGGCCGAAGTTGCCGCTGACCGGGTCGACATCGCGGTTCAGCACCAGCAGGCGATTGGCGCCGCTCGCGGTGAGGTAAAGATGCCGCCCGTCCGGATCGAACGCCGCGCCGGAGGCGCCGTCGGTGCTCACACCGAACTGTGCGCCACCGCGCGCACTTCGGAAGCTCAGCCGTCCGCTCGCACCGTCGCGATCGAACAGGGCGACGCTGCCGGACGCACCAGAAAGCGCGTAGAGGTGGGCGCCGTCCGGACTGACCACCAGATACTCGACATCAACCAGACCCGACACGAGGCCGCCTGCGTCGGACGCGTCGTCAACACCATTGCGCTCGCTCTCGACGTAGGTCAGCGCTCCGCTTGCGGCGTCACGGCTGAAGACCGCAACCGCAGCATCGTTGGCGCCGGCCACATAGAGGAACGTGCCATCCGGGCTCAGCACGACGTGGAGTGCCTGATCCAGTCCGATCCGCCCCTGCACTGTCTGCCGCAGGGCCAGACCCGGTGTTGTGCCGTTGTGGCTGAGTTCGAACACGCTCAGGCTGTCGGACTCGCGGCTCGCCACGTAAAGGAATCGACTGTCGGCGCTGACCGCCACCGAGCGCGTGCCCAGCAGCTGGCTGACCGGGCTGCCGCCCAGACTCTGGCCCTGGGCCACGCTGGCCGCCAGCTGCAGACGCCCGTCGATGGCATCGCGTCGGAACAGCAGCAGACGATTGTCCAGCACGCTGGCCGCTGCCAGATACGCGGGCAGCGGACCCGTGCCGTCGCTGTCGGGCACCAGCGCAAGGCCGGTGACACCGCCGAGGCCGGGTTCGCCAGCGGCGTTGTTGGCATAGGCCTCGACGAAATCGAGCGCGCCGGAACCGGCCGCGGTACAGGTCCAGCTCACCGAGCCGGGCTCGAAGCCGGGAAGTGCACTGAGCCGATCGTTGATCTGCACCACCGACGACGGGGTGTGCCGCAGATGGCTGGGGCCGGCGTTGCGCACGACCACCTCGTAGCGGACCGTTTCGCCGCCGACCACCGAGACGC
>JBIJCA010000372.1:0-3678 GCA_044344935.1 Aquimonas sp. | reverse complement strand
GCAGTGCTGTCCGTCGCCACGCCAGCCGACATCGCCGAAGGCAACAGCGGCACCGCACCGCAGCCGTTCACCGTCAGCCTCAGCTTCGCGCTCGGCCAGGACGTCGTGTTCACCGCCACCACCACCGACGGCACCGCCACCGCAGGCACCGACTACACCGCGCTGAGCGCCGCCCCGTTCACCCTCATCGCCGGCCAGACCTCAATCGTGGTGCCGGTGCAGGTGCTGGGCGACACGGTCGACGAGCCGAACGAAACCTACACCCTGAGCATCGCCAGCAGCAGCCCGCTCGTGACCTTGGGCACCGCCGCAGCCACCGCCACCATTCTCGATGACGACCTGCCGGTCAGCGAGATCTTCGCGATTCAAGGCACTGGCGTGTGCTCGCCCTTCGTCACGCCCTGCAACCCTGCAGCGAATGTGTCCGGCGAGGCCGTGTATGCGCGAGCCAACATCGTGACCTCGGTCGGCGCTTCCGGCTTCACCATGCAAACGCCCGACGCCCGCGCTGATGCGAATGCGCAGACCTCCAACGGCATCTACGTGTTCACCGCGGCTGCACCCCGCAACGATGCGGGTGATCTGCTGGCCGTCGGCGACGAGGTCGACGTGGTGGGCCGCGTCGCCGAGTTCTTCAGCCTCACCCAGATCGTGGTCAACAGCACCCGCGATGGCGCCAACAGCATCCTGACCCCGCGCACCGGCCAAGCGCTGCCGACTGCGGTCTTCTTCGGTGAGACAACCCTGCGCGGCGCAGGCCAGCCGATTCCCTCGAAGAATCCCGACGCCCTGAGCTGCGGCGTGCTCGGCAACTTCGAGTGTTTCGAAGGCATGCGCGTGCGCATGAACAATGCTGCGGTCACCGTGTCCAACCAGCGCTTCGCCAGCCCCGCCGGCCAGCTCTATGCCGAGGTCTGGATCTCGCCCTACGGCGAGCGTGGCCTGCGCGAGAAGGGTGCCCGCTTCGGCAACACCCTGATTCCCGCAAACAGCGCGGCCGGCATCTGGGACGGCAACCCGGAAATCCTGGAGATGGATGCCGACTTCCTGATCCCGGGCCTGCTCGATACCGAACTCGCCGGCGGCACCCGCTTCTCGGCCGAGGGCGTGATCGGCTTCGACTTCGGCGACTACGAGTTCTGGCCCAGCAGCCTCACGATCGTGGAAGGCAGTAACCAGGTGGTCCGGCCGGTACCGGTCGCCGCATCGGGTGAGCTGACCATCGGCAGCTTCAATGTGTTCCGCCTGTGTGATGCGCTCGCCAACAGTCCCAGCACCTGCGCGGCCACCACGGCACTGGAAACCGACACCAACCGCGTCACCCATCAGCTGGGCCAGGTCAGCGTCTACATCCGCAGCGTGCTGCGCAGCCCTGATGTTGTCGGTCTGCAGGAAGTCGAGAACCTCGGCATCCTGCAGCAGCTGGCGACGCAGATCGCCGCCGACGGCGGCCCGACCTACCAGGCCGAACTGATCGAAGGCAACGACGTCGGCGGCATCGACGTGGGCTATCTGATCAACACCGCGCGGGTCAGCAACAGCGTGATCACCCAGCTGGCTGACGACGAAACCTGGAACGATCCGCAGGGCAGCGCGACCGCGATCCTGCACGACCGTCCGCCGCTGCTGCTGGCCGCGGACTTCATCGGCAACGGTCGCCCGTTCCGCTTCCACGTCATCAACAACCACACCCGCTCGCGCGGCGGCGTGGATGTGAGCAATGCCGACGGCGAGCGCCTGCGCGCCAAGCGCTACATCCAGGCGGCCTCCATCGCCGCTCTGGTGCAGGGCCTGCAGAGCAATGCGGCCACGGCCAGCGTGCCGCTGTTCGTCATCGGTGACCACAACGCCTACCAGTTCACCGACGGCTACGTGGATGTGGTGGGCCTGATCGCGGGGACCTACAACAACGACGAAAACACCTGCGCGCCGTCCAACGGCGTCACCACCTGCAAGCTGCCCGCCGGCGCCAACATCGTCAGCCCGCCGCTGGTGAACCTGATCGACGTGATCGACATCAGCCAGCGCTATTCGTACAAGTTCACCGAGAACCTCGGCGCGATCCAGGGCAGCGCCGGCCGCGACCTGGCCACCAACCAGGTGCTGGACCACGGCCTGTTCAACAGCGTCGCCCAGCCCTTCGTCACCGGCATGGCGTTTGGACGCGCCAACGTCGACGCCTCGACCCAGCGCTTCCGCACCTGCAACTACACCCTGCGCGATGCGGCGCTGTGCCCGCAGGGCCCCGGCAGCTGGGTGCCCACCGGCAGCTCCGACCACGACGGCTTCGTGATCTTTGTCAGCCCGCCGCGACCGGACGCGATCTTCGCCAACGGTTTCGAGGCGATCAACTGATCCAAGCCAACGCGTAGTGCTTCGCACCGCAAACGCCCGCCTCTTCAGGCGGGCGTTTGCGTTTGCGGCATGCGGAACGCCATCGCCACACCCAAGACCGATGCCCCGAGCTGAAAACCCCTCTTTCCTTGTGGGAAACGTGTTGGGGAGAGCGGGCAACCCAATGATCTGGCCTGCTCAGGTTTGAACTCCCAGCCCCAACGCCGCGTGGCTCATGGCGCCCACAGCGCCGAGCGAGTTCAATCGTCATCCACCAAACCATAGTGGGGGTCTTGACCCACCGCCGCGCGGCTCGACTGAGGCATCCCAGCGCGACCCGCGACTCGGGCTTCGTGCCGCCCTCACGGGTTCGGGTTCGATGACTGCGGTGTAAGTCAAGCTCCGGTGGGTCAAGACCCACCCTATTGTTGTTTCGGCCTGCTGAGGTTTGAACTTCCAGCTCCAACGCTACGTGGCTCATAGCACCCGTAGCGCCAAGCGTGTCCAACCTTCATCCCGCCGAACCATAGGGTGGGTCTTGACCCACCGCCGCGCGGCGCTTACCGCGACCGATGCATCCCGCTACGACGCGAGGCTGGAGCCCCGGGCAAGATCCCCGCAATGCAAACGAAGCGCTTCCTTCAACTGGGCACTCAGAGGCTAGACCAAGGACACCGGCAAAACCGTCCGCCTGTCTTTACCGCCCTTGCCCTGCCTGACGGTGACTTCCAGCCGCGAGAAATCGAGATCCAGCACCCGCAGCCGCAGCGCTTCCAGCAAGCGCATGCCGCTGCCATACAGCAGGCCGCACACAAGCCAGTGCGCCCCTTGCAATTGAGCAAACACACGACGCACCTCATCGCGCGTCAGCACCACCGGCACATGCTCGGGTCGCTTCGCCCTTCGGATGTCGTCCATCCACGGCAACTCGATTCCCAACACTTCGCGATACAGGAACAGCAGGGCCGCCAGCGCCTGATTCTGAGTCGAGGCAGCCACCTGATGCCGGCTCGCCAGCAGGGTCAGAAATGCCTCAACCTCAGGCGCCCCCATCTCTCGCGGGTGGCGCATGCCGTGGCTGCGGATGAATCGCACGATCCACCCGCAGTACGCCTCCTCGGTGCGCTTGGCCATACCCAGTCGGCGGATACGGTCACGCACCTGATCCATCAATCGCGGCACCGCGCTTGCGTGTGCCTCCTGTCGATGCCACGATTCCATCGCCCGCCCCTGTGCTACGAAAGGCTGCCAGATTAGGCGGACGTGATAGACGGAACAGTCGGCGCAACACCCTGATCGGGGTAGGAAATTTCTTAGGCCTGCATCCACGAGCCCGGCTTAGGC
>JBIJCA010000309.1:0-5066 GCA_044344935.1 Aquimonas sp. | reverse complement strand
GAGTCAGCGGCCACGAAGGTCGCCACCTCGTGGCGGTTGGTGTCCTGGTTGTCGAAGCTCGCCTCCCACAGCAGCGATCCGGTGGCGTCGCGTTTGGCGACAGGATGTCACCGGCAGGGTTGAAGTCCCAGCGTGCGGTGAACACGGCATCGGGAGCGTCTCGCGCCACCGCCACGGCGCCCGGCTCGTTGATCCACGCTGTGGTCTGCGCGCAGGCGCCGCTGGCTGCGAAGGCGGAAGCGATGACGCCCGCTCCGAGCCAGGCGTGCAGGGTGCTCGACCCACGCTTCGCACTACGGAGCGCACAGCGAGCCGAAAGCGGCTCGACCAGCGCATGGCCAGGCGCGCCATCGGCCAGCCCGATGCGCGATCGAACACGCATGCCATCCGGAGACCTGCGCAGGCCCGCGCCGGGGAGCCGCCCCGCCACTGCAATCTTCGGCGGCCGATCGATGTCGCTCGCGATGGATCGCATGACGTGAGCCCCTTGAAGTGGTTCACGCAGCGTGCCGAGAAGCGCTCGCGCCGTCGGTGACAAAAATCAATAACCGCATGACCACGCGCAGTCGCGAGCCGCGGTGAACCCTGTGGGCAGGCGAGCCCCATGTTCGCGACCGAAGGGCAGCCGCGCGCTGCCCGGCAACGAAGAACCCTGCCTTACGGCAAAGCCGCAGGCATTGCGGCAGACTCCGGGCTCCACAGAAAGGGAATGACGTGACGTATCCGCTGCGGAACGTAGTCCTCGACCAGAGCGTCCTGTTCGGGCCGCGGCCGCCAGATCACCTCCAGCCGTCGCGGACCCGCCGCCCCCTGGTTCAAGGGGATCCAACCCGACAAACCGCGCAGGCCAAGATCGGCGCGCTCACTCGACACGAAGCTCTCGAGTGACTGCACCTCGCCATCCAGACGCACCTCCCACACGCGGCGCAGGCAGTCCGCTGCCTGTGCCGCAACCTGGTCCGTTGCGCTCTCGCGCTTCACCGCATCGGCGTCCTGGTCACTGGAGTTGAAGCCGACCGCCGTCGTCGCGGCAGCCTGCTGTGACGGACAGCGCTGCGCCAGCAGCGGGTCGTCGATCAGCGCAACGTAGGGCAGGAACACCGGCAGCCACGCGGTTTCGATTACCGGTGCGGGAATCATCGGCTGAGGCCACAGACGATCGCGGGGAATGCGCTGCGACTCGTAGTACACGCTGCGCAGACCGCCCGCAGTCGCCCGGCCACTGATGTACTGCTGGGTCCCGAGCAGATCGAAGCCGCGGTTGCGGCTCATCATCTGGCCGCTGTACCACATGGTCAGCAGCACCGCCAGGATGAACAGGCCGAGGAAGCTGCGCGGCAACAGATGGCTTTGCAGAGTCAGGCGGGTGACACCCAACAGGCGCTTGGGCATGAACAGGCTTTCCACGAAGCCGAGCGCCCGCACCAGCCACCGCAGCGGCGCCACGCGCTGCAGCCGCGGCACGCGCCGCAGCAGCACGCCGTCGAGCAGCCAGCGCGCCAGCGGCGCGCCGAAGTAGGCGATGAACAGCCAAGGCACAGCGGCATTGAGGAACGTGTTGACGCCGCCAAGCTGGTCGCCAAATGCACTCACCAACGCGAACAGCAGCCCCATCCAGCCGCCAAGAATCGCCAGCGCCAAGGCCGTGTAGGTAATCAGGGAGAACAGCGTCGACGCCACCCGATCAGCCCGGGCGATGCTCTGCTCGACACCTCGAACACGCGCCTGCAGTTGCTCAAGGGTGACCGGCCCGATCCCGGGAAGTCGCGACCAGCGCACGCCCTCCGGAAACACCGCCTTCAGCCCGATCAAGCCCACCCAGTGCGCGCGCACCGCAAGATGCAGCACGAGCAGCACAACCATGGCCTGACAGATCGCCGTGACAAGCGGCAAAGCGACAGCACTGGCCGCAGCCAGCCCGAGCGACAGGCGGCCCGCATAGTCTTCGTAGACTTCCCAGATGGCGCCCGGAATCGAAAGCAGCGCCAGCAGCGACAGGCCGGAGATGATCAGCTCCAGCTCATCGGTGCGCTCGCGCAGACGCTCGAAACTCACCCGCCCCGCAGCGTCTTCGGCGCGCGCCGGCTCCGCCTCGCGCTCTCCAACCTGATCACTCATCCGGGCATCCCTCTGCTTGCTCCCAGCCACCCAAGGCACCGCGTCCCGAATCACGGGGCGTGCCGGAACGCAGGATACGTCGACTGCGCGCCCTCGCACGCGGAGCGCGCCAGTGCGTGGCCAATGGCTGAGCGCCGCACCTGAAAAGGCGATGGACCAACGACAGCGCGTCAGTCGAGCCGGGAGCGCACCCCGCGCACTTCACGACGGGTTGGACACTTCGCGACTTGGGTCAGCCGCGGGAGCCGAAAGGAGTGGATTAGCAACGACTGCTAACCGCTCAGCCGCAGCGGGAAAGGCACCGGACCTAACGCTGAAGTGGCTTCGTCGTTCTCTCCAACACCCGCATCGACTCGGCCTGACGCGCGAGCTCCTCTTCGGATTGCTGAGACTGCGCCTGATTGGCTTCGTGCAGAGCGCGAATGCGTGGGTCAATGGGGTCGAGCACGCGCTCACGCGACATCAGTGCGCGCTCACCCGGGCGCAGCTGGCAGTTGCGGCTCAAGTTGGTGAGTTCACGGCCGCTCTGAGCAGCGCGATTCTGAAGGTTGACCACAACTCCGAGGGTGTCACCCAGCGGTTCGAGCTGCAGACAGATGCGGTCGATCGTGCGCTGGTTCTGGTACTCGGCGGACTCGACCGTGGCGAACAGATTTTCGTGGTCCAACCAGACAACGGAGCGCACGCCGGGCACGGTGCGCGCCGCAGCCCGCGCACTCTCCCGGTGCACGGCACGCGACGGATCGGCCAAGCGGATCGAGCGCCGAAAATCGTCGGTCATGTGCTGCATCTGCTGCTGCATCGCGTCGCGATCGCCGCGCACGGCAGCACCACGGATCGCAAGGACACGCGCCGCGGTCTCGGTGGGCGACATCGGCTGACCTGCTTGCTGCGGGCTGCGCTCGCTGTGCTGCCGATCATCGCTGCAGCCGGCGATCAGCAGCGCAGCAAACAAGGCTCCGCTTGCGAGTATGCGCACCGCCATGCCTGACCTAGTCTCTGTTTCCATTGCGCCCCATGCTACCCGGGGATGAAGGCTGCGGAAACATACTCAGCATCGCATTTCTGTCCTCAGCGCATGCCGGGGGTCAGCGCGAGCGCTGCACCTTCAGTTGCGCGCACTCAGGCGCTGCCAGCGCCTACGGTATCTACTGCGGCGTCCTCGAACGTTTCGCCCAACGACAACGGCCGAGCAGCCTACTCGCTGCCCCATGCCGACTTGGGATCGACCGACAGGCAGCGGCGTGCTTCGGATCCACCCGCCAGCGGCGTTGGACAGCGCAGTTCAGCGCTCAGCACGCTCCACGCCACAGACCCCACCTACACCGACTCTTGCTTCGGCGCAGCAGGCGGCTCTGTCGACCCGGCCGGCGGTGCCGTGTCTGCGTCGAAGGACTCAGGCGCGGGGCATTCATCGACCTGCTCGTGGTCCACGCCGGCGCGGCTGATCCAGCACTCGCGCAGGAAGGAGCAGTAGCAGATCCGCACTTCCAGGCGGTCGTCGCCCGGAAACGCGCGGCGCAGGCGGTCGTCCCAATCCACCGCGAACAGCCGCGAGGACTCGTCGGCGCCGAGCACGGTGTCCTGCAGATCGTTGGCGCGAATGCGGTCCCAGCCGTAGCCGTGGTCCTTGCCCACCAGCACATCCAGCGCCTCGACCCAGCCGGCGACGCGCTGGCCATCCACCAGGATCGCCACATCGCGGACCAGCGCCGGCCCAAGGCCCTTGTTGCGCGCGGTGAACTCGTAGCCCTGGGCCGAGAACGCCGGCCGCGCGCTGACGTGCGGCCAAACCATGGCGCGCTCCTGGTTGCGCTGCACGCTGACCTGCATCACCGACGACAGCATGGCCAGACCGCTGATCAAGAGCGCCCCCATCGCGATCCAGAACTCGGGGTCGCGCTTGCGCGCGGGCATCGGCGCGGGCTTCGGGGTGGACTCAGGCGTCGGATCAGTCGTCATGTCGGGCTCATGGGCGAAAGGGCCATCCAGCACCAGCGGGACAGGCGGTCGCGGCGAGTCGGCCGCGGGCGCAACTCTATCGCGTGGCCGGCCTGCACACCGCAGGACGTCGCGGAAAGCGCGCTCGAAGCACAGATGCGCAAGGCGCGCCGGCGGACCGTGCTTCGGGCAGTCTGACCACCTGCATTCCCCGCTTGGCGCGAGCCTCGCCTGCCCTCTGCGGGAAGCACCCACGCGCTGAGGCTGCGCCGGGTTCCGCAAGGAACGCCGCCAAGCCCGCTATCCTGTCGCCCCGTTATCGCCCGCCGCGCCCGCCCCGGCCTGCCGACACTCCCCCCGGATCCGTCTTGAACACCCCTGCCCCGCCTGCTGCTGATGACCTTTCACTGAGCGAACGCCTGAGTGCGGCGCTGGACCTGCTGGAGCAGATCGACGCCGACCGCAGCCTCCTCGACAACCTGCCCGACGCCGAACGTGCACGCCTGCATCGGGTGGTCGCCAAGGTCAGCGACCCCGAACCGAAAGCGCGCCGCAAGAAGCTCAAGCAGCAGGCCAAGCAGCGCCATCAGGAAAAGGTGCGGCAGGCCGACGCCCTGCTCGATCAGACCGGCATCCGGGTGCTGCGACGCAAGCCGGTATTCAGCACGCCGAACTACTTTCCGCCGCATGCCGCCGGCCTGCATGACCCGCGCAACGGCGAAGGCGACGGCGAGGCCGCGACGGCCGAGCCGCTGCACTCGCCCGAGCAGCGCCACTGCTACGTGTGCAAGCAGAAGTTCACCCAGCTGCACCACTTCTACGACCAGATGTGCCCGCCCTGCGCGGCGCTGAATTACTTCAAGCGCACCGAAACCGCCGACCTGCGCGGACGCGTCGCACTGCTGACCGGCGGCCGGGTCAAGATCGGCTACCAGGCAGGGCTGAAGCTGCTGCGCGCTGGCGCCGAACTGATCGTGACCACGCGCTTTCCGCGCGACTCGGCGGCG
>JBIJCA010000308.1:0-5077 GCA_044344935.1 Aquimonas sp. | reverse complement strand
GTCCAGCACCTGCGGCAGCTTGCGCGGCGCTTTCGGCCCACGCACGCCTGCGCAGGGATCGCGCGCCAGGCGGCCGTGCTTGAGCAGGAAGCGGAACAAGCCCCGGCAGGCCGACAGCCGACGCTGCAGGCTCTTCGGCGACAGCCCCGCTCGATGGCCGCCGGCCAGGAACAGCCTTAGCGACTCGGCATCGAACTGTTCGAAGTCGCCGATGCCGCGCTGCGCACACCAGGCGAGCAGCGCTTCGGCATCGATCCGGTAAGCGGAGAGGGTGTGCGGCGAGGCACCGCGTTCCACCCGCAGCGCGCCGAGCCACTCGTCGACCGCCTGCCGCAGCGCCGGCGCCGGCTCGCTGGCCGGCACAGCCACCGCAGACGGTGCGCGCGCCATCAAGCCGGGTGCCGCGACAGCGCAGCCGCCAGCGCTTCACCCATCATGCGCAGGAACAGCGTGCCCATGCCCGGATAGAAGCGGTTGGGCTCGCGCGAGCCAATCGCGAGCAGACCGCGCGCGGGCAGCGGAATCAGCGCGCAGCTCTGCACCTGTGAGGCCTGCGCGCCGAACAGGAAGTCCATCTTCTGCGGCGCCAAGCGCCCGCACAGCGGTTCGCTGCCGCGCAGGAACTCCGCGAACTGGACCAGTTCCGGCGCCTGCGGTGGGCGTTCGATCAGCCACTCGGCGTCCGGCAGCTCGAAGGTCTGGGCGATCAACACCACCCGCACCAGATCACTGTGGAAGTCCTCGATCAGGCTGGCCACCATCGCCTGCAGTGCGGCCAGCGGCGAGCCGGCGCGCAGCAGGGCCAGGGTCAGCTGCTGGGTGCGCAGGGTCAGGCGCTCGTTCTCCTGCGCGGTGGCGTAGAGCTCCTGCAGTCGGCGCGAGAGCTCGCGGTTCTTGTCGCGCAGCACATCGAGCTGGTACGCCGTCAGCGAGGTCGCCGCGCCCGATTCGCGCGGCACCGCCAGGCTGGCGGCGAGCTCCGGATGCAGCTGCAGAAACTCCGGATGCGCGCGCAGATAGGCCGCCACGGCCTCGGGTGCAGGCGCGCCTTTTGGATCACTCATTCGCAGAACACTCCCTCGTAGACGAATACGGCCGGCCCGCGCATGCGCACGGCATGGCCCGGGCCGTCCCATTGGATGAACAGGCGCCCGCCGGGCAGATTGACATCGACGCCGGCGCGGGCGTCGACGCGTCCGCGCGCATGCAGCACGGCCACCGCCGCGCAGGCGCCACTGCCGCAGGCCTGCGTCTCACCGACGCCACGCTCGAACACGCGCAGACGGATACGGCCAGCGTCGAGCACCTGGGCGAAACCGACGTTGACGCTGTCGGGGAAGCGCCGGTCCGCCTGCAGGGCGGCACCGACCTCGCGGACCGGCGCCTGCGCCAGATCCTCGACCTCGATCAACGCATGCGGGTTGCCCATCGACACCCCGCGGTACTTGAAGACCTGGCCGCCATGATCCAGCAGTCCATCGGGCGCGCCGACGCCACGCGCCGGCAGCGCGCGCGCGCGGAAGTCCGGCTCGCCCAGGCTGATCTCGATGTCGTCGGCAGCGTGCACGCGCACGTCGACGGCGCCGCTGGGGCTGTCCATGCGGAATCGATCGCCGTGCGCGGCACCGGCGCGCAGCGCCCAGGCCGCCACGCAGCGAGCGCCATTGCCGCACTGCGCGGCCGCGCTGCCGTCGGTGTTCCAGATGCCGTAGTAGAGGGCTGAGCCTGCGCTGCGCGCGGGTTCGACGGTGAGCAGCTGGTCAAAACCGACGCCAGTGCGGCGGTCGGCCATCCAGCGCACGGCCTCGGCGGGCAGCTCGGGCGGCGCGAGTCGCGCATCGAGCACGACGAAATCGTTGCCGGCGCCGTGCATCTTGGTGAAGCGCAGACCGGCGAGCGCGTCGGACCGGCTCATCTTCGCGCGCTCACCGCGGCGAGTCCTCGCGCTCGCCTTCAATCCCATCGGCGGTGCCTGCGGGTGCAGGTGCGGACGTTGGCGCTGGCGCGGGCATCGGCGGCGGCGCGTCTTCGGGCAGCACCAGCGGGCCCCGATTGCCGCAGGCGACGAGGAACAGGGCCAGACAGGCTAGACAGATCAGAACAAGCGGGCGGAGTCGGTTCATGGCGCCGAAGTATAGGCGCGCCATCGGCCCGGCGCGCTCACGGCTGCGCGGTGGGCTCAGAGCGTGTGAAAAAGCCCAGACGCCGTAGCGAGGGCGTCTCTGGGCGTTCGTGGCAAAGCGCGGTACGTGAATTCAAGGGAGTTTGGCGAGCCAAATGACCGCGGAATTCGCGGAGCGCGCTGCCGCCATGGGCGTCCAGAGGCGGCCGCAGTAGGCGGATGGTTCTTTCACATGCTCTCAGCGCTCAGATGTGCGATCGCCCCTGCCTGGCCTTCCCAATCGCCGCGCCCATCGAAAGGCGTGCTGCGGATCGAAGCGATCGTGGCGGGATCGAGGCAGCGCACGTTGACGTCGAAGCCATCCGGGTTCGAGCGCGGCACGTACCAGCTCTTGATGCCGCAGGTGGCGCAGAAGAAGTGCCGCGCGGTGCCGGTACCGAAGCGGTATTCGATCATGGCCTGCGGATCGCTGAGCAGGCGGAAACCGCTGGCCGGCACGATCAGATGCAGGAAGCCCGTCATCGCGCACAGCGAGCAGTTGCAGTCGATCGCCTCGATGTCGGCGGGGGCATCCACCTCGTAGCGCACAGCGCCGCAGTGGCAGCCGCCCACATGGGTGATCAGTGCTGCGCGCATGGCTCGACTCCACGTGGGCTTCGCGCAACTGTACTGCTGCACTGCAGCTTGCCCCAAGGGCCAATGGTCGCAGGCAACAGCGCATGCGCTACTTGGCTCGGGACGAACGCCCGCGGCGACGCGGGCATCGGGCGTCGGAGACGCCGATGGCACTGCCGCACAGACCGGCAGTCCAAGGGAGGGGCAACACGATGAAGCGGTTCCTGAAGTGGGCGGCCTGCGCCGCCCTGCTGGCGGGTCCGGCTGCGCAGGCGCAGTCGCTGAGCGAAGTCACCGGCTTCGGCAGCAATCCGGGCAACTTGAAGATGTTCAAGGTGGTTCCCAGCGGGCTCGCGGCCAACCGGCCGTTGGTGGTGGCTCTGCACGGCTGCGCCCAGAGCGCTGCGGCCTACGACGCTGAAACCGGCTGGGTAGCGCTGGCCAATCGCTGGCAGTTCGCCCTGCTGCTGCCGCAGCAGCAGAGCGGCAACAACAGCAACGCCTGCTTCAACTGGTTCGAGAGCGCCGACATCAGCCGCGGCAGCGGCGAGGCGCTGTCGATCCGGCAGATGGTGGCGCGCATGGCCAGCGATCACGGCCACGACCCGGCGCGGGTCTACGTCACCGGGCTGTCGGCCGGCGGCGCGATGACTTCGGTGATGCTGGCGACCTATCCCGAGGTGTTCGCCGGCGGCGCAATCATGGCCGGCCTGCCCTATCGCTGCGGCGTCGGCACCAGCGCCGCATTCTCCTGCATGAACCCGGGCACCAACCTGACGCCCGCGCAGTGGGGTGATCGGGTGCGTGCGGCCAGCACGCACACGGGGCCCTGGCCGATCGTCTCGATCTGGCACGGCGACGCCGACTTCGTGGTGCGGCCGATCAACCTGACCGAAGCCATGGAGCAATGGACGAACGTGCACGGCGTCGATCAGGTCGCCGACGTGCAGGACACTCTGCTCGGCTATCCGCGTCGGCAGTACCGCGACGCCAGCGGCCGCACCGTGGTCGAAACCCTGAGCATCACCGGCATGGGCCACGGCACGCCGGTCGATCCGGGCACCGGCGAAGCGCAGTGCGGCACGGCCGGGGCCTACATCCTCGACGCTAACATCTGCAGCAGCTACTGGGTCGGCCGTTTCTGGGGACTCGATGGCGGCAACAGCGGTGGTGGTGACCCGCCTCCCCCTCCCCCTCCGCCTCCGCCTCCGCCGCCGCCACCTCCGCCGCCGCCTCCGCCTCCGCCCGGCACCACCGTGCTCAGCCTTGGCAGCGTCGCGCTTGAAGACGGCTACATCAAGGCCAATGCGCTCGGCAGCGCCGCCGAAGTCGGCACGCTGGAAACGCTGTACGGCCTCGCCATCGGACGCGGCTCGGATTCGAAGTTCAACCGCGCCCTGCTCAGCTTCGACACTTCGAGCCTGCCGGCGAACGCGGAGATCGTTTCAGTACGGCTTGCGCTCACCCATCGGGGCGGCTCGGGAGACCCGTGGGCGAACCCCACCGGCAACACGCTGCTGGTCGACCTGCGCCAGGGCTGCTTCGGCGGCGACTGCGCGCTGGTCGCCAGCGACCATGGCGCCGCCAGCACGCTGGATGGCGTCGCCCAGGTGCCGCGCTTCACCAGCGGAACCCAGGACAGCAGCGCGTTCTCGGCGGCCGCGCTGGCCGCGATCAATCGCAGCGGCCGCACCCAGCTGCGTCTGCGCTTCGCCGCGAACCAGACGGCGACGCGCTACCTGTGGGTCGGCAGCGGCGCGCAGGCGACGCTGAAGATCGAGTATCGGCTGCCCTAGCAGGGTGGTTCTTGAAGTGCGTCCACCGGCCGCCGCGCGTCAGCGTCCGCGGCCGGTGGCCTGTGGCCGCAAGCCTCAGTGGAGCGCATGCCGCAGCGCGGTCAGGTACTTCTCCGCCGAGCCACGCCCTTGGGCCGCGCCTTCGGCTTGGCCCAACCTACAAAAGCGCGAGGCCCCGTAGGTTGGGCCAAGCGCAGCGCGGCCCAACATCGCACGGCAAAGCCTCGACGAGACCTGCAATGCCGCGCCGTTGGGCCGCGCCTTCGGCTTGGCCCAACCTACAAGAGCGCGAGGCCCCGTAGGTTGGGCCAAGCGCAGCGCGGCCCAACATCGAGCGACCCAACCTCGACGAGACCTGCAATGCCGCGCCGTTGGGCCGCGCCTTCGGCTTGGCCCAACCTACAAAAGCACGACGCCCCGTAGGTTGGGCCAAGCGCAGCGCGGCCCAACATCAAACGATCAAGCCTCGACGACACCTGCTACGCCGCGCCCTACATCGCACGGCCAAGCCTCGACGAAACCTGCAACCCCGCGCCGTTGGGCC
>JBIJCA010000043.1:0-21623 GCA_044344935.1 Aquimonas sp. | reverse complement strand
TTGACGATGCCGACGTCGCAGCGGCCCGCGCCGACCGCCTGGATCACTTCGTCGTCGCTTGCGAAGGGCTGTGCGGCCTGGTTCGCAACCCAGCCGGCGACGATGGCTTCGGCGCCTTCCGCACCGGGGTTCTGGATCAGGGTGGCCACCAGACTCTGGTTGTAGACCTTCTTCGAGGTGCGCAGGCACAACCGACCCTTCCAGGGCGTGTCGGCCAGCGCCTCGTAGGTGCTGAGTTCGCTGGGCTGTACGGTGTTCGTGTTGTAGATCAGGGTGCGTGCGCGCACCGACAGACCGAACCAGCGGTTCTGGGGGTCCTGCAGGTGGGCCGGAACGTTCGCCTCCAGCACGTCCGACTCGACTGCGCGCAGCAGGCCGAGCTCGGCGGCCTGCCAGAGATTGCCTGCATCGACGGTAATGAACAGGTCAGCCTGGGTGCGCTCGCCTTCCGCCTGCAGGCGGGCCATCAGCGGTGCTTCCTTGTCGGTGAGGAACTCGATCTCGACGCCGGTCTCGGCGCTGTAACGGTCGAACAGCGGTTTCACCAGCTGCTCGTTCCGCGCCGTGTAGATAACGAGATCAGCAGCCTGCAGATCGAGTGCAGGCGACAGAGCCAGGGCGAGAGCGGCCAGGGCGGGAAAGCGTGAGCGCATGGGAGGACCTTGGGGCGGAAAAGGGTTGGGAATGAGAATCGATAGTATCCAGCCAGGGCGCCCCGGTCCATGTGCCTGAAGCCGATGCGTACACTGGCGCTCATGAAACCTGACACGTCCAAGCCTGGCTGTGCGAACGGCAGCGCGGAAAGCCGGTCGTGCGATGGGCTACCCGCACAGGCCCTGTTTGCCGAGGCTGCAGTGCGCGCGATCGACGCGCGCCTGATCGAATCCGGTGGCGGCAGCGCCTATGCGCTGATGCAGCGCGCCGCCTGGGCGGCATTGGACGCGCTGAAGCAGCACTGGCCGCGCGCCCGCACCCTGGCCGTGGTCTGCGGGCCGGGCAACAACGGCGGCGATGGCTGGGTGCTGGCGCGGCTGGCCGAATCCGCCGGCTACGACGCCTGGGCGGTGCATCTGCGCGCTGACGATGCGCGCGGCAGTCCAGAAGCTCTGCGCGCGCGTCGGGACTGGCGAGGTCGTCGGGTGGTGTGGGAAGACGACCCCGAAGCGGCCGCCGACAGCCTGTGCCTCGCCGACGTGGTGGTGGACGCGGTGTTCGGTCTGGGGCTCTCGCGACCGCCGCTCGCCCCACATGCTGAATTGATCCAGGCGATCAACGCCGCCGGGCGGCCGGTGCTGGCGCTGGATCTGCCTTCGGGACTGGTCGCTGACACCGGGCAGGCTCCCGGCGTGGCGGTACGCGCCGACCTGAGCATCAGCTTCGTGGCGCCCAAGCCCGGATTGTTCACCGGCGCCGGTCGCACGCTGTCCGGCGTCCGCCGGTTGGCGCCGCTGCTGCCCGACGACGAAGAGCCGCCTGGCCCCAGCCGTGATTTCGAACCAGTCGCCTTCGCGCTGGGCGCGGCAGCGCTGGCCGGCGCACTGCCACGGCGGCGACTGGACGCGCACAAAGGCGACAGCGGCCATGTGCTGGTGCTGGGCGGTGACGTGGGTATGGCCGGTGCCGCGCTCCTGAGCGCACGCGCGGCTCTGCGTGCGGGGGCCGGATTGGTCAGTCTCGGCACCCGCGCCGTGCACGCGCCTGCGCTGGTGGCCGCGCAGCCCGAGTGCATGGTGCGCGGTGTCGAAGACGCAGCCGAACTCGAACCCCTGTTGGCCCGCGCCAGCGTGCTCGCGCTGGGCCCTGGCCTGGGTCAGGGCGACTGGGGCCATGCGCTGTTCGACCGGGTTCTGGGTGTGCGCCTGCCTTGCGTGCTCGATGCCGATGCGCTGAACCTGCTGGCGCAGTCGCCGCGGCCATGTCCCGGAGCAGTGCTGACGCCGCATCCCGGCGAAGCAGCGCGACTGCTGAATGCGAGCGTTGCCGAAGTACAGCGCGATCGTTTCGCCGCGCTTTCGCAGCTCGTGCAGCGCTTCCAGTGTGCGGTGGTTCTGAAGGGGGCTGGCAGCCTGGTCGGCTCACCCGGCGCGCTGCCGCGGGTCATCGATGCAGGCAACCCGGGCATGGCAGTCGGCGGCATGGGCGACCTGCTGACCGGGGTCATTGCCGCGCTCATCGCCCAGGGCCTGGTGCCCTTTGATGCAGCCGTGCTGGGCACGCTGGCGCATGCGGTAGCCGGTGATCGCGCCGCGGGGCCGGGTCATCGCGGTCTTCTTGCCTCCGATCTGCTGCCCGAGCTGCGGCATCTGCTGAACCTTGAGGCGGAGCGCTCGACATGAGCTTCTGTGCCGCGACAGGGCCTCGACTGCGACTTGAACTCGCCGATGAGCCCGCCAGCCAGACGCTGGGTGCCGCACTCGCGGCCACCTTGCCGCCACGGGCAGTTGTGCATCTGGACGGCGACCTCGGTGCCGGCAAGACGACCCTGGCGCGCGCGCTTCTGCGTGCTCTCGGAGTGCAGGGCGCGATCAAAAGCCCAACCTACACTCTGGTCGAGCGCTATCCGGTCAAGGGGGGCGAGGTGGCGCACCTCGATCTGTACCGGATCACCGATCCCGAGGAGCTCTCATTCCTGGGTCTGGACGAACTGGCCGACAGCGCGCGGCTCTGGCTCATCGAATGGCCCCAGCGCGGCGCCCATTTCCTGCCGGCCGCCGACTTGAACCTGCGGCTCGGCGTGCAGGGCAGCGGGCGAACCGTCGAACTGAGCGCGTGCACATCGGTAGGCGCGGCCTGGCTTCATGTTCTTGAGAAAAAGCTATTGTAATCAATGACATGAATCTCATGGCTCGGGGCTGGCAAGCGCGGCTGGCTGGTGCCGCCGCCGCTCACCGAGTTCAGCCTGCTTCGAGATAAGTCGTGCATCTGCCGGATTTGCAAGCGATTTTTCTTGCAAGACGTGAAGGCTTCGGCTTGAATGTGCGACATGTTCAGGGGATGCCTCCGAGTTGCGCTTGGCCTACTGCTGACCACGGTCGCGTTCGCGGCCGTGGCTGTCGAGGTGCGTGAGCTGCGTGTGGCCAGCAGCGAAGAGCGGACGCGACTGGTGCTCGACCTCTCCGCCAGCGTCGATTACACCCTGTTCGCGCTGGAAAACCCCGATCGAATTGTCATCGACCTGAAGGCAGCCACCCTCGGCTCCGCCGCGCGTGTGCCTGACTTCCGCCCCGGTGTTCTGCAGCGGGTGCGAACGGGCGTGCAGAACGGCCGTGATCTGCGGGTGGTGCTCGATCTTGAGCGCGGCGTGCGTCCACGCAGCTTCATCGAGCCGCCGGGCGATGGCCGCGGCCATCGTCTGGTCATCGACCTGCCGAGCGCCGGGGCCCGGGTCGTCGAGGCCCCGGCGCGCACGGTACAGACCGCAGTGCCCACCAGCGACCGCGACATCGTCATCGCCATCGACGCCGGGCACGGCGGCCGCGATCCCGGTGCGATCGGCCCCGCCGGCACCTTCGAGAAGACCATCACCCTGTCGGTGGCGCGTGAAGTGGCGCGCCAGGTCAATGCCATGCGCGGCTACAAGGCGGTTCTGATCCGCGACTCCGACGTGTTCATTCCTCTGGAGCAGCGCTACCGGCTCGCCCGCGAAGCCCAGGCCGATCTGTTCGTCTCTATTCACGCCGACGCCGCACCGCGCGCCACCGCGGCGGGTTCGTCGGTGTATGTGCTGTCGACCCGCGGTGCCACCAACGAGGCGGCGCGCTGGCTGGCCGATCGCGAGAACGCGGCCGATCTGGTCGGTGGCGTCAAGCTGGACGACAAGGACAACACGCTCGCCGCGGTCCTGCTGGATCTCGCGCAGAGCGCGACGATGAAGGCGTCCGAAGATGCCGCCAACCAAGTGCTGAACGCCCTGAAGCGGGTCGGAAAGGCGCACAAGCCCGCCGTCGAACGCGCGAACTTCGTCGTGCTGCGCTCACCCGACGTGCCCTCAATGCTGGTCGAGGCTGCCTTCATCAGCAACCCCGGCGAAGAACGCAAGCTCAACGACCCCGCGTATCGTCGCCGCCTGTCGGCGGCCGTCGCTGATGGCGTGCGTGACTTCTTCAGCCTGCAGCCGCCACCGGGAACCTGGGTGGCGTCGAACACCACCGCGCGGGCGCGCGAACACATCGTCGCCCGTGGCGAAACCCTCAGCGCTATCGCTGTGCGCCACGGTGTGCCGCTGTCGCGCCTGCGCAGCGCGAATGCCGGTCGCCTGCGTGGCGATGTGGTGCGGGTGGGCGATCGCCTGCAGATTCCTGGCGCCTGAGCCTCGCAGGGGCGCGGGGTCCGGCACTCATCTGAAGCCGGTTCGCACGGGTGCGCTCGGGTCGGGGAGTCTCCGCGCTTGATGCCCCGGGCGCTTCGGCGGTTGGCGCGAAGGCGTTCGCATGGCAGTGTCGACGGGTCTGTCGCCACCGAGCCCATCGCATGCCCGAGATCATCAACCCGCGCGAGCACGACCTGGGCGGCTTCAAGGTTCGGCGCGCGCTTCCGCACGCCACGCGCCGCCGCATCGGCCCTTTCGTGTTTTTCGATCACATGGGGCCACACACGTTTCCGGTGGGCGAGGGCATCGCCGTGCGGCCGCACCCGCACATCGGTCTCGCTACCGTGACCTGGCTCTGGGAGGGCTGCATCCGCCATCGCGACAGCCTGGGCAGCGTGCAGGACATCCGACCCGGCGACGTCAACTGGATGATCGCCGGCTCGGGCATCGTTCACTCCGAGCGCAGTCCCGAGGCGCTCCTGCAGCAGGCGCATCCGATCCACGGACTGCAGACCTGGGTGGCGCTACCGGTGGAGCAGGCCGAGGCCGCACCGGCGTTCGCGCATCACCCGGCAGCCTCGCTGCCGCGGCTCGCGCGCGAGGGTCTTGAGCTCACCTGTGTGGCTGGCCATGGTTTCGGCATGCGCTCGCCGGTGGGGGTGCTTTCCGACACTCTCTATGTGGCGATCGAGCTGCAGAAGGGCGCCGTGCTCGAGATTCCGCCCGAGCATGTCGAGCGCGCGCTTTATCTGGTCGAAGGCGAGGCCGAGCTTGACGGCATGCCGCTGCCCGGTTGGGCGCTCGTCGTGCTTGACGAGGGTAGCGCCCCGCGACTGCGTGCGCTCGGCGACTGCCGTCTGATGCTCTGCGGCGGCGCCCCGCTGGGGCCGCGGTTCGTGTGGTGGAACTTCGTCGCCAGCAGCCGCGAGCGGATCGAACAGGCGAAGCGCGACTGGGCGGAGGGGCGCTTCGCGAAGGTGCCGGGCGAGGCGGAGTTCATACCGCTGCCGGAGCGGTGACGGCGGCGTCGACTCCCTTGCGCCATCCGGGCGACGCATGTGGCGCGCAGCGGGTGCGTTCCGGTGCTGCCGATGCGCCGCTTGTGGCCGCCGCAGGGGCAGCCGCGCTGACGCGTTTCGGCGGTTCGCGGCGCCTCTTGCCCGCCACTGTGTCCCTGCAGTGCGTGCGTCTTGCGCGCAGAACGGCCGCCGCCGCGCGCGTCAGTGCCCTGGACTAGAGGGCGCCGGCGCGTTCCAGCGCCTCAACGCGCATGCGCTCAAGCGCATCGAAGTTGCGCTGGCGCAGCGCCTCAAGGTCGGTCGCCGATGCCGCGCCTTCGTCGCGGAGGCGGTCGCGCTCGTCAGCGTAGCTGTCAAGGCGCGCCTCCCAGGCGGCGCGCTCCGCGTCCAGCGCATCGAGCCGCGCTGCCGCGGCCGCGCCCCATAGGGCCGTGCGTTCGCTCTGACGTTCGGTTTGCGACAGTCCCAGGGCGTCGAACTGACGCGTCTGTTCCTCGGCCAACAGGGCCGAGCGCGCGTCCCGTTCCTGCGCGGCGGCGGGGGCGGGGCGGTCGACGCCCTCCGGCACGCCGCCGCTCACTTCGAGTCGCGCTGCGGTTCGCGCATCGTGGGCGCGCTCTTCGCCGAACATGGCTTCGGCATCCTCACCGAACCACTGCCGCTCAAGCGACACGCGCTCGCGCAGGGTGTCCTGCAGAGAGAGGCCGGGGGGCAGCGCGCCCAGCGCTTGACGCAGGCCCAGGTAGCGCTCGAAGGCGGCCAGCACGCTCGGCACGGCAGCCGAGCCCAGACTCTTCTGCACATGTTCGGCCAGCAGTGCGCGAATGTCGCCAAGCTCGAACTCGCCAAGCAGGGCGAGGTGGTACTCGAAGAACCGCACGAGCTCAGCGTCCATCCGCAGCCTGCCGTCCGGCCCGAGCTGGAGACGGCCGTCCACCGTCGAGCCGCGCAGCGAGCTGCGCTGCAGGCGCTGCTGAAGGCTCGGAACCGGGGAGGCTTCCGAGGGGCGCGCAGGGATGCCCACTCCGGCAGTGTTGGCGACAGCCGCGCTTGCAGCGGGCCGGCTCGCCGCTGTGCGCTCGCCTTCGATGTCGCCCCCCAGAGACGCGTCCGACGGCAGCAGCTGCTCTTGCTGCCGCGGCATCACCAGCAGCACGGCCAGCAGCCAGAGGGCCAGCACCGAAGCGCTGGCGGCGGCCAGTTGCCGGCCCTTGACGGGCGTAACCGGGCTTGTCGTCGCCGCGTCGGCGCGCGGCGACGGTGGCTGGCTCACGGACCGCGGCAGTCCCATGGCTTACAGCCCGGCGTTCTTCAAGCGGTTGGCGTGGGCGCGCAGCACTGACTTCGGGTCGGGCGTGAACCAGCGGGTCAAGCCGAGGACCTGATTGACCTGGTCGAGGTGGTTCCACGGATAGTCATTGCGCAGAACAAGGCCAAGATGCGAGCTGCAGCGTCCGACCAGGCCATCGTTCTGCTCGAAGCCGAAGAACAGGCTGCCCGCCCCCAGCAGTGGATCGCTGGCGTCCAGCACGTTGGTCAACACTGCGGTGCCGCCCCAGCTGTAATAGCGGATGCCGTTGACCACCGCCGCGCCCTGGCCGCAGGCCGCGGCCGGCATGCCCTGGGGGAAGCGGCGGTTGAAGTCGGCGGCGCCGCGCGAAGACAGCGAGGCCAGTGCACCCAGCGCATTCTGCGGATCGCGGCTGCCCGACAGGAACTCGATGAAGCCCGACAGCGCGTTGACGAAGCCGGCCACGAGCGGCCGCAGCGGCGAACCCGCGGGCAGGGTGGTGTCGAGCGCGTCGGCGACCTTGCTGCCGGTGTGCGGCGCGCCGATGGACGTGACTGAAGCGACGAGGTCGGGGCGCACCGCAGCGACATAGCGGATGGTCGGCCCTCCGTGGCTGTGTCCGATGAGATTGAACCTGGCGTGGCCGTGGATGGCGCGCAGGCTGTCGAGCTGGCGGATCAGCTGCTCCCCGCGCACTTCGCTGAAGTTGCTGGCGGAGACATCCGCGACGTACACGCGCGCCCCTCCCGAGCTGAGGCTCGACGGCATGCCGTACCAGTAGTCGTAGATGCCGAGCAGCGAGTCGAAGCCAAGCAGTCCGTGCACGAGGACGATCGGATGACGGGTCTGTGTGTAGCCGCTCTGCGCCAGGGCGGTGGTGGACAACAGGCACAGCAGCAGTGCCGCGGCGGCGGCGCGAATCAAACTCAGGAACATGCTTCCCTCCCCGAAAGCGTGTCTTGGCGATATGCGGCGTGCGGGCGGCCTTTGGTTTTGTGCCTGTCGCGCGCGCCGGTCGAGTCCGTTCGCGTGAATCCCGGGGGCGACCCTACGCAGGCGTAGGGAGTGCTTCAAGCTGCGCTGCAGCGAAGCCTGTCCGCCGGGAACCAGGACGAACACGCGCCCTGCGAACTCCCGGGGCATCGGGTGGTCATGCAGGGCGTCCACGCTGCCGAGTCCTTTGCCCATGCCAGTGTCGTCGCGCGTCACCCTCTCGAAGCGTTCCGCGATGGCAGGTCTGCTGTTCGTGCTGGCCCTCGCCGCGTCGGCTTGGCTGCTGCCGCCTGCCGACGCCAGCGAGCGTGCCCGTGCGGCTGCCGCTCGGGTCCAGCCGGGCCTGAGCGAGGCGATGGGTGCGCTTTCCGCGGCGCCGGGGGATCCGATCCATCTGCGCATCTTCAAGCAGGAGTCCGAACTTGAACTGTGGGTGCAGCCGCGCGGTCGCGGCGAGTTCAAGCTGTTCAGGACCTATCCGATCTGCGCCTGGTCCGGGCGGTTGGGCCCGAAGACCCGTGAAGGCGATCTGCAGGCGCCGGAGGGGCTGTACAGCGTGGGCCCCAGCCAGCTCAATCCGAACAGCCAGTTCCACCTGAGCTTCAACCTCGGTTACCCCAACGCCTACGAGCGGGCCCAGGGCTGGACCGGCTCGGCGTTGATGGTGCATGGCGCCTGCGTCTCCATCGGCTGCTACGCGATGACCGATGCCGCGATCGAGGAGATCTACACCCTGCTGGATCAGGCTCTCCGCAGCGGACAAAGCCGAGTTGCGGTGCATGCGTTTCCGTTCCGGATGGAGGAGGCGCAGCGCCAGCGATTCCAGGGGCGGGGCCACGACGCGTTCTGGGATCTGCTGCAGGCCGCATACCAGCAGTTCGAGAGCGAGCGCCTGCCGCCCGTGGTGCGGATGGACGCCCGCGGTTACCGGATCGAGAGCGTCTCGCGGCGAACGGTCGCGCTGAGCGGACAGGGCGGAACTGTGACTGAACTGTTAAAGTCCGCGGCTGATGCGCCCTGCGCTGAATCCGATGGAGCTCGCCATGTACAAGCCGATGCTGCTGGCTGCCCTGCTCACCTTCGCCTCCGGCGTGGTGCAGGCCCAAACTGCGCCGCCGCCTGCCGAGGGCGTCGTGCCGATCACCTATGTCGGCAGCAACGGCCGGATCGGCGTCGGCATCAACGACGACGGTGACGTCAACGGCGAGTTCCTCGGCTTCTTCGCCCACCGCGGCCACGCCACCGGCATGGTCGAGGGCTGGTACGGGCAGGGCGGCGCTGGTGGCCTCAAGCTCGGCTATCACTGGCTGTGGGGCGGGCGCACTCTCGACCAGGTGATCGCCGACCCGCAAGGCGTCAGCGTCGCCAAGGTGTTCGCTGCCGTCGATCGCAACGTGATGGGTGATCGCAAGGCGAGCCTGGGCTTCGGGCTGGAGCGCGAGCGCTGGTTCGGCGATCTCTACGTCTCGGCCGGTCTCACCGACGAACGCCTCGTCGACAGCCGCAGCGTCGTCACTGTCAGCACGCTCACTGGCACAACCGCTGCGGGACGTCCCTTCACCCAGCAGCGCACCCTGACCACGATCACCCGCGCTTTCGAACAGGCCTACGACCAAGGCGTCGGCGCACGCTTCGGGCGTTTCTTCGAGGCTGCGCAGGCCCGCCTGCAGGCGGGCTTCGACCGCGAGTGGGGCGACTTCAGCTCGCACCAGAACACGTTCTCGGTCAGTGCGGAGAAGTTCCTCCCCGGCACCGGCCACAGCTTCGTGCTCAGCATCGAAGCCCTGCGCCGCGCCGGCGATTTCGTGCTCGATCGTTCCGATACCCGCGGCATGCTGGCCTGGCGCTATGACTTCGGTGGCGCCCAGGCCTACCGTGAGGTCCAGCCTTACCGCGACGTGGAAGTGGTGACCGAGGTTGAGGTCACCGGCGATCCCCAGCTGGTGCGCAACGAGGTCGGCATGGATGCCGCCACCTACTTCAAGCTGGACCGCTTCAGCCTGCAGGACGCTGATGCCTCGCAGCTGGATGCGCTGCTGGCGGCGCTGAAGTCGGACACCCGCGTCTCGCGTGTGCGCATCGTGGGACACACCTGCGACCTCGGCCCTGATGCCTACAATCAGAGCCTGTCGGAGCGCCGTGCGCGCGCCGTCGCCGAGTTCTTTGCCAGCCGCGGCGTCGCGCTCGACGAGATGGACATCGTCGGCGAGGGCGAGAGCCAGCCGAGCCACCCCAACGACAGCGAAGCCAACCGCGCCCGCAACCGTCGTGTAGACGTCAGTTTCCTGAGCGTGGAGGAGACCACGGTGCCCGGCGCGGTCCGCATGGAACAGCGCAGCGAGTGGAAGCGCGAGCCGGTTGAGGCCGCACCCGCTTGGATCGAGCGCGCCCTGCGCAATCCAGGGGCACACAAGCGCGCGGTCGATGTGTATCGCTTCGAGGAAGTCGAGCAGACCGAGCAGCTCGGCCCGCAGGTGCTGGTGAACCGCGCGCCGCTGGCGGTCAACGACAGTGCCACCGTGGACCGCAACGCTGCGGCCGTCAGCGTCGCGGTGCTGGGCAACGACAGCGACCCGGATGGCGACTCCCTGACGATCACCACCGTCTCGACGCCGGCCAATGGCACCGCGACGATCAGCGCTGGCAGCGTGCGCTACACCCCGCGTGCGGGCTTCGCCGGCAGCGACAGTTTCACTTACACGATCAGCGACGGCGCGCTTACCGCCACCGCCACGGTCAGCATCACCGTGCGTATCGCGCCGCCGGTGGCGAACCCGGACACCGCCACCACGGTGCGCGGCGTGCCGGTCAGTTTCAACGTGCTCAGCAACGACACTGACCCGGCTGGCGAAGCGCTCAGCCTGATCGGCGTGGGCACACCCGCCAACGGCGGCGCCAGTTTCACTGGCGCGGGTGTGGTGACCTATACCCCCGCGACCGGCTTCGTCGGTACCGACAGCTTCAGCTACCGCGCCCGCAATGCGTCGGGCGTCGAAGTGGAAGGTCGCATCACGGTCACCGTCACCGCGGTGCCGCCGCGCGCTCTGTCCGATGTCGTCACCACGCCCTACAACACGCCGGTCACCGTCAATGTGCTCGTCAACGACAGCGACCCTTCTGGCGACACGCTGACCCTGGTTGAGGTTACCGGGGCCAGCAATGGCACCGTCAGCTTCAGCGCAAACGGCAATGTCACCTTCCGTCCGGCGACGGCGTTCCTCGGTGGTGTGGTCACCCTCGGCTATCGCATCCGCAACAGCGCGGGCGGCGAGGACACCGCCAGTCTGGTGATCACGGTGTCACCGCCGGTCGGCCCCATCGCTGTGGCCGATGAAGCCTTCACAGCCGGCGTCGCACCGGTCGAGATCGATGTGCTGGCCAACGACAGCGACCCGCAGAATCTTGCGATACGCGTGATCTCGGTAAACCGTGGATTTCGCGGCACCACCACACTGCTGCCGGATGGCCGGGTGCGCTACGTGCCGGGCGATACGTGGTGCGGTACCGACTTGTTCACCTACACCATCGAGAACACGGCAGGGCTCACCGCCACCACGACGGTGATCGTCCGCCGCGTCGCCGGCGGTGCCGCTGCCCCGACGGCAGGGGCGAAGAGCTGCCCGATCCAGTGACCGCTGTGGACCGGCGGGCCCGCGCCTGTGCGGCCCGCCGGCGCAGGGCATCGCCGGCGGCCACAGGAGGCGAATGTCGATGCGTCGATCCTCCGTTGCGGCGCTGACCCTGCTGGCGCTGATGGCCTTCGCCGGCAACTCGCTGCTGTGTCGCGCCGCCTTGCGCGACACCGCCATCGATCCGGCCAGTTTCACCCTGCTGCGCCTCGTCTCCGGCGCGCTGATGCTGGCCCTGCTGGTGGGTGTGCGCGGGCCGGCGCAGCTGCGCGCAGGCAGCTGGACCTCCGCCGCCGCGCTGTTCGCCTATGCGATCGCGTTCTCGTACGCCTACATCGGACTCAGCGCGGGCACGGGGGCCCTGATCCTGTTCGGTGCGGTGCAGGCCAGCATGATCGGTTGGGCCCTGCTGCGCGGCGAACGCTTCGGTGTAGTGCAGATCCTCGGCTTCGCGCTGGCAGTCGGCGGACTCGTCGGGCTGCTGCTGCCGGGTCTGTCTGCCCCGCCTCTCGGTGCGGCATTGTTGATGCTGGTCGCCGGCATGGCCTGGGGTGTGTACAGCCTGCGCGGTCGCGGGGCTGGCAATCCCACCGCGATCACCGCCGGCAACTTCCTGCGGGCGGCGCCCATGGCGTTGGCAGCGAGTGGGTTTGCTCTGGTGCTGGCGCCCGCCGCAGTGCAGGTCGATGTGCCTGGCAGCCTCTACGCGATCGCCTCGGGCGCGCTCACCTCCGGCCTCGGCTACGCGATCTGGTATCGGGTGCTGCCGCAGCCTCGCGCCAGCAACGCCGCTACCGTGCAGCTCAGCGTGCCTGTCGTTACTGCGGTGGCCGGTGTTCTGCTATTGAACGAGCCCTTGGGCTTGCGGCTGGTGCTGGCGTCGATAGCTGTGCTCGGCGGTGTAGCCTTTGTCGTTTTGTGGCCGCGCAGAGCGACGCGAAATGGTTGAGATCGAACTTGAGGTCCGGCATGTGGCCTTGCTGGAAACGCTGGGCGCGTTCGATCGTGACAGCGATAAGGACGAGCCGCGCGCGCTGGCTGAGCGCGAGCACGACGCTGCGCACTTCCGGTTTCTTGCCACATTGTTCCAGGCCCCCCAGCCGCTATCCCGGCTGTCAGGCATGCGCATCGAGCATCGTGGGCGACGTGAAGGCTGGGGGCTTGCGGACGATCTGGTCGTCTACTGTTCCCGCCGCGATGCTTGGAACCTTGCCCTGTGGCTGATCGCCAGCGTGCTGCATGCGCCGGACTTCGAGCCGGTCCTCGAGTTGGGGGACGGCGCAGAGCCGATTCGCCGGATCCGGCTTGAGCGAGAGCGATCCTCGTTCCGGCGGTTCGCGATAAAGATCGAAAGCTACGACTGGCGCCCGGCCGAGCCCGAGGAATGGCTGCGCAGGGACCCGATCTGGCGCTTCCTCGATCAGCGTGTGCAGCTGCAACTGCTCAACAGCGACGAGTTGGACTTTGCACCCGGATCGTTCGAGCGCCGCGACGAGCTGAGGCTTTCGGGCGCGGATCCTGCCTTGTTGATGCTCGCAGAGTTCCTGCTCAACTTCGGCTGCAGCCAATCGGATCTGAACTACGAGTACCTCAATCGGCTGTTCGATGAGTTCAGTTGCGACGCTCGGATACAGCTGCCGGACCTCAAGCCCAGTCCGCTGAGGTGATGTACACGGTGACAAGGCAGCGCATGCGAAAGCCGTGCGCTGATTCGATGCTTGCAGAAGACGTGTTATGCGCGCCTTCTCTAGCCGAGACCTGCGACAGCTGATTGCCCTGCTGCTCCAGCCTTTCCACGTCACACAGCGCCTCTCCTTTTGCCGATGTGACTGCGCCCCTCCACCGGGCGCTGGGCCAGCGATCGGGTGTGCGCGGAGCGCGCCGATCAGGGATTCAGCCTTGGGCTCGCGTCATCTCGCGACTTGTATTGCGCTTCCTACACAGGCGATGAGTGCTGGCTGTGGATTTGTGGATAGCCTCCCCGGTGTTCCCCTGCCGCATGCATGGCATGCTCTTCTTCTGCAGCCCGACCGAACTGCCCTGTCCATGAACACCCGCCAGTCCGCCCAGCAGCGCCTTGACCGAATACAGCAGTTCCGCGAAGAGCTGGACTGCTTGACCGGTGACGGTGCGCTGGTGCTCGAAGAGCCGCAGAAGCAGGGCATCGCGCGCTACCACGCCGCCGTGCTCGCCGAGCTGACCTCGCTGCACGATCTCGACGGCGACAGCCGCGGCCGTCAGCTCTCGCTGGGCCTGCGGATCGTCTCCTTCATCGGTGCGCTGGCGGCGGCGGCAACGGTGTTCTTCCTGTTCCGCCAGTTCTGGGGGCTGATGCCCACTGCGCTGCAGGTGCTTAGCCTGGTCGGCGCCATCATGCTCAGTCTGGGGCTGACCGCTGTGCTGCATCTGCGCGATCGCAGCGGCTATTTCACCAAGCTTGCGGCGCTGCTGGCCTTTGTCTGCTTCGTGCTGAATCTCAATCTGCTGGGTGAGATCTTCAGCATCACCCCGACCGAGAATGCGCTGCTGGTGTGGGCGGCGCTGGCCCTGCTGCTGGCCTACACCTGCGAGCTGCGCCTGCTGCTGGTGGCGGCGCTGATCTGCATCGCCGCCTGGATCGCCGCGCGCGTCGGCACCTGGAGCGGCATGTACTGGCTGTACGTCGGCCAGCGGCCCGAGCATTTCTTCCCGGCGGCCGTGCTCGCCTTCGTGCTTCCGCAGGTATGGCCGCAGCAGCGCTGGAACGGCTTTGAGGGCACCTATCGCGTGTTCGGCCTGCTGTGCCTGCTGATCCCGGTGCTGGTGCTGTCGAACTGGGGCCACGGCAGCTACATCGCGCTGCCGAGCGGCGTGATCGAAGCTGGCTACCAGGTGCTGGGCTTTGGCTTGAGCGCCGCGGCCTGCTGGCTGGGCGTGCGCCGCGGCTGGGGCGAGGTGGTGAACACGGGGCTCGTGTTTTTCGTGATCTTCCTCTACACCAAGGTCTTCGACTGGTGGTGGGACTGGCTGTCGAAGTGGGTGTTCTTCCTGCTGGTCGCGCTCAGCGCGGTGCTGCTGATGCTGGTGTTCCAGCGTCTGCGCAGCCTGCTGCAGGCGAAGGCGGGTGCGGCATGAGTCGGCGCGAAGAGGCGAAGCGTCTGGCGCTGTGGTCGCTGGGCCTCGTGCTGGCGGTCAATGCGGTGGTGCTGGCAGGCGTGGCCTGGAATCGCAGCGGCGAGCCGCAGGCGCGTCTGCTGCTCAGCGAGCGCGAGCTGGGGTCGGACCTGTACGAATGGTTGGACAGAACCGAGAACAGCGGCCGCAGTCTGCGACTGAACTGGCGAGTGCCCCTCCGGGCGGGTGATGAGAGTGGTCCCGGTTCCGGAATGGAAGTCTGGCAGGCGCACGCCGCCTGGCTGCCGCGCGAGCAGCTGGCCGCGCTTGGATTCACCGACGCCGAACTGAGGCCGGATCCGCAGCGACGATTCCGCATCGTGCCGGCGCGGCAGGCCTGGGTCGCGTTCGAACTCGATGGCCCCGCCTATGCGGCGGCTCTGGCGTGGCACGCCTCTGGACTCAGGGACGCCGAGGCAGCCGCTGCGGCCGCGCCGGAGGACACCGAACTGGCGCAGCGTCTCGACCAGGCGCGAACCGAATTCGTTCGCGAACGGACCCGCGCCTCGCGCCTGTTCGCGATCGACGTCGATCGCGAACACAGCGTCCTGCGCGAGCGCTATCCGGATCGCGAGCGTTACCTGCTGCTGCGCGCCAGCATCGAGGTCAGCTTTTCCTATCGAAGCGGCGAGGAAGACCGCGCCTTCGGCTATATCGACCGCCTGCATCTCGCCGAGATCCACGTGCCGCGGCGTTGGCACGGCGAGGTCGAAGAGGCCCAGCAACGCCGTTTCGAACCGGAACCGCAGGTGCATGGCTTCGAAGCCATGGTCGTGTTCGGCCGCCGGCACGAACCGTGGATCGAATCCTTGCAGGCAATGAGCCGCAGCGAGACCGGCGACTAGGACGTCCGCGCCCGCGCGCCTGCCCGCGACGTCCCTGTCGCGGTGCAGTTCAGGCACCAGGTCGCGCCTGGCTTTGCCCTCCATTGCGGTCTGCAGCAGAACCGGTTGAGCCTGCAGTTGATCCTGAGTGATCGGCTGGTTTTGCAGACCCAAACGCATTGTTGTGCACTGCTAGGCTTGCGCCCTTTGCCTGGGCCAAGGGTGCGACATGCCATTCAAGCGCGAGCTGTTCGATCGCAACATCCTCGAAGCCGTGTTCGAGTCGGCGCGCTGGCAGCAGAGGGCCCTGCTGGTGGAAGAGGACGGACTGCTGCTGTCGGCCGGCAGCGACGAGTTTCCGGTGGGCTACGGCAACTGCGCGGTGCGCGTCGATGCTGGCCTGTCCGCGGCGGACTGCATCGAGCGCGCGGAAGCGTTTTTCGCCGAGCAGGACCGCGGCTTCAGCCTGTGGGTTCGCGAGGGCGTCGACGCCGACCTCGAAGCCTTGCTACGGGCGCGTGGCCTGCGTCCGCGGGTGCACTCGCCCTGGATGTTCCTGGAGCAGGCGCCGGCGCCGCCGAGCCTGCCCGCCGGCGTCGAGGCGTCTTGGGCGCGGAATGTCGACGACATCCAGAGCGCGGCCGAAGTGCTGGCGGCGGCGTACGCGCTTGGCGGTCTGCCCGAGGAGGTCACACACGGCCTGTTCGCCGCGCCTGCGCGACTGCTGCACCCTGCGCTGCGGGTGCTGCTGCTGCGCGAGCAGGGCCGCGTCGTCGCCACTGGCCAGCTGCTCTGCACTTTCGGTATGGGCGGTATCTACTGGGTGGGCACGCGGCCCGAGGCCTCGCGGCGCGGGCTGGGCGGTGCGGTCACCGCCCTGCTGGCGCGCGCTGCCTTCGAGGCCGGCCTGCCGCGCGTCGGTTTGCACGCCACGCCGATGGGCCAGCCGGTGTATGCACGGCTCGGCTTCGAGATCGACGGCGGCCACGCCTGGTACGTGCTGTAGCCGAAGGCTTCGCCTTTGGGCAGGCGCCGCATTGATCGAGGGCAGCGGCCTCAGCTGCCGCCGGGCGCGCGTCGTCGCGCCAGCAGGGCCGCGCGCGACTGCGCGCGGGCGCGTCCGCGTTCCACGCTGCTCTCCGCCGGCGCCGCACTGGACAGGAAACGCGCCAGTGATTCGACCGTGGTGTAGCGGAACAGATCGGTCATCTGCAGCGGGGTGTCAAAGCGCTCGCGCAGCTCGCGCAGCATCTGCACCACCAGCAGCGAATGGCCGCCGATGTCGAAGAAGTTCTCGCGCAGGCCCACCTGCGGCAGCCCCAGTGCGGACGCCCACAGTCCGGCGATCACGCGTTCGGCATCCGAGTGCGGCTGGCCGCCGGCCCCGGGTTCGTTGGCGTCGGCACGCGCCGTCATCGCTACGGGCAGCGGCAGCGCCTTGCGATCGAGCTTGCCGTTGGGCGTACGCGGCAGCGCGGCCAGGCCCAGGATCAGGCTGGGGCGCATGAACTCCGGCAGCTCGGCGGCGAGCGCGGTGCGTCGCTGCTCCAGCGCTGCGGCGTCGAGGCCCGGTGCACGCACGTAAGCGACCAGACGCTGGTCGCCGGGCGTGTCCTCGCGCAGCAGCACCGCTGCCTCGGCGATGCCGGGCAGAGCGCAGAGTCGGGTTTCGATCTCACCCAGTTCGATGCGGTAGCCGCGGATCTTGACCTGCGAGTCGACCCGGCCGAGGCACTCGAAGCGGCCATCCTCGCGCAAGCGGCCCAGATCGCCGGTGCGGTACATCCGCGCGTCTGCCGACAGCGGGCGGAACGGGTCGGGCAGAAAGCGCTCGCGGCTGAGCTCCGGCCGTCGCCAGTAGCCGGCGCTGACGCCGCCGCCGCCGATCACCAGCTCGCCGGTCAGGCCCGGCGGCAGCAGCTGCTGGCGGGCATCCAGCACATAGAGGCTCTGACCGCGCAGCGGTCGACCGATTGGCGTGCTGGCGCCGGCCGGCGTCGGCCATACCGTGTCGGCCGCCGACCACACCGTGGTCTCGGTCGGCCCGTAGACGTTGCTGATCCTCGCCACTCCCAGCGCGTGCAGGCGCTGGGCCAACGCAGGCGGCAGCGCTTCGCCGCCGAGCAGCAGATGTTCGAGCCGCCGCAGGCCCACGCTGCAGGCGCGGTCTTCGACCAGCATCGCCGCCATCGAAGGCGTGCACTGGAGATGGGTGATGCCTTCGCGCTCCAGCAGAGCCGGCAGGCTGTGATCGGCGCGCCTGCCAAGCGCGCGGATGCCGCGCTGCGCGCTGAGTGCGCGGACCTGGTCGAGCATCGGCAAGTGATCGAGCACGGTCTGCGCGTCGATGCCGAAGTCGATCAGGCAGGCGATTTCGTCGACGTCCGCATCGGCCACGCGCTCGACCATGGTGAGCGCGTCCTCGGGCGATCCGAACAGGCCGCTCTCGCCGAAATAGCGCTGGAAGGCGAACTCCAGCAGGGCGTCCATGTCGGCTTCGTTGGCCTCGGCGAAGAACGCGTCCAGGCTCTTGCCCTGCGCCGCGTTGAGCTGCTGCTTGAAGGTGGGGAAATGCCAGGCCGCCGCCTTGACCAGGGCCATCGCGCTGCGCAGGTAGTCCTTCATCGGCCCGCGCACCGCGGCTTCGACCGCGCTGCGGCTGCTGCCGATGAAGGTATGCAGCATCAGGGTGACGGTGCCGCGGCCGGCATGCCCGGCCTCGCTGCGTGCCTGGCGATAGGCGACGATCTTGGCGCTCACTTCCTCGACCGTCTGGCCCAGCAGATGGGTGAGCACGTTGGCTCCCATGCGCCCGGCTTCGGCAAACGTTTCCGGGTTGCCGGCGGTAGTGACCCAGATCGGCAGTTCGGGCTGCACCGGACGCGGCAGGGTGCGCACCTCGACCTCGCCCTGAGGCCCTGGAAAACGCACGGTCTCGCCGCGCCACAGTCGCTGCACCTGCTCGGCGGACTCGAACATCACCTGCTTGGCGCGGGCGTGGTTCTCCGGGCGCAGCGCGAAGTCGGGCGTGGCCCAGCCGGCGGCGATCGACAGACCCACGCGGCCGTTCGAGAGGTTGTCGACCACCGCCCACTCCTCGGCGATGCGGATGGGGTGGTGCAAGGGCACCACGCAGCTGCCGGCGCGCAGGGCGACGCGTTCGGTGATCGTGGCCAGCGCGGCCGAGGTCACCGCCGGGTTGGGGTAGAGGCCGCCGAAGCTGGCGAAATGACGCTCGGGCGTCCACACCGCGCAAAAACCATGGGTGTCGGCAAAACGCGCGGACTCCAGCAGCAGGCGGTACTTGTCGCGCGCATGCAGGTCGGCTTCGCTGGCGACGTTCCAGAAGAACAGGCCGAACTCGATCGGCTTCACTGCGGCATCGCTGGCGTTCGCCTGGGACTTCTGACGGCGCGCATCGGCATACAGCACCACCCGGTAGCCACGCGCGAGCGTCCACAGCAGCTCCAGCACGGAGATGTCGAAGCTGATGCTGGTCACCGCCAGCCAGCTGCCCCCGCCGTCACCAAGCACTGCGTCCATGCCGTCGAAGAAACGCAGCACGTTCGAATGGTTGACCATCACGCCCTTGGGCTGGCCGGTGCTGCCCGAGGTGTAGATCAGATAGGCCAGCGCGTCCGGGCTGCTCGCCGCGACAGGCAGCTCGCCCTGCGCGGATTGGGCGCGCACATCCAGCGTGCGGGGGTGCGCGAGCAGGTGGCTGGACTCCGCGTCCATCAGCAGCAGGGCGATATCGGCGTCCTGCGCCATGAAGCGAAGGCGCTCGGGCGGGTAGAGCGGGTCCAGCGGCACATAGGCCGCACCCGCCTTGAGCACCGCGATCAGGCCGACCACCAGTTCGACACCGCGCTGCAGCAGCAGGCCGACGCGGTCGCCGGGCCGGACGCCGGCGCCGGCCATTCGCCGCGCCAGTGCGGTGGCGCGCGCATCCAGTTCGGCATAGCTCAGGCGCTCGCCCTCGAAGCACAGGGCTTCGCGCGCCGGCGTGCGCGCGACCTGCGCGGCGAGCAGGGCCTGCAGGCTGGACTGCTGCGTCGGACTGTCGGCGTGACTCGTGTAGGCCTCGCCCTGCGCGAGTTCGAACAGACGCGCGCGCTGTTCGGGCGCAAGCAGTGCAAGTGCACCGGCGGCCGTGTCGGGCTGTGCCTGCGCGTGATCGCCGAGGGCTTCGATCGCGTCCGCCAGACGCCGTAGGGCGGGCTCCGGCAGCAGCCCGGCGATGCTGCTCAGGGCAAGACCGTCGTCGGCGTCCCAGTGCAGGGTGAGTGCGGCCGTCGGCAGTATGTCTTCGGCAATGCCGCCCACCGCCGGGCTTGCAGCGTGCCGCGAGGATGCGCGCTTCAGTCGCAGCGGCAGGCGCTGCGGCGGCGTCTGCCCACGCAAGCCGGGGTCGCGGGCGAACAGGTCGCTGAACACCCCGCCGATGGCGTCGGCGCGCGCCAGGGCTGCACCGAGCTGCGTGGCGAACACCGACAGCGAGGCCGTGTAGTCGAGCTGCAGCAGGCTCGGCCACAGCGGCGTCACCAGGCGCGGGTCGGGGCAGGGCGGGGTCGCTATTGCCAGGGGCAGCGCATCCGCACCGGCGCAGCGGGCAATCGCCATCAGGGCGGCCGCTGCGCCCTCCAGGCCGCGGCCGCGCAGTGCGATGCGCGCACCTGCCGATGCCATGGCGTCGGCCGACGCTGTTGTGTATTCGGCGCGGTCTGCGAACGGCAGCGCCAAGGGCTCGATCGCACGCAGCGTCAATAGCGCCTCGCGTTCGCCGCGCGCCGCTGCGCGGACATAGGGTGGGCCCTGGCCCACCGAAGCCTGAGTCCCGCCCCGCGGATCAACAGGCGATCCATAGGGTGGGTCTTGACCCACCAAAGCTCGACCCTCGCCACGGTGCGCATCGATCCCGCATTTGGAAGCGTCGGCGGGGTTGCGACCTTGATCGATCAGGCGACCGGCATGTGCGTTGGGTTCCGGTGGGTCAAGACCCACCCGATTGGGCACAGGGGTTTCGATGCGGGCGGGCAGCTCGGCGGTGAGGGTCTGCAGATCGATCGGCCCGCCTTCAAGGCAAGTCAGCAGGTCGATGCGCAGTGCGCCCTCGGCGCAGGCGATTTCGAGCGCCTGCGCATCCGCACCCAGCACGGCACCGGCGTCACCGTTGCCTTCGATCGCGCGCGCGCTGCGCACCAGCAGATCGCGCCCGGGCAGGCGCAGGCGCGGCAGCAGCAGGGGGTTCGCCGAGGGGCCGAAGTCGAGGGCGCGCACCTGCCGGGCCAGCGTCTCGGCGCTGCGGCTGAAATCGAGCACGGCGGCGTCTATCGGGCGCGCCGAGGCCGAGAAGTAGCTGCGCTCGGCGAAGTTCTGTGCCAGCGGCTGCAGCTGCCCGGCCTCCAGCGCATCGAGCAGCCGCTCGAAGCTGGCGAGCCCCGCACTATGGCAGCGCGCGTTGAGCTCGAAGGCGCTGCTCTGCGGTGGAACCTCGAAATGCTCCTGTTCAAGCAGCTCGCCCGCGTCGGCGCGCGCTGCCATCCGATGCCAGCTCACGCCGTGCCGCGTCTCGCCGGAGAGCAGCGCCCACACCGGCGCATTGAGTCCGGCGTAGCGTGGCAAGGGGCCGTCGTGGAAGTTGATTGCGGCAATGCGCGGGCGCCCCAGCAGCGTTTCCGGCAGCATGTGCAGACGGGTGATGTTGAGCAGCAGATCGCAGGCGCTCAGCTCTGCCTCGGCCAGCCCTGCGTGCTCGCTGAGCAGCTGCAGGCCCCGTTCAAGCGCCCAGGCGCGCGGTCGCGGCTGGTCGCTGACCACCGCCAGCACTGAATGTCCGCGCGCGCGCAGGCGGTCCCCGCATTCCGTCATCAGGGAGTGGTCGCCCAGCAGGATGCAGCGGAAGGAGGGGGTCGAAGGCACGGCGGTGTACTCGTTGGGGCTGGGGTCGAGGCGCCGCCGCGGCGGGCAGTCGCGGTGGGCAGGCGGGCGAAGGAGGCGAGGTTTCGGGGCCGTGACGCGTAGTGGATCCGGGTTTTTGCGCGTTCAGCAGTCGATGTGCAAAGGCTGCTTCGCGAGGCCCTGCACTGTCGCCGCGGCGACTTTAATGCGAATCTAATCACACTTTCACGCCCGATTGTCGTAAATTTGTGACGCGAAACACACTTCTCCTGCCTGTGACCTCATGAGCGACCTCGACCCCAACGCCCATATCGCCATCGTCGGCCTCGCCTGCGACTTCCCGCAGGCCGCAACGCCCCGGCAATTCTGGGCCAATCTGGTGACAGGCCGTTGTGCGGTCGTCGATCTGGACGAGGCTGCGCTGCGCGGCGCAGGCGTGACCGACGTCGAGCTGGCGCAGTCGAGTTACGTCCGCGCAGGCATTCGCCTGGATGGCTTCGACGA
>JBIJCA010000110.1:0-13243 GCA_044344935.1 Aquimonas sp. | reverse complement strand
CCGACGCGCGCGCCGCAGTGGCGCCTTCGAAGAACGCGCCGGCGCTGGTGTTCGCGTTTCCGGGCCAGGGCGCGCAGCGCGTCGGCATGGCGCGCGCGGTGGCGCGGGTGGACTCGGCGGTTGCCGCGGCGCTGCACGAATGCATCAGCGCACTGCGCGGCCTCGGCCGCGAGGATGTGGTCGAACTGCTCCTGCAAGTTGATGACAGCCCCGAAGCGACGGCGCGGCTGCGCCAGACCGAACTCACCCAGCCCGTTCTGTTCTGCGTCGAGTACGCGCTGGCGCGCGGTCTGTTCGCACGCGGACTGAAGCCGGTCGCGGTGGTCGGCCACTCGCTGGGTGAATACGTCGGCGCCACGCTCGCGGGCGTGTTCGAACTGCCGTCCGCGATCGAGCTGATCTGCACGCGCGGCCGGCTGTGCGCGCAGGCCGGCGCCGGCGCGATGCTGGCGGTCAATGCCGGGCTGCAGGCGCTGCGTCCGCTGCTCGACGACAGCGTCGACATCGCCGGCCTGAACTCGCCGCAGCAGACCGTGCTGGCCGGCAGCGTCGAGGCCATCGATGCAGTTGCCCTGCGCCTCGAAGCGGCTGGCCTTGGACTGCGGCGTCTGCAGACTTCGGGCGCCTTCCATTCGCGTCTGCTCGATCCGCAGCTGGACGCGTTCCGGGCGGCGGTCGAGCGCGCGCGGCCGCGCGCCGCGGGCGCAGGCCCTCGCATCGTTTCCAGCCTCAGCGGGGAGTGGCTGAGTGCCGAGCAGGCCGCCAGCGTCGAGTACTGGGTGCAGCACTTGCGTCGTCCGGTCGACTTCATCGGCGCGCTTTCCCGAATCGGCGAGCTGGGCGACTACCTGCTGATCGAGGTCGGCCCCGGTCGCACCCTGGCGCGCTTCTGCGAAGCCTCGAACGCGCAGGCGCGCTGCGTGGCGACCCTGGAAGCCCCCGCGGGCGGCGACGAGACCTGCGCCTGGTTCGCCCTGCCGGGCGCGCTGTGGGCGCACGGGCTCGACTGCGACTTCGCGCGCTGGCAGCAGCCTATGCGCGGCGCGCGCGTTGCGCTGCCGACCTATCCGTTCGCGCGCACGCGGCACTGGATCGCGCCGGCCACGCCGCGGCTTGAAGCGCCGGCCCGGCCTGAGCCCGCGTTCGGCGACTGGCTGCAGGCGCAGGACTGGCGCAGCGCGCCGCTGGTCGCCGCGCAGAGCACGCTGTCTGGCGAGGCGCTGGTGCTCCTCGATCGACACGGCCTCGGTGCCGCGGTGGTCGATGCCCTGCGCGCGCGCGGGTTGAGCGTGCGCACGCTTGAGCGCGACGCCGCACTGCAGCTCGATGAGGCGTCGATGCGCCTGGATCCGAACGAAGACGTGCACTGGCAGGCGCTGGCTGCACTGAGCGCGCCTGCGCTGCTCATCGATCTGTGGTCGCTGGACGCGGTCGGGGCCGAGCCGGCCGAGCAACAGAGGCTGTGCTTCGAGTATCCGCTGCGGATGGCTCAGGCGCTCTCGCCCTGGTGCGAGCGCGAGGGCGGCCTGCTGTGTCTGGCGGCGAGCGTGCAGGCGCAGCCCGCGTCCGAGCCGTCGGCCGTGCAGCCGCTGCAGGCACTGCGCGCCGGCCCGCAGCGCACCTGGCCGCAGGAAGCGGACGGCCTGCGCGCGGCCTGGGTCGATCTGGACACGCAGCATCTGCGCCAGCCCGGAGCAAGCGCCGCACTGCTGCTCGCGGAGCTGCGCGCCGGCTTGCCCGACGACACCGTCGCCCTGCGCGGGCGACGACGCCTGCTGCCGGCATGGACCGCGCTGCAGCTGCCGCGGGCCGATCCGCGCGCGGCCTTCAAGCCGGGCGGGCGCTACCTGATCACTGGTGGCTTCGGCGGTGCCGGGCAGGCACTGGCCGAGCATCTGGCGCGAGTGCCGCAGGTGCAGCTGATCCTGATCGCCCGCAGCGCACTGCCGAGCGACCCCGCGCACCCGCGCCAGCGCTGGCTGGCCGCGCTGCGCGGTCTCGGCGCCCGGGTCGAGGTGATCGTCGCGGACGTTGCCGAGGCGGACCTGTTCGCGCAGGCGACGGCTGGCATCACCGCGCTGGATGGCATCTTCCATGCCGCCGGCGTGCTCGACGACGGCCTCATCGCCCGCAAGACGATCGAATCCGCGCAGCGCGTGCTCGCGCCCAAGCTGGCCGGTGCCGAGGCCGCGGCGATACTGGGCGAGCGCTGCGGCGCCGGCTTTGTTCTGTACTTCTCGTCGCTGAGCGCGCAGATGGGGGTGTCCGGCCAGGTCGACTACACCGCGGCCAATGCCGCGCTGGACGCCTTCGCCGCGCAGGCCGATGCGCGCAGCGTCCACACCCGGCATCTGGCGATGGCCTTCAGCATCTGGCGCGAGGCCGGCATGGCCGCCCGACTGGCCGCCGATCAGGGCCTGGCACCGGCGCCGCTGGCCGACGCGGTGCCGACCGGGCACCCGATGCTGGCGCGCCGCCGCGACGAAGCCGGCGGTCGCGTGCGCTTTGCCGGCGTGCTCGACGAACACAGCCACTGGGTGCTCGACCAGCACCGCCTCGCCAGCGGCGAAGCGCTGCTGCCGGGCACCGGTTACCTCGATCTGCTGGCCTGGGCGCTGGCCGAATACACCGGCGCGTTCCAGGGTTTCGAGCTGCGCGAGCTGCGCTTCTCAGCGCCCTTCAAGCTCGGTCGCGACGAGCAGCGGCGGCTGGAGCTGGAGCTGACCCCGCGCGGAGAGCTCGCGTTCGAAGTCAGCATCGAAAGCCAGGGCGCTGCCGCCGACGACCGCATCGAACATCTGCGCGTCAGCATCGACTGCAGCCAGCGCGAGGTCGATCCGCCGCTGCTGCTGACGCGTCCGCGCGAGACCCGCGAGCCCGCCTATGCGCACGCGCAGCTGCGTTTCGGCCCGCGCTGGAACTGCCTGCGCCGCTTCGAGGTGGGCGAGGGCGAAGCCGAGCTGCAGCTCACGCGCGAGGATCCGGCACCGGTCGAGCAGCACCCGCTGCATCCGGCGCTGTTCGACATGGCGATCGGCGCGGCCCAGGCCGCACTTGCACCGACCGGCGTGGACGCTGCACGCCTGCTGCCGTTCCGCTACGGCTGCCTGCAGGTGTACGCGCCGCTGCCCGAGTCCGTCATCAGCCGACAGCGCGCGCGCGCCGTGGGCGCTGATCTGGTGCTGGACATCGATCTGCTGGATGCGGGCGGACAGCGCGTGCTGGCGCTGCGAGACTTCGTGCTGAAACCCGCGCGCGCGCTGGCCGCCGGCACTGCGCCCGTCGCGCGCGCGCGGCCGCCAGTGGCCACCAACCGCATCCTCGAGGTCGGTTTCCGCGAGGGCTTCAGTCATGCCGACGCCCTGGCTGCAATCGAAGCCGCCCTGCTGCACGCCGGCCCTGCACAGATCGCGCTGGCGCGCCGCCCGGTGGCCGAGCTGATTGTCGCCACGCGTGCCCCGGACGTCGCCGAAAGCAGCGATGCGCCGCAGGCGATCGTGGCAACACCAGTGCAGCGCATCGCCGGTGGCACGCCCTTTGTCGCCCCCGCGGGCGAGCTGCAGGAGCAGCTGGTGGCGCTGTGGGAGGGGCTTCTGGACCTCTCCGGCATCGGCGCGGCCGACGACTTCTTCGCGCTCGGTGGCCACAGCCTGCTGCTGACCCGCGCGCTGTCGCGCCTGAAGCGCGAGCGCGGGCTGGTGCTGCCGGTCGAAGCCGCCTTCGAAACGCCGACCATCGCCGCCTGGTCGGCGCTGGCGCCGGCGGCCGCCGCCCCTGCCGGCCCGCAGCTCAAACGTGTCGACCGCAGCCGCTTCCGCGCCGATGCGGCGGGCGGCTGAAACCCATCCTTGACCCTCTCGACGAACCCGCCATGAGCGAAGTCCGCGCGCTGTACCGCTTTCCCACTACTTTCAGCCAGCGTCAACTCTGGTACGTCCAGGCCACCGCGCCGGAGACCAGCGCCTACAACATTCCTTTCGCCTTCACCCTGCGCGGCGCGCTCGATGTCGCCGCGCTGGAACGTGCTGTGGCTGAACTGGTGGCTCGCCATGACGCGCTGCGCACTGTGTTCGAAGTGCACGGCGAAGAAGTGCGGCAGGTGGTCGACATGGACCAGCAGGTGCCGGTCGAGCACATCGATCTGAGCGCGCTCGACGCGGAGTCGCGCGCGCTGAAGCTGGCCGAGCAGCGCGCCCGCATTGCCTGCCACGTGTTCGATCTGGCGCGGCCGCCGCTGCTGGTGCTGCGCCTGCTGAAGCTCGCCGAGCGCGAGTACGTGCTGCTGCTGTGCGTGCACCACATCGTCATGGACCACCTCTCCGTGCTGGCCTTCGGGCGCGAGCTCAGCGCCCTGTACGCCGACTTCCGCGCCGGGCGCACGCCGCCCGCGCCCGAGGAAGGTCTGCAGTACCCCGACTACGCGGTCTGGCAGGCCGAGGCGCTCGACACCGCGGCCATCGAGAGCCGGCTGCCGCATTGGGTCGAATCGCTGGCCAACTTCCCGCATCAGCTTGAACTGCCGACCGACCACCCGCGCCCGCCGCTGCAGAGCTTCGAGGGCGAAGAACTGCGCGTGGCTCTGAGCGCTGACGCCAGCCACGCCCTGCGCAGCTTCGCGCAGGCCGAGCAGCAGACCCTGTTCACCGTGGTGCTGGCGGGCCTCGGCCTGCTGTTGCGCGGCTACACCGGGCAGGACCGCGTGATCGTCGGCTGTCCATTCGCCAATCGCGGGGCGGAGGAGCTGGAGCAGGTCATGGGCCTGTTCATGAACCTTCTGCCGGTGGGCCTGGCGATCGATCCGGAGCAGGGTTTCAGTGCGCTGGTGCGCGATGCGCGCCGGCAGATGATGAAGGCGCAGGGCGTGCAGGACACGCCCTTCGAGAAGATCGTGCAGGCGCTGGGCGTGCAGCGCGACGCTGCGCGCAATCCGCTGGTGCAAACCTGGTTCACCTTCCAGGACGCACCGATGGCGCTGACGCTGGACGGCCTCGAAGTCGACAGTGAGCCGCTGCCCAACGGCGGCGCCAAGCTGGATCTTTCGTTCTGGTTCTGGGACGACGGTGTGCGCATCCAGGGGCTGATCGAGTACGACTGCGCCCTGTTCGAGCGCGCCAGCATCGAGCGCCTGGCGCAGCGGCTGGAGGGCGTTCTGGTGCAGGCGGTGGCCGCGCCGCAAAGGCCGGTGGCGGCGATCAGCCTGATCGCCGACGCCGAACGCGCTGAACTCGATGCGGTGAGTTCGGCACCCGCACCCTCGCGCGACTGGGGCAGCCCGCACGCGGCCTTCTTCGAACGCGCTGCGCGCACGCCCGATGACCTCGTGCTGGAAGCCGCGGACGGCCGTTTCACCGGCGCGCAGCTCGCCGCGCGCGCGGATGCGATTGCCGAAGCGCTGGTCGCCCGCGGTGTCGGCGCCGGCGACATCGTCGGCGTCGCGCTGGCGCGGCGCAGCGATCTCGTGGCCGCGCTGCTCGGCGTGCTGCGTGCGGGCGCGGCCTGGCTGCCGCTCGATCCCGATCTGCCGGTCGAGCGACTGCACTACATGCGCGAGGACGCAGGCGCGCGCTGCGTTCTGGTGGATGCCGACAGCGCGGGGCTGTTTGCTGCCGCGGAGTCGGTGTCCGTAGACACGCTGCCGCGCGCGCCGAGCGCAGGCTTCGCCCCGGCTGCAGAAGCCCCCGACAGCCTCGCCTACGTGATCTACACCTCGGGCAGCACGGGCAAGCCCAAGGGCGTGCGCATCCCGCGCCGCGCGGTCGGCAACTTCCTGGCCTCGATGGCGGAGGCGCCCGGCTTCGCGCCCGGGCAGCGTCTGCTCGCGCTGACCACCTATGCCTTCGACATCAGCGTGCTGGAGCTGCTGCTGCCGCTGGCCACAGGTGGCTGCGTGGTGCTGGGCGAGCGCGCCCTGCTGGAGGCGCCCGGTCGGCTGGCCGAGGCCCTGCAGGTGCTACGCATCGATGTCTTCCAGGCCACGCCCTCGACCTGGCGTCTGCTGCGCGCCGAAGGCTGGCCCGGTCAGGCCGGGCTGGTCGCCTTCACCGGTGGTGAGGCGCTGACGCCCGAGCTCGCGCAGTGGCTGCGGCCGCGCGTGGGCGCGCTGTGGAACCTGTACGGCCCGACCGAAACCACGGTCTGGTCAAGCCTGCAGCGCATCGACGCCAGCGAGCCGCAGCGCTGCCCGATCGGCCGTCCGCTGGCCAATACCGGCCTGCACATCGTCGACGCCCATCTGCAGCGCCTGCCCAGCGGCCTTGCGGGTGAACTGCTGATCACCGGCGCCGGCCTGGCCGAGGGCTATCACGCCCGAGCCGAACTCACCGCCGAGAAGTTCGTGACCCTGCCGGAGACCGGCGAGCGCGCCTACCGCACCGGTGATCTGGCGCTGCGTGTGCGCAGCGGTGAGCTGCTGCATCTTGGCCGACGCGACCACCAGGTCAAGCTGCGTGGCTACCGCATCGAGCTCGGCGAGATCGAAGCGGCGCTCTGCGCACATCCGCAGATCGAGAGCGCAGTCGTCGGCGTGCATGGCGGCGTGGACGACCAGCGTCTGCTGGCCTGGATCGTCGGCACCGAGAGCGCACCTTCGGCCACCGAGCTGCGCGCGCATCTGGCCACGCAGCTGCCGGCCTACATGCTGCCGCAGCACTTCCTCAGCCTGCCGGCGCTGCCCCTGCTGCCGAACGGCAAGCTGGACCGGGCCAGACTGCCTCTGCCTGCCGCAGCCGGAGGATCAGCCGGGGAACCGTCGGTCCCCGCAGCGGCGACCGCGCTGAGCCCCGCCGCCGCCGCGGTTCTGCAGATTGCCCGCGAGCTGCTCGGCAGCGAACACGTCTACGTCGGCGACAACTTCTTCGAGGCCGGTGGCCATTCGCTGCTCGCACTCACGCTGGCGACGCGCATCGAGAAGACCCTGGGCGTGAAGCTGTCGCTGCTCGCGATCGCGCAGAGCAGCCTCGGCGCACTGGCCGCGCAGATCGAATCGACAGGGCAGGGCGAAGCGCCGTCGTCTTCAGACGCCGATGCGCAGCGCTCGCAGCGACTCGGCTCGCGCGTCGCGCGGCTGTTCGGGTTCGGGCGCTGAGGATGCACCCCGCATGCGCCTGCGATGCGCTGGCTGTTGTTCGGGCGCGTGCTGCTCGGCCCAGGCCGCCGGTCCCTTGGGCGCAGCCGCTTCGCCTCAGGCAGGACGGGGGCGCTTCGAGAGATCGAGCAGCGTGATCACCACGCCATCGATCACATTGTCGATCCGACGGTAGGGCATGACCCGCACCAGGAACTGGCGGCCATCGTCGGTGCGGATCTGCTTCTCCGAGGGCACCAGGCTGCGCAGCGTTTCCAGCGCGTCCTCATGCAGGGCCGGATACTGCAGGCTGCTGGTCAGATCGCTCAGGGGGCGGCCGATGTCGCTTTCGCGCAGGTTGACCAGGCTCGCCGCGCGATCGGTGTAGCGCCTGACGTTGAGGTGCTGATCGAGGAACAGGATCGCGATCTCGATGCTGTTCAGCACGTTCTTCATGTCGCTCTGCAGCAGCGCGAGGTCATCCAGTTTGGCCTGCAGTTCGCTGTTGATCGTCTGCAGCTCCTCGTTCATCGACTGCATCTCTTCCTTGGAGGTGGTCAGCTCCTCGTTGGCCGATTGCAGTTCCTCATTGGTGGACTGGAGCTCCTCGTTGGCCGACTGCAGCTGTTCGCGTGAAGCGCGGGCTTCCTCGCGCAGGGTCTGGATCTCGTCGCGGTACTGCCGCAATTCGAGCTCGTGCGTGGCCGGGGCCGCGCCTTTCGCTCCACGCCGCGTACGCCCCGCGCGCCCGACATCGCGAAACACCACCAGGATCATGCCGCGCAGCGCGGCGGGCTCATGGAAAGCCTGGAGTGTGAGGTCAACGCGCTGGCTGCCCGCGCCGGTTTGGACATCGAGATCGTGCAGGTGAAGGGGCTCACGCCGATCGGCCAAGCCCTTCAAGGCCTCGACCAGCGGCGCGCGCAGGCCGACGCGGGCCATGGCGTGGATGTTCCAGTTCGCCTTGCCTGCCGCAGGCTCGAGATAGTTGCCGGTGCGGCCGCTGATGTAGACGACATCGCCCTCGGCATTGATCACCACCGCAGCGGGCGCATAGTTCTGCAGAAGGACATCGTCGGCTGACCTCTGCAATCCATCGCTGGACGTGTCGGGCGCGTGCGGCGGTGGCATGGGGGCATCCTTGTTGTGGCCGAGCAGCGGCGGCAGCGAGTTCAGCAGCAGGCTCGGGCCGCGGATCGCTGGGTCCTCCTGCCGTGTGTAGAGCCGCAGTCTGGCATTCAGGGGCGTGAACAGCCGGGTCAGGCGCCCGGTGGTCTCTGAGCTTCCCAGCAGCAGCATGCCGCCCGGCTTCAGACTGTAGTGGAACAGCGGCAGCAGCTTGCGCTGCAGCTCGGGCACGAAGTAGATCAGCAGGTTGCGGCACACGATCAGGTCGAGACGCGTGAACGGTGGATCGAGCACCACATCGTGCTGCGCGAACAGCACCCGGTCGCGAAGGCTCTTGCTGACTTCGTAGCAGGTCGGGTGCGCATCGAAGTAGCGCGCCAGCCTCGGCGCCGATACGCTGTCGGCGATCGACAGCGGATAGCGGCCGCGCCGCGCCACCCGGATGGCATCGGGGCTGATGTCGGACGCGAAGATCTGCAGGCTCATCGGCGCCTTCGAGGGGAAGCGATCCAAGACCTCGCTGAACGCCATCGCCAACGAGTACGCTTCCTCACCGGTGGAGCAGCCCACGCTCCAGACCCGCAGAGGCTGCGAATCGGTACGCGCCGCCAGCAGTGCCGGCAGGGCAGTCTGATCCAGGTAGTCCCAGACCGGCGTATCGCGAAAAAAGCTCGTGACCCCGATCAGCAGCTCCTTGAACAGCAGGTCGGCCTCTTGCGCGTTGTCCGCCAGGAACACGGCGTAGCTGTCCATCGAATCGATGCCGTGGATTGCCATGCGGCGCTCGATGCGCCGCTGCAGGGTGCTGGCCTTGTACAGGGTGAAGTCGTGGCGCGTCCGCTGTCGCAGCAGGTGGATGATCGGTGCAAAGGGCGCGGCTTCGGCCCTCGCCGGGGCCGACCCCGGGGCGCCGCGCTGCAGGCTGGAGTCGCGCTGAACCACCTCGATGATTCGGCCTGGCAGTTCCGCCGCCGAGGCGACGATGTCGACGCAACCCGAGGCGACAGCGCTGCGCGGCATCGAGTCGAACTGCGCGTCCGCGGGCGCCTGCGCTGCATTCAATCCGCCGACCGCCTTGATCGCCTGCACGCCGAGCGTGCCGTCAGCGCCCATGCCGGACAGCACCACCGCTATGGCGCGCTCGCCCTGCGCGCTGGCCAGCGACGAGAACAGCACGTTCACCGGCAGCCGCAGCCCGCGCGGTTCGCTGGGCCGGGTCAGTTTCAGCGTGTCGCCCGCGACGCTCAGCTCGGCGTTCGGTGGGATCACGTATACGGTGTCCGGCTGCAGGCGCAGGCCGTCTCTCGCCGTGCGCACCGGCATCGCGGTGATCCGCTGCAGCAGCTCCGGCAGCAGCGCCTTCTGCGTCGGGTCGAGATGCTGCACGATAATGAAGGCCAGGCCGCTGTCCACCGGACTCGCAGCGAGGAAGGCCTCCAGGGCCTGCAGCCCGCCAGCCGAGGCTCCGATGCCGACCGCCCGAACCTGCGGCGCTGCGGCTTCGCGGCGCTGCTGGCTTGCGTCCGTTCCGCCTGCCGCTGCGGGCTCGGCGGCGGTCATTCAGGCTCGCGCTGCGCCGGACTGTGCGTCACTACCATCAGGATGTCCGCGCTCGCGGGCTCAGCGCTGACGCTCAGATGCCAGCGCTCGGAGTCCAGCGGCGCGTGAGCCGGATGTACGACGCAGGACAGCCTCTGTGTCGTGTCCAGCGCCAGCGACTCCAGCAGCGCTTCGAGTGCCATCCGGTCGGCTTCATCCACGAGGGCGGCGAAGCGGCGGCCTCGGATCTCGTCTGCGCGCGCGCCGAGCAGGGCCGCACCTGCGCGATTGCATTCGAGCACCTGTGCGCGCGCATCGAGCACGAAATAGGCGACGGGCGCGCACTCGTACAGATTTCGGTAGCGGCTGAGGCCCTCATTGAGTTCGCATTCCGAGGCCTCGAGCTGGGCCTGCTGGAGATCCAGCTCGACCTGATGGACCTGCAGCTCATGCAGCAGCTGCAGCGCGTCGGCGGCGCTGTCAGGCGCGCCGGCCAGGCGATGCAGCAGGCTCAGCGCGTCGACACCCACGCCGAACCCGCGCGTGGGCGGCGCCATGCCTGCACTAAGTCGCTGCTGCGCCTGGTCGCGCAGGCGGAGGGGCTCGCAAGTGCCTGCTGTGCTCTGGGACATGGCGACTCCGGTGGTGGATGGGAACGTGAGCCCCATAGTAGACCTGGTGGCTGAACGCGCCGCCGTGCTTGCATCATCCTCAGCACCATTCGCCACTGCCGTGCAGCGCGCCATGACCTCGCCGACCTTCTTCGCCGATGCCCAAGCCTTCCGCGAATGGCTTGCCGCCCATGCCGACAGCGCCAGCGAACTGCTGGTCGGCTTTCACAAGGTGGGCAGCGGCCAGCCGAGCATGACCTGGCCGGAGTCGGTGGATGAAGCGCTCTGTGTGGGCTGGATTGACGGCGTGCGTCGACGTATCGATGACCTTTGCTATTCGATCCGCTTCACCCCGCGCAAGGCGAACTCGATCTGGAGCGCGGTCAACATCGCCAGGTTCGAAAAGCTCCGGGCCGAAGGCCGCATGCAGCCCGCTGGAGCTACCGCTTTCGCCCGTCGCAGCGAAGCGCGCTCGGCGGTGTACTCGTTCGAACAGACGAAGACTGCCGAGCTGTCGAGCGGCGAGCTGCAGTCGTTCCAGAGCGACCCCGCGGCCTGGGCGTACTTCGAGTCGACCCCGCCCAGCTACCGCAAGACGGTGCTGCATTGGGTGACCACGGCGAAGAAGGCGGAAACGCGGGCCGAGCGGTTCGCGAAGCTGGTGAGCGCGTGTGCCGAGGGCAGGCGCCTCAAGTAGAACGGAGCCTTCGCCCGCGCAGACCGAATGCGTGGACGGGGGCGGTGCGCGGCCGCCCGTCGCTACAGCAGCGAATGCGGAATGTCGTCGTAGCGCTTGGAGTAGGCCAGACGCTCGGCGCGGCAGAAGCCGCTGCCCATCGTGAAGCTGCGGCAGACCCGCGGCCGCTGGCTGTAGATGCTGCAGCACATCTTGATGCGGTCCACCGCCACGCACCAGCCGTCCTCATCCCGCGCCATCACTTCCAGCCCCTGCGGCGTGCGCTCGGTGAGATGTCGGGGCACGATGTCATCCGGCATCACCACCACGGTCAGGCGACAGCACACGGCTTCGCAGTTGTCGCACTGCACTGTCGGGTCGACCAGATGGTCATCGGGGAGGATTTCGAAGGGCACGCACGGCTCCGGTAATGGCGTCGGTCGCCCGGCGCAGGCCGAAAGCGGCGCGCAGGGTCTCACGTTCGTGAGCCGGTCGCGTGAACGCCGCCGGGTTCCGAAGGCTCAGCGCAGGGAGACCAGCAGGGCGGACACGATCAGCAGCGACCAGAACAACAGCGTCAGCCCTCGCTGCCCCGGTGTCAGGCTGCGCGGTGGCGCGAGATTGAACACTGCGCTGCCAAGCCGCCACAGTGGCGCCAGCACGACATCGCACAGCCAGCACGCGCCGCGCGTTCCGCGCTGCTTTTCTTCGGGCGTCATCCGCGGGCCCCGTCGATGCGGGCCGCCTGCATCGATACCTGCTTGCCGTTCGCCCGCTGTCGGCCGATTTCGACGAAGCCGAAGCGCGCGTGGAAGGCGGCCGAGACCGGGTTGGGCGGATCGAGGTCGTATTCGCAGACCACCGCCTCGAAGCCGGCTTCGCGGGCGAAGTCGAACAGGGCCTCGTACAGCCGACGCCCGCAGCCCTGGCCTTGCGCGGGAGCCGCGACGACCACGCGATCGACGTACAGAAACCGCCCGCCGCGCGCCTCGAACCAGCGGTAGTTGGTGCTGTCGTAGTCGGCGCCGGGTGCGAACGCGAGCAGAAAGGCGCGGACGCCGGTGTCGCCTTCGATGACCTGATGCCAAGCGGATTCGGCGTGCAGATGCGCCAGCCTCGGTGCATCCAGCGGGCTCAGGAAATGCACCTGCTCGGCGTTGAGCGCGAGCAGGGCGGGGACGTCATCGATGGTGGCAGTGCGAAGACGCACGCGGCGCTTACTTGACCTGCGCGCCTGCCTTGGCGCCGGTATCGACATCCAGCAGGAACAGGTCGTCACCGCCGGTGCCGGCCGACAGGATCATCCCCTCGCTGATGCCGAAGCGCATCTTGCGCGGGGCCAGGTTGGCGATGAACACCACGCTGCGGCCGACCAGCTTCTCGGGCTCGGCGTAAGCGGCGCGGATGCCGCTGAAGATCTGCCGCTCGCCGAGGTCGCCGGCATCGAGCTTGAAGCGCAGCAGTTTGTCGCTGCCTTCGACGAAGCCGCATTCCAGCACCTTGCCGATGCGCAGGTCGAGTTTGGCGAAGTCGTCTATGGCGATGGGATTGGGGATTGGGGATTCGGGATTCGACGCCGGCACGGCGGGGGCTGAGGGTTGGGTCGCCGCCTCAGGCTGTGCCTTGGCCTTGGTAGCTTCGGCTGCAGGGGCGAGGCTTTCCTTGCTGTTTTCGATCATGGTTTCGATGTGCTTGGGGTCGATGCGGGTGGCCAGCGCGGCGTAGGGCGCGATGGCGTGATGCAGCAGGGGCTGGGCGAGTGCGTCGAAGGCCGCCAGCGGGCTCTGCAGGAAGGTTTCGATCTTCGACACCGTGGCGGGCAGCACGGGGGCGAGAAAGCCGGCGAGCAGGCGGAACATGTTGATCGCGAGCGTGCAGATGGCATGCAGCTCGGCCTCGCGACCGTCCTGCTTGGCCAGCGCCCAGGGGGCCTGGGCTGCGATCAGCTCGTTGGTGGCGTCGGCCTCGGCCATGATCCGACGCAGTGCGCCGTTGAAGTCGCCGCTGGCGAAGGCGCCGTTCTCTCCGAGGCAGGCCTGCGAGAGGCGATCCCAGGCACCGAGGTAGTGTTCGAGCTCGGCATCGCTCATCGCTTCGGCGAGCTGGCCGCCAAAGCGCTTCTCGATGAAGCCCGCGCAGCGGCTGGCGATGTTGACGAACTTGCCGACGATGTCGGCGTTGACGCGCTGGGCGAAGTCTTCGAGGTTCAGATCGAGATCGTCGACG
>JBIJCA010000097.1:0-14682 GCA_044344935.1 Aquimonas sp. | reverse complement strand
CGCCCGAGCTCTTGGCGGCGAAGTAGTAGCGCAGATACTCGGGGTTCAAGCCCGCGTCGAGATAGGTGCGGGCCTGGATGAAGGTGCCGCGCGACTTCGACATCTTGGCGCCGTTGACGGTCAGGTAGCCGTTGACGTGCAGCGCGCTGGGCACGTTCATGCCCGCGCCCTTCAGCATTGCCGGCCAGAACAGACCGTGGAAATTGATGATGTCCTTGCCGATGAAGTGGTGCATGCGCACGCCGCTGTCGGCGGCGGTGAGCGCGTCGAAGTCCATGCCGCGCGCAGCGCACAGGGCCTTGAAGCTGGCGAGGTAGCCGATCGGCGCGTCCAGCCAGACGTAGAAGAACTTGCCGGGCGCGTCGGGAATGGCGAAGCCGAAGTAGGGCGCATCGCGCGAGATGTCCCAGTCGCGCAGGCCGCCGTCCAGCCATTCGGCCAGCTTGGCACGCACGCCCGGATGGGCGACATCGCCGGCCAGCCACTCGCGCAGGAAAGCCTCGAACTTCGGCAGCTCGAAGAAGTAGTGCTCGCTGATCCGCAGCTCGGGCACCGCACCCGAGACCACCGACCGCGGATTCTTGAGATCGGTCGGGGCGTAGGTGGCACCGCAGACTTCGCAGTTGTCGCCGTACTGGTCCTGCGCGCCGCACTTCGGACAGTCGCCCTTGATGTAGCGGTCGGGCAGGAACATCTGCCGCTCGGGGTCGAACAGCTGCTGGATGCTGCGGCGGGCGATGTACTGATCCTTGATGCGGCCGTAGATCAGCTCGGCCAGCGCGCGGTTCTCGTCGGAATGCGTGCTGTGGTAGTGGTCGAAATCGACGCCGAACTCGGCGAAGTCGCGCTCGTGGCTCTGCTGGATGCCGCGGATGAACTCCTCGGGCGGCACGCCCGCCTTCTCCGCCGCCAGCATGATCGGCGTGCCGTGGGCATCGTCGGCGCAGACGAACCAGGCCTCGCGACCCTGCATCCGCTGCGCGCGCACCCAGATATCGGCCTGGATGTAACCCACCAGATGGCCGAGATGCAGGTGGCCATTGGCGTAGGGCAGGGCGCAGGTGACGAGCAGCGGGGCGTGGTCGGACATGGGTGGGGTGCGGCCGGAGCAAACGGGCGCGGATTATCCCATGGCAGGGCATGGCGCAGACAAAGCAGAACCGCGGTGAGCCGCGGGCTCCACAGGGTGGGTCCTGACCCACCATAGCCTCGACACTGCCCTGCTCACCGACGCGCATTACCTCGACACCGCCCCGATCACCGATGCGCATGGCCACGACCCCGCTCCCGGCAACCGATGCGCTTCGCCGATCCATAGGGTGGGTCTTGACCCACCGTAGTCTCGACACCGCCCCGGTCATCGATCCGCAAGGCCTCGACACCGCTCCGATCACCGATGCGCATAGCCCCAACCCCGCCAAGGTCTCCGCTCGATTGCCCGCAAACCGCCACATCGCGACCGCAGTGCAGCCACAGCGACGTCGTGCACTGCACGCTCCCGAACTTCAGGAGCGCGCCATGCGCCTCGGTTTCAAGCTTCCCCTGATCGGTTTCATCATGCTCGCGCTGCTGGTGCCGATTCTGCTGCTGAACGGACTGGTCTACGAGCGCAAGCAGCGGGCGGCCGAAGTGCGCGCCGATGTGGCGCAGAGCAGCAGTCGCGCGCAGCGACTGGTCGGCCCGATGCTGCGCGTCGAAGTCGAACGCGAGGTCGAAGACAAGCAGCTGGTGATGGAGAACGGCGTGCAGCGCGAGGTGATCAGCACCCGCGTAGTGCAGGAGACGCGCCTGTTGCTGCCCGAGCACCTGCGCTGGCACGGCAGTTTCAGCAGCGAGCGGCGCGGGCGTTCGCTGTTTACCGCCTTGCTCTACCACCTCGACCTGAAGGCCGAGGCACGGTTCCGCCTGCAGGGCCTGCTGCAGGAGGGCGAGCGGATGAGGCGCGTCGACCTGGTGCTCGGGCTGGGTGACAACCGCGGCATCCGTTCAGTCGGCCTGCGTGTCGGTGAGGACTCGCTTGCGGTCGAGCCGGGCGCAACGCTGCCCTGGCTGGAGTCGGGTCTGCATGCCGCGCTGCCGCGTTCGGCGCTGTCGGTTGAAGACCTGCAGGTGAGCCTGGAGCTTCAACTCAGCGGTACCGAATCGATGGATTTCGTGCCGGTGGGTGCGGACACCGAGGTCGCACTGAGCGGTGACTGGCCCCATCCCTCGTTTCGCGGCGCGCTGCTGCCGCAGGCCCCCGAGCTGCGCGAAGACGGCTTCAGCGCGGGCTGGAAAGTCTCGCGGCTGGCCAGCCAGGCGCAGCAGGCAGTTCTGCAGTGCGGCGCGGAACTGCCGCACTGCCACAGCGTTGAGCAGCAGGCGTTCGGGCTGGCCCTGGTCGACCCGGTCGACCGCTATCTGATGACCGAGCGCGCCATGAAGTACGCCTTGCTGGTGCTGGTACTGGTGTTCGGCGCGGTGTTCTTCGTCGAGGTGCTGGGGCGCGGCGAACTGCATCCGCTGCACTACGGGCTGATCGGTCTGGCGCTTGCGATGTTCTTCCTGCTGCTGCTGGCGCTGAGCGAGCACCTGGGTTTCGGCTGGGCCTATCTGATTGCTGCGGTCGCCTGCGTGGCCTTGATTGCCAGCTATCTGGCAGGCGTGCTGGACAGTCGTCGCAAGGGCTGGGCGAGCGCCGCACTGCTGTCCGGGCTCTACACGCTGCTGTATTCCCTGCTCAAGGCCGAGGACCACGCCCTGCTGGGTGGTGCGGTCGCATTGTTCGGCTGCCTTGCGGTGTTCATGCTGGCGACCCGGCGGGTGCGCTGGGGGGGATTCACGCCAGCGCGATGAAGGCTCCAGGCGAAAGCGGGACGGAGCTGCCGCTGACAGGCGCTGCTAGCCTGCAAGACTGCTGCTGCCGTCCTGCTTGTCGCGGGCTTCAAGGGGAATCTCGCCCTGCTCGATGAACCAGATGTTCTCGGCGATGTTGGTGGCGTGATCGCCAATCCGCTCGATGTTCTTGGCGATAAACAGAAGATGCGTGCCGGCGCCGATGTTCTGGCTGTCTTCCGACATCCACGCAAGCAGTTCGCGGAAAAGCAGGGTGTGCAGCCGATCAAGCTCGGCGTCGCGTTCGCGTACGGCGATGGCGAGGACGATGTCCCGACGGACGTAAGCCTGGAGTACATCGCGCAGTTGGCGCAGGGCGAACTCGGCGAGTGGGCGCAATCCAGACGCCAGCGTCACCGCCGGGAGTGCGAGCAGCACGCGACTGCGCTTGGCAAGATTGGCTGCGAGGTCGCCCACGCGTTCGATGTCGCTGGCAATGCGCAGGGCAGCCAGAATTTCGCGCAGATCCCGCGCGACCGGTTGGCGCAGCGCCACCAGCCGAAGGACGTCGTGGCTGATTTCGCTTTCGCGTGCGTCGATCGCTGCATCTGAGGCGACCACCCGTTCGGCTGCCTCATCGTCGCGCTGCTCCAGCGCCGCCAGAGCGGCTTCAAGCTGATGCGCCGCAGCCTCGCCCATCGCCACGAGTTCCTGACCGAGCCGGGCCAGTTCGTCGTCGAAGCGTGTGTGGATGTGGGGCTCTTGCATGGCTGCGCTCCTGGTCAACCGAAGCGACCGGTGATGTAGCCTTCGGTCTGCGGGTTCGACGGGTTGGTGAAGATGCGATCGGTTTCGCCATGTTCCAGCAGTTGCCCGAGATACATGAAGCCCGTGTAATCCGAACATCGACCCGCCTGCTGCATGTTGTGGGTCACGATCACGATCGTGAAGTGTTGCTTCAGCTCGGCGATCAATTGCTCGATCTTGCCGGTTGCGATGGGGTCGAGCGCCGAGGTTGGCTCATCCAGCAGGATCACCTCCGGCTTCAAAGCCACCGCGCGGGCGATGCACAGGCGTTGCTGCTGCCCGCCGGAAAGGCCCAGCGCATTCTGCTTCAGCTTGTCCTTGACTTCGTTCCAGAGCGCCGCCTGATGCAGCGCGGCCTCGACGCGATCGTCCAGCTCGGAGCGCGACATGCGCTCGTGATGCTGGATTGCCCAGGCCACGTTCTGGTGGATGCTCATCGGAAACGGCACGGGTTTCTGAAAGACCATGCCGACTTTGCTGCGCAGGCGGTTGAGCGGGTACTTGGGGTCGAGGATGTTCTCGCCGTCGAGCAATACCTCACCGCTGGCGACGAGGCCGGGATACAGGGAGTAGATCCGATTCAGGCAGCGCAGCAGGGTCGACTTGCCGCAGCCCGAGGGGCCGATCAGCGCGGTCACCTGCCGCCCGGGGATGGGCAAGTGGATGTCGCGCAGCGCGTGGTAGCCGTTGTAATGGAAGTTCAGGCCGTGCACGTCCATCTTGAGTGCGGGGGCCGAAGCGGGGCTGTCAGTCATGGCCATTCGACTTGCGTAGCAGGAGGGCGCGTGCGGCCAAGCTCAAAAGCAGCACGAACAGGGTGATGACGAGCGCCCCGGACCAGGCCAGCGCCTGCCAGGCGGGGAAGGGACTCATGGCGAACTGGAACACCACCACCGGAACGTTCGCCATCGCGCCCGTCAGGTCGGTGCTCCAGTACTGGTTCGAGAAGGCTGTGAACAGCAGCGGCGCGGTCTCGCCCGAGATCCGCGCCAGCGCAAGCAGCACGCCCGTCAGGATGCCCGGCGCAGCGGCCCGGTAGAGAACGTGCACGGTCACCTTCCACTGCGGAATGCCCAGGCTCAGCGCGGCCTCACGCATCTGCGAAGGCACCAGACGCAGCATCTCGTCGGTGGTGCGCACGACAACCGGCAGCACGATGAATGCCAGCGCAAGCGCGCCCGCCAGCGCTGAGAAACGCGTGTGCTGGACCACCAATGCGTAGACGAAGAGGCCGATCACGATCGAGGGTGCGGACAGCAGGATGTCATTGACGAAGCGGATCACTCCGCCGATCACGCGACGATTGACGAACTCGGCGAGAAAGGTGCCAGCGGCGATTCCCACGGGTGCGCCCATCAGGATCGCGAGCAGACTCATCACCACGCTGCCGAACAAGGCGTTGGCCATGCCGCCTTCCTGGCCCGGCGGCGGAGTCATCTGCGTGAAAAGATCGGGGCCCAGCGCTCCGATGCCCCGACCGAGCGTGGTCCACAGGATCCAGGTCAGGAAGAAGAGCCCGAACAGAGTGGCTAAACCCGCGAGGATCATCGCGAGTGAGTTCTTGAGACGGCGACGCAGGTACAGAGCGTTGGACATCAGACGCCCTCCCTGCGCTTGAGACTCAGCAGCATCAGCTTGGCAATGCTGAGCACGATGAAAGTGATGACGAAAAGGGTGAAGCCCAGCATCAGCAGAGAGCCCAGATGCAGGGGCTCACGCGCTTCGGCGAATTCATTGGCAATGGTCGCGGTAATGGAGTTTCCGGGCTCCAGCAGGCTGGCGCTGATGCGGTTGGCATTGCCGAGCACGAAAGTGACCGCCATGGTCTCGCCCAGCGCTCTTCCCAGACCCAGGAAGATGCCGCCGATCACCGCCGAGCGCGTGTAGGGCAGCACGATGTTCCAGGCGACTTCCCACGTGGTCGAGCCGAGCGCGTAGGCCGATTCCTTGAGTGGGGTGGGGACCGTGAGGAAGACCTCGCGCATGACCGAACTGATGAACGGAATGATCATGATCGCCAGCACCAGGCCGGCAGTGAGCGTGCCGAGTCCCAGCGGTGGGCCCGTGAACAGTGCGCCGATCACCGGCACTTCGCCGAGCGTGGCATCCAGCCACGGGTTCACGTACTTGGCCATCACCGGCACCAGCACGAACAGGCCCCACATGCCGTAGATGATCGACGGGATGCCCGCGAGCAGTTCAATGGCGGAGGACACCGGCCCACGCAGCCACGGCGGTGCCACCTCGGTCAGGAACAGGGCGATGCCGAAGCTGATGGGCACCGCGATCAGGATCGCTATGCCCGAAGTCACCAGGGTGCCGTAGATGGCGACGCCAGCGCCGAACTGGCGCTCCACTGGGTTCCACTCTGTCGATGTGAAGAAACCGGGGCCGAAAGCCTGCAGGGCTGCGAAGCCGCCCCAGAGCATCGAAGCCGCGATGCCCACCAGGGCCAGCAGCACAAAGCCTCCGGCAGCCGCCAAGGTCCAGCGGAACAGACGGTCCTTCCGCGCATCCGCTCGGCCGCGGTGCTCGCTCGAGCTCCCCGCGGTGGGTGCGATCGATGTGTCCATGGGGCCCGTCTCGCTCCCTCAGCTGCCGCTGGCCGGGAAGCTTGTGCTCCAGTAGGCCTTGACCTGATCAGCCAGCGGCTGCGGCAGCGGCACGTAGTCGAGCTCGGTCGCCATCGGCTGGCCGTGGTCCAGAACCCAGCCAAAAAAATCGAGTACGCCCTGGCGCGCTTCCGGCTTGCCTGATTTCGGCATCAACACAAACACCGAGGCGGCAATCGGCCACGCGTCCGGGCCTTGCGCGTTGGTGATCACCAGGTTGAAATCCTGCGACTGCGTCCAGTCGGCGCTTGCTGCTGCCGCCTGAAAGCTCGCCGCATTCGGCTGCACGAAGTTGCCGCTCGCGTTCTGCATGGCGCCGTAGACGCCGCCCGTCTGCAGGGCATAGTTGAGCTCGACGTAACCGATCGAATTCGGCAGCTGCTGGATGAAGGCGGCCACGCCTTCATTGCCGCGACCGCCGACGCCTTTGGGCCAGGACAACGCGGTGCCCTCACCGACCTTGGCGGCCCAGTCCGGGCTGACCTTCTGCAGATAGCTGCTGAAGTTGAAGGTGGTGCCGGAGCCGTCGCTGCGATAGACCACCTGGATCTCGGCCTCGGGCAGAGCGAGGCCCTCGTTGACCGCTGCGATCTTCGGGTCATTCCAGTGCGTGATCGTGCCGAGATAGATCTCGGCGAGCAGGCTGCCGGTGAACCGGATCTGGCCCGGCTGGATCCCCTCCAGATTGACCACCGGCACCACGCCGCCGATGACTACCGGAAACTGGATCAGAGCGGACTCGGTCAACTCGGCGCTGGTCAAGGGTTTGTCGCTGGCGCCGAAATCGACGGTGCCCGCCTTGACCTGGGCAATACCGCCGCCCGAGCCGATCGACTGGTAATTGACCTGCTCGCCGGTCAGACGGTTGTGCTCCGCTGACCAGCGCGACAGCACCGGAAACACGAAAGAGGAGCCGGCGCCGGTGATCTGTCGTGCCTTCGAGGGGGACTCCTCGGTGTTCCGGGAGGCATCACCCGGGGGTGTGCCGGCACCCCCACAGGCGACAAGCAGGGCGGTGGCGAGAACGAGCGTCGACGAATAGAGAAGTCTGCAGCGGCGCATTGGGCAAGCTCGGGCGAGGAACTCGGCAGACAATGCTGCAGTTGCATGAACGGCCAATGACAGCGACGCCGAACGGCTTGCTGGCTTGAGGCGCGCACGCTGCGCTCGCGGTCGGGGGGAGAGCTCAGGTCGGGCCGCTGACCCCAATGCCCAAGCCCCCCGCACAGACGCACCTCACTTGAGCCTGAACCTGCACAGATCGCGCACCACGCACAGCGCGCAGTCCGGCTTCTGTGCCTTGCACACATAGCGCCCGTGCAGGATCAGCCAGTGGTGGGCGTCCATCAGGAACTCGGTGGGGACGCGCTTCATCAGCGCGTCCTCGACGGCTCGCACGTCCTTGCCGGGGGCTAGGCCGGTGCGGTTGGCGACGCGGAAGATGTGGGTGTCGACTGCCATCGTCGGCTGGCGGAACCAGGTGTTGAGCACCACGTTGGCGGTCTTGCGGCCTACCCCAGGGAGTTGTTCAAGCGCTTCACGTTCGGCCGGCACCTCGCCGCCGTGGCGTTCGATCAGCAGTCGGCAGGTGGCGAGCGTGTTGGCGGCCTTGGCCTTGTACAGACCGATCGTTGAGATCAGCGCGCGCAGGCGCTCCTCGCCGAGATCGAGCATGGCCTGTGGGCTGCGCGCGATCGGAAACAGCCGCCGGGTGGCCTTGTTGACGCTGACGTCAGTGGCCTGCGCCGACAGCAGCACGGCGATCAGCAGCTCGAAGGCGCTGCTGTATTCCAGCTCGGTCTTGGGCTCGGGGTTCAGCTCGCGCAGGCGACGGAAGAACTCGAAGCGTGCCTGCGGGTTCATCGGCCGGCTGGGCGGGGTTTCGGCGGTCTTCGGCAGCGCGCGGGGAGCGTTTGGCGCTCCCCGCGTCTTCGCGGTCTTGGGCTTCTGCACGGGCATCGTCGGTAAGCGGCCTCAGTGCGGCCTGCGGGCCTCAGTCGGTGCCGCCAACGCGCAGCCGCGCCGGCTTGGCCTCGCCGATGGCGCGGCGATCCGGCCGGTACATGTCTTCGACAAAGGGCGGTGGCAGCACGTAGTCGCCGGGGCTGACCGCACGGGCCAGGTAGAACAGCCGCGCCTGCTGCCCGGGCCAGAGGCTGAAGGCGGCGACGAAGCGGTCGTCGCGGTATTCCTGATGCTTGATGTCGGCCTGCCACTGCCGTTCGCTCATGGCGAGACCGTCGATGACCATCGCGCCGATCTGGTTGGGGTCGCCGAGCGACAGGTTCTCAGCTTCCAGACCGCCCGGCAGCAGATCGACCACCAGCCCCTCGCGCAGCGCCTGTTCGCTCTCGATGGTCAGCCTGACCACCAGCATGTCGCCTTCCTTCAGCGCGCCGCCGGCCCATTCGCGGCCGTCCGTGTGGAAGAAAGCGCGCTGCACGCGCAGGCCTTCGCTGACCGGCGCCGGCGCCTCGCGACGGAAGCCGACCACGTCTTCGACCACGTGGATCGGCCCCTCGCCCTGCGGGGCCAACTGCACGCCCCCGCGCAGGCGCTCGGCGTCCAGCCGCAGGCTGTGCAGCAGCGCTGGCGCGCGCGTGGCCTCGCCCGAGACCTGCAGTCCGATGCGGTCGTCGCCGTCCTGCAGCAGCAGGCTGCCGAGACGGAACAAGGCGGCCTGTTCCTGGGTGCTGAACCAGCGCTGCGGTCCGCGCGCGTCGATCGCGCGGACCAGGTTCATCAGGGCCTCGTCGGTGCTGGCGTCGTTCAGTCCGTGGCTGCGCAGCAGCACCTGCACGAGCGCGGCGTCGCGGATCTCCGAGCCGTAGTCGCCGAGATACTCCGGGCGCGCGTCGTTCTTGGCTTCGGCTGCAGCCAGAGCCTTCTTCGCACGCTCGGGGTCGCCCTGCAGTTGCAGGGCCACCGCCAGATGCACCAGCGGCAGCGCAGTCAGCGACTGCCCCTGTTCATTGTCGAAAAGCGTCCGCAGGGTGCCGAGCGGTGCGCGGTTGACCCGCGCCAGCACGTAGCCGGCATGGGCGCGCGCGGCGAAGCGCAGATGCGCGGGGTTGTCGTAGTTCCAGTAGCCATCGCCGCCGCTCAGGAGGTCTTCCGAGAGGCGCTTGAGCGCGGCTTCGAGTACGGTCTCCGGGACTGCTTCGCCCTGCTCGCGTGCGCTCAGCAGCAGGTCGGCCACGTAGGGCGTCAGCATCGGCTGCTCCCAGCTGTCGCCGGGCCAGAAGCTGAAGTGACCGCTCGCCTGCTGCATGGCCGACAGGCGCGCGAAGCCGGCGGCAATGGCGTCGCGGCGCATGTGCGGGTTCATCTGCGTCACCGGCAAACGCTGGCCGCCTTCGCTGCCCAGCCAGACCAGCGGCCACAGCCGGCTGCTGGTCTGCTCAAGGCAGCCGTAGGGGTAGTCGATCAGGCCCTTGAGCGCATCGGCGAAGGGAATCGGCGGGCGACGGCTCAGGCTGACCTGCAGCAGGGCGCTGTCCACCTCGAGCGGGGCGAGGTCGCCGAGGTCATAGGACAGCGTTTCGGCATCGCGCAGCACGCGCACGCGGCTCAACCGCTCGGCCGGCCAGGCAGGACGGATCACCAGTTCGAAGTCGCGCTGCAGTTCGGTGCTGCCGTCGCTGGCGGTGACGCTGAACTTGGCGGCGGTGTTGCCGGCGCCGGCCTGCAGATCGAACAGCAGGGTGCGGCGTGCGCCGTCGCGCAGCTCGACCTGCTGGCTGCCGGCGCCGATGCGCAGCGGCGACTCCGCACGGGCGCTGACGGTGTAGCGGGCATCTGCGCCGCTCAGATTCTGCAGATCGACGCTGAGCTGGGCGCGGTCACCGGGTGCCATCACCCGCGGCGTGCTGACTTCCATGACCAGCGGCGCGCGCACGATCACTTCGTCTTCGGCCTGGCCGTAGCGCTCGGCGCTGAAGGCCAGCGCGGCGATGCGCAGGGCGCCGTTGAAGTCGGGCGCGGTGAATTGGACCGTGGCCCGGCCTTCAGCGTCGAAGGACACCGGCCCCGAATGCAGGGCAACGGTCTTGACCTTGGCGGTCGGTCGGCGCGCCTGCGGCAGGCTGGGCAGGGCGGCATCGCCGCCGAAACGCAGGCGCGCGCGCTGGCCTTCGAAGCGCTCGATGACGCGGCCGTACAGATCCCAGGCTTCGATCGACAGGCCGCGACGGGCGAGGAAATGCGCCAGCGGATCCGGCAGCGGATAGCGGGTCAGGCTGAGGATGCCCTGGTCGACGGCATCCACGGTCAGATGTGCGCGTTCGCCGGCCAGATCGCTGGCCTGCACGGTGATTTCGAGCGTCTCTCCGGGGCGCACGGGCGTTTTCGGCGCCGTCAGCTGCAGCGCGATGCGGCGTTCTTCGCGCGCCATCGGCAGGTGGACGATGCCGACCGCGCGATTGGGCCCCGGCTGCTGCGCGTTCTGGCCCGGCCGCATCAGCAGCAGGCTGACGTAAACGTCATGGCGATTCATGTCTTCGCTGACCGGCACGCGCAGCACGGTGCCGGGCTGCACCTCCAGCGATTCGCTGTGCAGCAGGCGATCGCTCTCCACCAGCAGCACCGCCGGACCTTCATAGGGCGCAGTGACGGTGATCTCGGCGACGTCGCCCACCCGGTAGGCCGGCTTGTCCAGCGCCAGCTTCACCTTGTCGGGGCGCGCGTCGAGGCCGCGGTTCTCATCGTCCCAGCCCCAACCGGCCTGGAAGGGCAGGCGGGTGGTCAGCTGCGTCGCCGGGTCGGTCACTTCCAGCCGGTACTCGCCCCACTGCACGGGCAGACTGACCTGCACCGCGCTCTTGCCGTCGAAGTCGACGCTGCGGGTCTCGACGGTCAGCAGGCTTCGGGTGTAGTCGGTTTTCCAGCCGGCGCCATCAGCCCAGCTCCAGTGCAGCTCGCGCAGTTCCTGTACCAGCTTGACTTCAAGCGCAGCGCCGGCGTGCAGGGCGCCCGCGGCGTCGGCGCGCACGATCTCGAAGCGCGCCTCGGTGTCGGTGCCGGGGCCGTCGGCCAGCTCGAACAGCGGCCGCACGCCCACCAGCTGCGGCGCCGGCCACAGGCTGCGCACCAGGCTGCGGCGGATCGCGCGACCGCCGCTCTCGAACAGGCTGCCGTTGACGATCACCTGCAGCGGGCTGGCGGTAGCGCCGCCGTCCTTGAGCAACTCGACCGTCTGCGCGCTGCGGCCGTCGTCATCGAGTTCGATGTCCAGCACCTGCTGCGGCTCGGGCATCTTTAGGGTGGCGTCACCGAAGCGGTAGCCGCGCAGTGCGGGCACGGCCTCGACGTCGACGCGATAGGCGAGTTCAGCGGTGAAGCGGTTGCCACCGGCGGGCGCGCCGTACAGATAGGCGCCCTCGATGTCGAGTTCGAGATCGCTGCCCGAAGTCAGCGGCCCGGCCGCGGCGTCGAGCGCCAGCTTCATGCGCTCGGGCAGGAATTCCTCGACGCGGAAGCCGAAGCTGCCGACCGGCGTCTTGTCATCCGGCGCGGTGCGCAGCTCCAGGCGCCAGCGACCGGTGGGTGCGTCCTCGGCGACCGCCTGCTCGAAGGCGTAGTAGCCGAGCTCGGCGGCGGCGATCTCGCGCTCGACCACGGCGCGACCGTCCGGCTGCAGCAGGCGTGCGAACAGCGGCTGCGGGGCGTCGAGCGAACGGCCGTCGAAGTCGCGCAGCAGGGCCGAGACGCGCACGGTCTCGCCGGGCCGAAACAGGTCGCGGCCCGACCAGGCGTAGGCGTCGAGCGCGGTGTGCGGGCGGCCGGCCACGTCGAAATCGGCGAGATCCAGCGCGGGCTGGCGAAACGGGATCAGGGCCAGCTCGGCATCGCGGCGCGCGACCAGCACATCCTCGGGCTTGGGCGCGTGGGCCAGGGTGGCCTGGCCGTCACCATCGGTGGCGGTCTCAGCGACGACGCGCCCGGTGCCGTCGATCACCTCGATGCGAACGCCGCTGCGCGGCTGTCCGCTGTCCAGCGAGGCCGCCCGTACCCACAGGCGATCGCCCTGCAGACGGGCGTGCAGGCCGATGTCGGTGACGCTGAAGAAGGTGGTCTGGTACTGGCCGCTGAAGTCGCCTGTCTGCCGCAGCACCGCGAAGTACAGGCCGGGTTCGCGCAGTTCGGGCACGGTCTGCACCGGCAGGAAACTGACGCTGCGCTCGTTGGCGCGGTTGTTGAGAACGAAGCGGTTGGCGTAGACCGAATCGGCCAGCCCGGACAGGTTGCCCATGTCCCACCACTGGCGCTGGCCCGAGCGCTGGAAACTGGCGAAGAAGTTCGAGTACTCGCTGGGACGCACGCGCAGGAACTCGACGTCGACCTCCGACACGTTGACCGACACCACCGGCAGGCCGTCGGTATTGCGCGCCGGCAGCACGCTGCCCTGGCTGGCGAAGCCGACCTGCGGCGGCAGCGCGCCCGAATGGATCTCCTTGACAACCTCGCTGCCGAGGCTGGCGCCTTCGGCCGCGGTCAGGCGCGCATCGATGCGCACCGAGTAGTGTTTGTCGGCCTCGATGTACGGATAGCGAAGGCGCGTGCGGTCGGGATCCAGCGTCCAGCCGCTCTGGCCTTCGGCGCCGTCGGGGCCCGTGACCTTGAGCAGTTCGTCGAAGGGCTGGGTGACCGCCAGCGGCTGCGAGAACTCCAGCACCAGGGCCGGACGGCCGTTGTAGCGCTCGGCGCCCCAGCGGCTGACGCCGAAACCCTGCACCTGAGCCGTTTCGAGCGTCGGCGCCTCGGGAGGCGGTGGCGGTGGGGCGTTGCCGCCGCATCCGGACAGCTGCAGGGCGATCGCCAACGCACACGCCATCCACGCACTACCACGCACACTGCTCATCGGTTTCGCTCCCTGCCCCGGACGGGGCGGCCAGTATAGGTCAGCCATGCAACAGCTCCCCGCCCGGATCCGCCGCCTGCACCTCGTTCTGGGCGATCAGCTCGACCGCGACAGCGCGCTGTTTGACGGTTTCGATCCGGCCTGCGATGTCGTCTGGATGGCGGAGGTCGCTGACGAGAGCACCCACGTGTGGTCGCACAAGGCGCGCCTCGCGGTGTTTCTGGCCGGCATGCGTCACTTCGCGGAAGACCTTTGCGCGCAGGGCAGGGCGCTGATTCACCATCGACTCGGCGAGCACGCGCACGCCGATCTCGCCGCCGCCCTCGCCGCTGACATCGCGCGGCTCAAGCCTACCGAGCTGTGCTGGGTGCGGCCGGGCGACTGGCGGGTCTGGCAGAGCCTGCTGGCGGTGGCGGCCGATGCCGGTCTGAGCGTCATCGAGCGCGAAGACCGCCACTTCCTGTGCGGCATCGACGACTACGCCGGCTGGGCGCGCGGCAAGAAGGAGCTGCGGCTGGAGTTCTTCTACCGCTGGCTGCGCCAGCGCCACGATGTGCTGATGAGCGGACGCGAGCCGGCCGGCGGGCAGTGGAATTTCGACGCCGACAACCGCGACAGCTTCGATGCGCGCGGTCCGGGTCTGCTGCCTGCACCCGTCGCTTTCGCACCCGACGCGATCACCACCGAAGTGCTGGCGCTCGTCGCGGAACGCTTTGCCGACCACCCCGGCGCGCTCGCCGACTTCGACTGGCCGCTGACGCCTGGGCAGGCCGAAGAGGCGTTGGATGATTTCGTTCGCCATCGCCTGCCGCTGTTCGGCCGCTACCAGGACGCGATGTGGACCGAGCAGCCGTGGCTGTACCACTCGCGCCTGTCGGTGGCGCTGAACCTCAAGCTGATCCATCCGCGCCGCGTCATCAATGCCGCGGTCCAGGCCTGGCGCGACGGGCACGCACCGCTGGCCGCGGTCGAGGGCTTCGTGCGGCAGATCCTCGGCTGGCGCGAGTACGTGCGCGGCCTGTACTGGCTGCGCATGCCGGGCTATCTCGACGACAACGCGCTCGGCGCGGAGGCTCCGCTGCCGGCGTTCTACTGGACCGGCGACACCGACATGCAGTGCCTGAAGCAGTCGATCGGGCAGACCCTGCGCTACGGCTACGCGCACCACATCCAGCGCCTGATGGTGACCGGGCTGTTCGCCCTGCTGCTGGGCGTGCGCCCGCGCGAGGTGCACGCCTGGTATCTCGCGGTCTACGTCGACGCGGTCGAGTGGGTTGAGCTGCCCAACGTGCTGGGCATGAGCCAGTTTGCCGACGGCGGGGTCATGGCGAGCAAGCCCTATTGCGCCTCGGGCAAGTACATCCAGCGCATGGGCAACTACTGCAGCGGCTGCCGCTTCAAGCCCGATGAAGCGGTCGGCCCGAAGGCGTGTCCGTTCACCACGCTGTATTGGGATTTCCTCGATCGCCACCGCGAGCGCTTCGCCAAGCACCCGCGCGCGGCCCTGCAGTGGCGCAGCCTGGAGCGATTGCCTGACGCCAAGCGGGCGGCCATCGGTGCCCAGGCGCAGGCGCTGCGGCAGTCATTGGC
>JBIJCA010000307.1:0-5115 GCA_044344935.1 Aquimonas sp. | reverse complement strand
GTGGTGCCGCAGCTGCTGTACCGGCTGCAGTGGCCGGCCTACACCGCGACCGCCGAGGGCGGGCTGGTGCTGGCGCGCTGGCGCAGCTCCGAGAGCGCTTGGACCCGCGCCGACGTCGAGCCGGCCGTATTCGCGGCGGCCAGCGGTGAGGGGCGCGCGGTCTACTTCGGCGCGCTGGCCGGCACCTATGCCGACTGGAACTACCCGCTGGGCTGGCGCATGCCGGTGCAGGAGGCGGTGTCCTGGGTCAACACGCGAGCCCCGCAGGTGCAGCTTGGGCACTGGCCGCAGGCGCGCCGCGCCGCTTACGCATTCACTGCCGACACCGAGCGCGCGCCGATGCGCAGCGTGGTGCCGGCCCTGCTGTCGATCTTCCAGCAGCTCGGACTGTCCGAGTTCGGAACCTTCTTCATCGTGGGCCAGGCCGGCGGCGATGTCGGCAGCGAGGGCGCGGTCGAGAACCCCGCGATCGTGCGGGCGATTCTGGATGCGGGCGCCGAGCTGGCCGGACACGGCGACGTGCACAGCGTGATCCGCGGACAGGATCTCGCCACCCAGCCCGCTCTGCTGGTCGACTTCAACACCTGGCGCGCGGCCGCCGCCGCGGGGCTCGCCTACGACAGCAGCGACCAGGACGTCTGGTGCGAATGCGGCCTGCCCTGGTTCACCGGCGAGGTCTGGAGCCTGCCGCCCTCGGCGCCGATGGATTACGTGCTGGTCGACCAGTTCGGCCTGAGCGGCAACGAGATCTCGGTGCTGATGCGCGACAAGGCGGCCTTCGTCGCCAGTCGGCGCGGCCTGTTCAACTGGGTGACCCATCCGTGGATCCTCGGTGGCTACGCGATCAACGACCCCGAAGGTCAGCCCAGCCGCGAGAACCTGCTGCCCACGGTCGCCAGCGTGCTCACCGCCGCCCGCGACGACGGCGGTTTCTGGATGCAGCGTCTGGATCGCATCCTCGAGTGGTGGGTGCAGCGGGAGTCGCTGTCGATCGAGATCGTCGCCAGCGATCCGTTCCGGCTGCAGCTGCGCCTGCGCAACGCCGATGACCAGGCGGTCGAGCAGGCCTCCCTGTGGCTGCGCCTGCCGCCCGCCGGGTTTCCCTGGGCCGTCGAACTGGACGGCGCGGATCAGACCACCCTGAGCCGCCCGCACGGACTCGGCGCTTCCGCGCCCTTCAGCGTGCTGGTGGTGCCGCGGATCGAGGCGAATGCGGCAGTCGACGTCGAGCTGCGGGTACTGCGCCCGTCTGCGTTGTTCGCAGACGGCTTCGAGGACTGAAGCCTGTCGGCGTTCGCGCGCCGCAGCGCTGAATGCTGCGCGCGTTGAACCGGGGCATGCCGGCCAGCGCAAACGCAGACCGGGCCACGCGGGCCCGGTCTGTTTCAACGCGGCGCGATGTCGCGCTTGCGACTACTCGCCCGCGGCCGCTGGCGCCGCTTCTGCTTCCGCTTCTGCTGCGCGTGCGGCTTCCAGTGAGGCATCGCGGGTGGCCTTGAAGGCGCTGCCGGCGTACCAGTTCGGCCACACCTCGGTGGTGACGATGCGCTCGCCGACGGCGTAAAGCGCGTCGAGGTCTTCCTGCACGCCGGCCAGATCCCAGTTCGGATCGAACTCATCGCCGGGCTTGTGGTAGCGGTTTGCGGTGTAGTCGGCGGCCAGCTCCTTGCCGAAGGCTTCGCCCTTCTCGAAGTGGTCGACGCCGCCCTTGGCGTACAGCGACGGCACGCCGGCCTTGGCGAAGTTGAAGTGATCCGAGCGGAAGTAGAAGCCACCCTGCGGCGCCGATTCCGGCTGCAGCATGCGGCCCTGGCTCTCGGCGATCGGGCGCAGGATGTCTTCAAGCTCCGAGCTGCCGATGCCGATCACGGTGAAGTCGCGGACGCGGCCGATCACGCTCATCGCATCCAGATTCACCGCCGCCACCGTCTTGTGCAGCGGCACCACCGGGTTGGCGACGTAGTACTTGGAGCCGAGCAGGCCGGATTCCTCCAGGGTCACCACGGTGAACAGCAGCGAGCGGCCGGGCCGCGGGCCACCGGCGAACTTGCCGGCGATTTCAAGGATGCCGGCGACGCCGGTGGCGTTGTCGATGGCGCCGTTGTAGATCTGGTCGCCTCCCGGCTGGAAACTGCGGCCGAGGTGGTCCCAGTGGGCCATGTAGACCACCACTTCCTCGGCGCGATCGGTGCCCGGCAGCAGCGCCAGCACGTTGTCGGACTTGCCCTCCTGCACGCTGCTGCGGATCGCCGCGCTGGCGGTCGCGCCCAGCGCCACCGGCTGGAAGCCGCGCTGGTTGGCGGCCGTGCGCAGGGTTTCCAGATCCTGGCCGGCGGCGGTCAGCAGCTCGCTCGCGGTAGGGCCGTTGATCCAGCCCTGCAGCGGCAGCCGCGGCTCGGGGTCGACACTGGTCGGCAGATCGAACTGCGGGCCGGTCCAGCCGTTCTCGACCACCGCCCACGGATAGGCCGCGCCGGCATCGTCGTGGATGATCAGGGCCAGCGCGGCGCCCTGACGGGCGGCCTCCTCGAACTTGTAGGTCCAGCGCCCGTAGTAGGTCATGCGCTTGCCTTCGAACAGGCTCTCGTCGGCGGTGTGGAAGCCGGGATCGTTGATCAGCATGACCACGGTCTTGCCGCGTACGTCGAGACCTTCGTAGTCGTTCCAGCCGTGCTCGGGCGCATTGACGCCGTAGCCGACGAAGACCACCTCGCTGGCATCGAGCGTCGACTCCGGCGCGCCGGTGCGGGTGCCGATCACCATCTGCGGCCCGTAGGACGGGGTGAGCTCGGTGTCGCCGATCTTGAAGCTCAGCCGCGCGTTCTTGTCGGTGGTGGTGGCGACCATGGGCACGGTCTGCACCCAGCTGCCCTGGTTGCCGGGTTCGAGCCCCATCTGCTGGAAGGCGTTGATCAGGTACTCGACGGTCTTCTTCTCGCCGGGGCTGCCCGGCGCGCGCCCTTCGAATTCGTCCGAGGCCAGCACGCGCACGTGCTCGGCCCAATCGGCGGTGCTGATCGCGGGCGAAAACACGTGGTTGGCGGCGGTAGCGGCGGGCTGCGCGGGTGCTTCGGTCGGTGCGGGCGCTTCGGACGAGCACGCCGCCAGGCCCAGGCCCAGCGAGAGTGCGGCGACGATCGGTACAAGACGCATGCGGGGGTTTCCTCGGAACAAACAGAACCGCGATGGTAGCCCGGATTGTTCACATCGACCTCCGGGCGCGCCCTCCGCCCGCGCGCCCACGGCATACGATGGCGCCAACACGGTGGGTCGGGAGCGGCGGATGTACAGCGACTGGGGCGTCAACCTTCTGGTGGTGGCCGCGACGGTGATGATCGTCTCGCTGTGCGTGCTGCTGCACTACGAGTGCCTGCTCTGGCTGTCCGAGCGCCTGCGCCGAATGGCTGGCCAGCGCAGACGCAAGGTGCTCTATGGCGTCTATGCCCTGCTGCTCATCCACGTCGCCGAGATCTGGCTGTTCGGTCTGGGGCTGTGGGCGCTGATGGCGGTGCCGGGGGCAGGCCATCTGGCGGGACTGGAGCACGCCAGCCTGCTTGACTCGGTCTATCTTTCCGCGGCGACCTTCACCACGGTCGGCTTCGGCGATCTCGCTCCGATCGGGCCGATCCGCTTTCTGGTCGGCACCGAGGCCCTGACAGGGTTCGTGCTGATCACCTGGTCCGCGAGCTTCACCTTCATCGAAATGGAGGCGTTCTGGCGAGTGCGCTGAGCGGGCGGCCGGGTCAGTCCATGCCGTCTTCGGGCTGCAGCGTGATACAGGCGAGCAGAGCGTGCGCGAAGTCGAGCAGGCGCTCGATATCGGCGCTGCCCGGTGCGGTGTCGAGATCGCCGGTGAGCAGGCGCGCATAGCCCGGTGAATAGTCGGCTTCGCCGAGACGATGCTCGCCGCCGCGCCAGGCCGACTCGACGCTGTTCGAGAGTCGCTCGGTATACGGCAGCGCATCGCTGCGCGGCGCCCCGACCGGCACGCACAGCGCCGCCCAGCTGGTCGCGGGCAGGTAGGGCAGACGTCCGCCCTGGCCGGCGCGCCAGTGCTCCAGAAGCTCCAGCAGGCGCGATTGCAGGGCGTTGAGCCGGCGCGCGCGCGCAGTCGGCGCGGCCGCGCAGAGCGCGGCGTCCCAGGCGTTCAGCGCGTCGATCCAGGGTGAGCCCGCGTTGTCGTCAAGCAGAGCGAGCACGCGCAGCGGCTGCACCTCTGCGGCGCCCCGCGCCGTGGCCAGCCGCAGCAGCACCCAATCGAGAAACAGCGGCAGCCGGCGACGGAAGTCGACTTCGTCTTCCGCCAGCAGCGGCCCCTTGTCGCCGGACGCGCTGCCGCGCGGAAACGCGCGCAGCAGCCACTGGCCGCCCTCGGCGCGCGGATGCAGACCGTGGACCTCACCACTCACGCGGCAGTCGGCGATGGCGACGTCGATCGTCTCGCTTTCGCCCGTGCCGAACCGGAAACCCGGCACCTGCCGCAGACGCGCGAGCAGAGCGTCGAGCCGGGCCTGCTCCTGCGCCCATGCGGCGACGCCCGGGCGGCCCGGCGGCAGCAATCCGGACAGCCGCAGCCAGGCGGGGGCCTCGGCCGGGACGCGGCTCTCCGCGCCACGGCGCAGCAGGCTCTCGAACAGGCGCGCGGTGAGCCGTTCGCGGGCGTCGACGCGCGGTTCCAGCGCTTCGCTCTCGGGCAGCCGCTGCGCGTCCAGCGCATCCAGATGCAGCTGCAGGCCCTGCGCCAGCACCTGCCGCGCCGGATCGCGCCAGAAGTCCTGCAGCGTGCGCAGCGGCAGCTGGGCGGGCAGGGCGGCGGGCGCGCTGGCGGCGGTGTCGACGAAGGGCGGCAGCGTGGACAGCGTGGCCTGCGCGGGCAGGGCGGCGAAGGCGTCGACATGCGAGAACAGGCGCGGATCGCTGCTGTCGAAGTAGCGGCGGTCGAAGGGCTGCAGCGGGTGCTCGACCCGCCAGGGGCGGTCGAGCGCGCTGTCTTCGGCATTGATCCCGCACTGCGCGTCGAGCAGCGCCAGCAGCTCGGCCAGCGGCGCCGCCGGAGCGCGCGCGCCGCCGTCCTTCACCGCGCGCCCAAGGTAGCTGAAGTGCAGCATCCGGCGC
>JBIJCA010000064.1:0-17859 GCA_044344935.1 Aquimonas sp. | reverse complement strand
CCGCGACCTGCTGCCGGAAGCCGGCATCGGCGCGCTCGCCCAGAAAGACCAGAGACATCCCGCCCTGTCCGACCTGACGGAGCAGTCGAAATGCGCCTACTCGGCGCCCCACCCAGTCGCTGGCGCTCATGGATGCGGCATCACCGATCCGTTCCGCCAGCTCGATGGCAGGCCGGTCCAGTGCCCCGCTACCGTCGGCGGCCTGCAGCATTCGTTGCAGTTGCGCGCGCAGCCTTGGCTCGGGCACGTGGGCTTCCAGCCACGCGCTGCGCGCCGCCACCGGCAGGGCGACAGCGGCATCGAAGAGACGCCGCAACGTACCGGTGGGCCATTCAGGAGGTGAATGTCGTTCGCTCATACGGCCTGGAAACGCCGTTTGGCATAGAGGGCCGCCATCGCGCGAGCGATCGTGTCGCCAAATTCAATCGCCATGCAGAACCTCATGCATGAAAGCGCGGGCGAACTGCCAGTCGCGCTCGACCGAGCGCGATGACACGCTCAGAACCTCAGCAACGTGTGCGACCGAAAGTCCACCGAAATAGCGCAGTTCCATGACTTGTGCAGCGCGCGCATCCGCCTTGGCGAGTTGCGTTAGCGCCTGATCCAGCGCCAAGGCCTCCTCAGCGCTGTTGAGCGACACCTGCGCGTCGATCCCGTCCATGGTGACTTGAACCCACTCCCCTCCGGCACGCAATCGCAGCCGGTTGCGCGCCCGATCCATCAGTAGGTGACGCATGGCGCGGGCGGCGTACGCGAAGAATTGTGCTTGCGCCGCAAAGCGCGGCCCGTCCTCATGAGCTATGCGCAGATAGAGTTCGTGCACCAGGCCAGTGGTATCCAACGTGTTGCGCGGACCCGCGGCGAGCCGACGACTGGCCATGGCCTTCAGTCGGTCGTAGACCTGCGCGAACAGCTCTTCCGCCCCGGACGGCGAGCCGGGTGAGACAGGGTCCGATTCCGACGTCATGGCGGCCAGACTGCCGGTGCGAACGTCGGCCGTGGTGTCGGGTCCAGCGCATCCATCCGAACCTCCTGAGCGCGGCAACGGCGTTGCCATTTGCACAACCCGATCCGCTTGATGAGCCGACATCCAGCTCACTCAGCACGCAGCACGCCGAAGATATCAGGGCCTCGCGCTGTGTTCGACACAACCAGAGGTTGCCGCAAGCGATCCGTCAACGACGCAAAGCCACAGATCGCCTCCAGCGACTCGACACATAAGCTTCGACAGGATCCAGCCCATCAAGCCAACGGAACGCGCGTCAACGACGCCCTCGGCACGGCCAAGCCGATCCTTGACCCGCCGCTGGCTGACCAGTACGGTCCGGGGAAGAGTGTTTGGTTTTCCAGTGCTCTGGATCAAGCGGTCAGAAATGGGAATGGACTGAGCCTATGCGACCCGACCGTCAGGTCATGATCCGCAAACTGCTGGACGAGTACATCGAAATGTACGCCTCGCGCGACGAGCGGCTGACGGCGCATTTCAGTGACAACTTCAGCGGGTATGCCGGCAGCAGTGGTGTCCTGGTGCAGGACCGCCAAGCGTGGATTGACATCACGCGGGGGGATTTTGCGCAGGTCCCCGGTCGCATCGGCATTGAGATGCTCGACGTCTGTCTGCAGGATCTGAGCCCGGATGTGGTGGTGGCCACCGCCTTCTTCCACATCCACCTGCCGATGGCTGAAGACATCCTGTCGAAGGAAGTGGCCCGACTGGTGCTGATCTTCCGGCTGGAAGCGCAGAGCTGGAAGATCGTACACAGCGGTATCTCAGTGCCCTATCGGCACGCCGATGAAGGCGAAATCTATCCGCTGGCCAGCCTGCGGGAGCGCAACAACGCGCTTGAAGAGCAGGTGCGGGAGCGCACGCGACAGCTGAGCGAAAGCCAGGACCTGCACAAGCTGTTGACCGAAGACACCATGGATGTGCTTTGGAAAACAGATGCCCAGCTCCGCATCATCTACATCAGCCCCTCGGACGAGCGCCTGCGTGGCTTTGCCGCCGATGAGGTGGTGGGAAACTCTGTCTTCGAGATGTTCACCGACGAGGGCATCGCCCTGGTCAAGAATCTCCTGACGCAAAAGCCTGCGTTGGAGCCGGATGGCACCCCGAAGAACTTCGTGACCTTCGAGGTGCAGCACCGGTGCAAGGACGGCCGACTGCTGTGGGCGGAAGTGCTGTCGCGGCCCGAACGCGATGCCCACGGCAAGCTGGTGGGGTTCCACGGGATCACGCGGGAGACCACCAGGCGTCGCCAGATGGAAGACCGGATGCGCCAGCTGGCTCTGTATGACCCGCTGACAAGCCTGCCCAATCGCCGCTTGCTGGCTGATCGGCTGGACCAGGCCCTGGCAGCCGCCAAGCGCAGCGGGCTGCTTGGCGCCGTGATGTTTCTCGATCTGGACAATTTCAAATCCCTCAATGATACGCACGGGCATTCGGCGGGCGACTTGCTGCTGGTCGAAGTTGCCAACCGCCTGAGCGCCAATGTCCGCGCCGTGGACACGGTGGCGCGCCTCGGTGGCGACGAATTCGTGGTGATGCTGCGGGAGTTCGAGCCCAACCTTGCGGCCACGCACCTGCGCGTCGCCGCCATCGCCGAGAAGATCCGGCTGAGCCTGTCGGCGCCCTACCGTTTGGAACTGAGGGCATCCCACGGAAGCCACTCGATCGTCGAGCACCACTGCACGGCCAGCATTGGTGTGGTGCTGTTTTCCGGCGATTCGCTGACCCACGAAGAGATCTTCATGAACGCCGATGCGGCGATGTACCAAGCCAAGGCGGCCGGACGCAACCAGGTCCGGTTTCACATGGATCACCCACACCCTGAGGGCACGGGCTCAGGTCCATAAGCTGGACCGTTCAAACGCTGATCATTCTGACTGCGGCGTGGCTCTGCTGGTTTGCCGGGTCGCTCGGCCGAGTTCGCGCTGAGCCCTCATCGGCTCTTCTGTTCCTTGCAGTCGAAGGCGTCCCCTCCGCAGTGCCTGTAGCACTCAACCCGCCAGCCGAGCCGCTCCGGTTCGCTCGCTCTGATCCGCCAGCGCGACCCGCCCGCCGGGAACCCTGGCCACAGCCGGCAGTCAGGCTATCGCCATCGACCTGGGGCGCCGACCGTGATTCCTAAGAACGTTCTTCAAGCGTTGATGCCCGCGCGCTCTACCTGCTGGGCGTCGTGGTCGGCCACGGTCGTCGCACTCGCCTTCGCCGCAATGCCCGGAACGGCCGCGGCAGCGATGGACTGCGACACCCTGTACGCCGCGCAGCTGCCGGCGGCGCTCACGCTCGACTACCAGCAGTTCGATCAGACAGCGGGTCGCGGATTTCGCGTGCTGGCGGAGGCAGGCTGCCCACGTCAGGCGGCCGATCTGATCGAGGTCTGGGTCGCCCACACCGGCGAAACCCGCAGCAGCCCCCGCTGGCATGTCGCCCAGCTGCGCGGCGAGGCCGGTGAGATCGAGGCCGCCCGCGTCGCCGCGCAAGCCAGTCTGCGTACCGATGAAACCGCGGATGCGCCGTTCCGCTGGAACGCTCACGTGCGCGCCTGCATCGCCTTCCTCGACGGCGACCGCAGCGCCTTCGACGCCGCGCTGGCCGAGCTTGACGCCGCCACTGCGGCGCACGCGGGAAACAGCATCAATGCCGGCTTCTGGCGTCGCCTGCAGCCGCACTTCGCGCTGGGCTATGCGGCGGCGTTGACCGCCGACTGAGAACGCAGGACGAAGTCGCCGGCCGGTCGCCGTCTACGCGAGCTTTTCCTGACGGCAGCGCGCTGCGCGACGCCATGACTGATGCACTGTCGCGCACGCCCAGCTCGGCAGCCAGGCTTCACGCAAAGTGCCTTCACGGATTTCACGCAGGCCAGAGCGCTTGCCTCCGGCTGTCGGTAAACGCCGCCGTCCGGCGGTTCGGCTCCGACACCGTCCAGCGCCTGTGCTTACGCTCGCGGCCTGGGTCCAGACGAGGCACCGCGATGTCCACAATCTCCAATCCCGACCGTCGGCGCGTGCTGTGCGCCGCACTCGGCGCGAGTGCCTTTGCGGGCGTCGGCGCTGTCTGTCCATCGACGGCGCAGGCCGGGTTCCGCCTCGGTGCAGCGGCACCGGCGTGGCGCCTGAACCGGCCGAACCTGCTGTGGTTCTCGATCCCGGGCACGGCGGGCGCCGGCGGCTCGGCGATCGATGCCTACTGCGGCATGGCGCTGAAGCCCGCCACCGGCGAGCTGGTGATCGCCGCCGCGGGCGGTCACAACGACAGCGCCGACAACGGCGTCTACAGCCTGTCGCTGTTCGACGACGCGCCGCGCTGGCGCACGCGCAGAGCCGGCAGCACGCAGGTTCTGCCCAATGTTCTGTACTACCCGGATGGCCTGCCCACGTCGCGCCATACCTATGCGCACATCCACTATGTCGATAGTCGCGATGCCGTGCTGCTCGCCGGCTGCCGCTTCGGCTTTGGCGGCAGCACTCCCAGCGGACCCGGCATGGACCTGTTCCATCTCGGAAGCGATGCCTGGCTGCCGCGGTTCACCTTCGCCGACATCGCTCCCTTCGACGGATTCGGCGTGGTGCTCGATGCCCAGGGCAATGTCTGGACCACCAGCGGCCGCCGCTTCCTGGTCGGCAGCAACAGCTGGTCGCGGCCGGGCAATGGCACCCTGGGCCGCTTTCCGGCGGCGCTGGATCCGGGCCGCAATCTGCTGTTCTCGCTGCAGTTCGGCGACGGCCAGGGCTACGACCCGCAGCTGGGCGTCGTCGCCCGCTTCATTGACGCCGATACCGGCAACGGCAGCGCGGTGGCGTTCGAACCCAGCGCTGCCCTGAGCGCTTTCATCGCCGCCGCGCCGGCGTACGCCGGTATGGATTTCGATCCGCTGTTGAACCGGTTCTGCTTCTACCACCACGGCGAAACCGGTCGCGTATACACCGCGACGCCGGGCGCGGGGGCTGCCTGGCGAATGGATCTGCTGCCGACTGTCGGCACGCCGGCGGGTGGCCCTCCGAGCGGTTCCGGCATCCAGCGTCGATTCCTCTACGTGCCCGCGCTGCGCGGCTTCGTGCTGCTCGCGCGCGCTGCGGCGGATCTGTGGTTCCTGCCAACGGCGGATCTTGATCTCGTGTTCGGCAACGGCTTCGAGTAACGCAACGCGACGGCCCTGCCCTGTGTTCGACGCTGGTGACCGCGGGGTGGCACGTGTCGCTCGCCTGCCGGGCCTCGCTGTGTGCGCTCGCCGAAGTCACACTGTGCGCCGGCCGTCTTCCCGGGCGAGCCATCTGGGTGGGGAAGGTGATGATCCGAACGTTGAGACCCGCGCGCCCGTGTCGCGTGCTCGCCCTGATGGCGCTGGCGGCCCTGCTGGTCGGCTGCATTCGCGGCGGCAACGAGCCGCCGCCCTCCAGCTTCGCGCGAGCCGATCCCGGGTTCCGCGATCCCCAGTTTCCCGAATGCCCGAATCTGGAAGGCAGCTACACCCTCACGCCGGACCCGGACAGTGAATTCGATCTGGCCGCGCACTTGGGCGGCGTGCCTGCCGACCCCACGGGTGCCGCACTGCTGATCGAGCGTGGGCCGATGGGCTGCCGTTTCGATTCCGATCAGCTTCAGCCGGGTGAGTCCACCACGATCTGCCGTCTGCAGTTCCGTCTGAGGCGCGCGAGCGCGGACGTCGACCGAGATGCGGAGGCCTTGCGCCGAAGCGACCCGGAGGCCTACATGCGCTGGTGGCGGGTGGCGCGCGAAGGCGTTTCGCTGCAGGGCGCGCTGCACCTCAATCTGCACGCCTACGAACAGCGCCTCGCCCAGCACGGGCCGGTGCAGGATCGCGGCGGTGCGCTCAGCCACCACGACTGCGAAGACGGCTGGCTGAAGTTGGAGAACGGCTTTCGCGACGGCTACCAGCAGGTCGTGGAGATCGCCCGCGACGAGGTGGGCGGACTGATCGCACGCCAGACCATCGAGCTGTCTCGCAGCGAAATCACGGTCTGGTGCGGGGACGGCTGCAAAGGCATTCCCTACGCGCTGGAGACGGAAGCGCGCTGGGCCAGGCTGGCGCCGGGCGAGCGACCGCCGATGTGGTCGCTGGACCCGCAGCGCCTGCCTCCGCTGGTACGGGCCGCCGAACGCGCGACGGCCGCATCGCAGCCCGCGCTGCAGCTGGCGGTCATCGAGCCTGTGCCCAGTGTGCCGCCGCGCGAATCCGCCGAGGAGCTGGCGCCCTTCCTGCGCGTGTTCGAACTCGAAGACCGGATCCGCGCCCAGCTCGACGACCAGCGCATCGACATCTGGCGTCCCGAAGGCAAGCGTGTGCTGGTCACCGGCACCACCCGCAACGCTGCGGCAACGCACAGCTTCCTGCGCCTGCTGGAAGCCGACGCCGAGGTGGCTCGCGCCGATCTGGTCTCGATCTCGGTCGAGGGGTCGCGCATGCGCTTTGCGATCCTGCTGGACCTGCAGCCGCCCTGAGCACTTGAGGCCACGGGCAGCGCTGCGCGTGCCGGCAGTGCACCGCGAACGTGAGCCGCCGCTCCGAAGCGACCACATCGAGCCACAGGCGCCGACGGTCAAGCGGCTTGGCGCGCCCGTCGCGTAGTGCGCGTCAGCAGACACATTCGAAGCGCGCGCGTGGCAGTCTCGCGGCTCGTTCTTTCGGCTGCGGTGCGCACATGAAAAAGGGCAGGCGAGGCCAGGGCTCCGAGGGCGATGTGGCTGGCGTTGATGCGCAGCGACGTGAACTGTTGCGCGTGGCGCTTGCAGGCTCGGTGATGGGCGGGCTTGGCCTGCAGGCGAGCGTGGGCCAAGCGCAGTTTCCGCCCGCGGCGAAAGGTAGCGGGCTCGTATTTGTCGATGGCTTCGAACCGCGCGGTCCGGCCCCCGGCACGCCGTTGACGAGCCTGCGCCTGCTCAGCGCGAGCGCGCAGACCGCGCCGTGGACAGCCATGCAGGCGTTCCGCAAGGGCGACGTACCGGCGGGCTTCAGCGTCATCGTCTCGGGTGCGCAGGCGCAGGCGACGATCAAGAACACCTGGCCTGATGGCAGCGCCAAGCTGGTGATTCTGGCGGGCACGGCGGTCCTGGGTGCCGGCGAAACCCTGCTCACGCTGGCGGCTGGCGCAGCGGCCACGGGCCCGCTGCTGAGTACCGCCGCACTGACGGCTGCGATGACGCAACCCGTGGTGTTCAGCGCAGGCGCCTTCGGCACGGCCAGCTTCAGCGGCGCGGACTGGTCGGCGCCGTTCCAGACCTGGGTCAGCGGGCCGCGGATGTCGAGCTGGATCTACCGCAAGCCGATCGGCGCCGACGCGCATCTGGTCGCATGGCTGGAGGTGCGGCTGTACGCGGACGGCGCAGTCGAGGTGCTGCCGTGGATCGAGAACGGCTACCTGCGGGTGCCCGGGCCGACCAACAAGAACGCCGTCTACACCTTCACGATGGGCGGCACCCAGCGCTTCAGCGGCGCGATCGATCTGAAGCACCACCAGCGCACCCCGCTGATCAACGGCACGGCGCTTTCGTACTGGCTGGGTAACGACCCGGGCGTGGTTCCGCTGGCGGATCCGATCTACCTGCAGCGCACGGAGCTGGTGCCGACCTACCGGGCTCGCGTGGCGGAAACGGCCGCCGTCATGCAGGCGCAGACCGCCAGCTTCGCGCCGCTGCAGCAGGGCCGCTTCGTCTACGGCAACGACGACATGCAGAGCGGCGGCTATCAGGAGCCCATCGGCCTGCTGCCCGAGCATGACGTGCTCTACCTCACTGCCGAGTCAGCGGCACGCCCGTTGGCGTATGGCAGCGTGGTGCGCAACGGCTTCAGCGCGGGCCGCTACGGCATTCATTATCGCGACGAGGCCACCCACCGGATGCTGCGTTTCAGCCAGCAGGCCCGCCGCAACATCGGTGACAGCCAGGGCTTCAGGGACAACGGCAGCGGCGGCGGCATCCCGCTGGCGACCGGCGGCAACCCGCCGATCTGGGACACCGCCCACAGCCCTTCGGTGGGCTACCTGGCCTATCTGCTGACGGGCCGTTTCTACTTCATGGAAGAGGCCCAGTTCGCGGCCTGCACCAACTTCCTGGGGCACTCCAGCGACAGCTGGGGCCGCAACGGCACGCAGGGTCTGGTGCAGACCGCCGTTGGCGCCTGGCAGACCCGTGCGATGGGCTGGCAGTGGCGCACCCTGGCCCAGGCCTTGGCGGTCACGCCCGACGACGACGCGACCCAGCGCAGCGAGTTTCTGGCGAGCGTCGAGAACAGCATCAACGCGCTGCACGCCACCTATGTGGCTCAGGCCAACAACCCCTACGGCTTCATCCTGCCGGGCGAGACCGGTGACAACGGCACGCTCAACGACATAAGGGTGTGGCAGCAGGATTTCGTCACCGCCGCGTTCGGCTACTCGATGACGCTGGGCCTGCCCCTCTCCGCTGCAGTCGGCACCCGGCTGACGGAGTTCTTCGAGTGGAAGGCGCGCAGCATCGTGTTCCGGTTCGGCACCGCAGCCCAGTTCTGGTACGTCAACGCCAACCGCTACTCGGTGAAACTCGGCGGTGCGCCCTACAGCGCCAGCGCGTTCCTGAGCGGAACAGGCCCGTGGCCTGCGAGTGCGGCCGCCATCTATGCCAACACCCTGGCCGCAGTGGATGGGGGCAATGAGCCCAGCACCACCGAAGGCGTGCTGGCGATCGAGTACGCCACCGCAGCGTCCACCGCGCGCGGCAACTGGGGCACGCTGCAGATGGCGATCGCCTACGCCGTGCGGCACGCGGTGCCGGGCGCGCTCGACGGCTACAAGCGCATGCTGCGCGCCAGCAACTGGAACAGCATGCTGGTCACCCAGTGGAGCGCAGCGACGCCGGTGATGAGCGTGGCTCCGGCCAGCGGCACAGAGCCCGCCTGGCTGGCCGCCGCCGCCCCTGCCGTGCTGGAGACCGTCCCGGTGCCTGGCACGGTGTGGCCCTTTGGTGCAGGCATCATTGACGCGTGGGGTGTGCTGTTGCAGGTCGATGGCAGGGGGCTGCTGTACTCCTCGGCGAACGGCGGGCACAGCGACTCGGCCGACAACGGCGTCTACAGCGTCGATGTGGAAGACCACGCGCCCGCCTGGAGCCAGCGCATCGCCGCCACGCCGCTCGGAAGCCTCATCGCCAACGCCGCCTACATGGCGGACGGCAAGCCGGTGAGCCGACACGGCTACCAGCATGGCTTCTATATCGCTCAGCGTCAGCGCGTGATGCTGTTCGGCGCCCGCGCGCGCTGGTCGGACGGCAACGACCGCTATGCGGTCGATGGCCACAGCATCGGGCCCGCGCACGTCTGGGATGGCGTGGTGCCCGGTGCACCCGGCGTCAGCGGCAGCGGCTATCCCGACGTGCGCCCGGGCTTCTTCGGCATCGCCCACGACCCGCTCACCGGCAACGTCTGGACCGCCGGTGGCGACCTCTGGGTGCAGGCGACCAACACCTTCATCGACCCACCCGGATACAGCGGCACGCTGCGTTGGGGATGGCAGTTCGACAGTCTCCGCGGGCGTTTCGCCGGCTTCCAGGTCAACGACGGGCAGGGTTTCGGCAGCGATCCGTTCCGCGGCCAGATCATGGATCGCAGCACCGGCGTGGCCACCCCCATCACGTGGGCGACAGACAGCGAGACCACGGCTGCGATTGCCGAGATCAACGCCGCCAACGCAGGCGTGGGAAACCCCGCGGCGATCTCCAACTACTGCTGCAGCTGCTACGACTCCGGGAACGACTGCTTCTGGCTGTACTTTGGCCACACCAGCAGCGGCTCGCCGCTGACCCGGCGCTTCTACCGGATCACCCCGCGGACTGGCGCCACCGGATGGACCCTGCAGCGCGTGACAGTCACGGGCGTCCTGCCGGCCACTCCGGCCTCCGGCTCGGGCATCAACGGCCGCCTGCGCTATGTGGCATCGCTGGGCGGGTTCGTCCTGATGCCCACCGAGGCGAGCGGCCTCTACTTCGTCAGAACGCTCTGACAGCTGGAAGCGTCGCCGCGACTCCAGGGCCGAGCACCGCTCAACGCGCACCGGGCGCAGTTCTTCCGCGACTGCGGCTGGCGACCTGCGCGACGCCGAGATCGGTCTCCGTCCGCTGACCACCAGGCCGCGCTGACCCTCAGTGCAGTCGTGGGGGCAAGCGGGGTGGCAGTGACCCTTGAAGCTCGCACTCGCTGCCTTGACCGGCTGCGCGCTGCAGGCGGCAAGCTGTCGCACCACGGCCCGCACGAGCCGCTCGGCAACGCCCGGTGCAGGCGCTGCCACGCCCGCCGCGGAAGGGCGCAGTGCTCTTTGCCGCGACAGGCCTCGCAGGGCTCTGTTCCGGACCTTCAAGCACGGGTCGGCAGGTCCGCCACTGCGGCCCGTCCAGGCGCCGACGCCCGCCGAATCGCACTGGTTGTCGGTGCGGCAAACCTCGACTGCGCTTGGCGCGCAGTCCGAGGTCTGCCCCGACCGTCAGGATCCGACGCGCGGCTAGTTGACGAGAAAATTGACCCGCATGTTGACGCGCCACTCGATGATGCGGCCGTCGTCCGAGGTGATGACCTTGATGTCGTTCACCCACGCACCTTTCACGTGCTTCACCGTCTCGGCGACCTTGCTCAGGCCGGTCTGGACCGCATCTTCCATGCTGGTGTCGGAGGAACAGGAAACCTCGATGACTTTGGTGACTGTGCCCATGGTCGGACTCCTCGATCGGATCGGGCGGGAGTGCCCACCTGCGACCTTACTCGCACACGTCCGCGAACGCGCGCCTCGGCGGGACCGCGACACTCGCCCGTTCAGTGGTTCGCCAAGTCGTTCGCGCTGTCCACGCATGCAGGTGTCCGCCGCGCCAGTCCCTGCGGTCGTGCCCAAGGTGTAGGCGAGCTCACTCTGCGGGCGGCGGCTGCAGCTGCGCGTGCAGCTCGTTGATCAACATCAGGGCCGCGCTGCCGTAGTAGCGGTGCAGCTCCGGCACCATCTCGCCCTGCGCCACCACCGGATCCGTGGCCACCAGGGCGCGGGCCTCGTCGAGGTCATCGACGGCAAGCACGAACAGGCCACGCCAGCCGTCGACACCGTCCAGTGGACCCGCGAGCACCAGCTTTCCTTCTCCGGCGAGGCGCTCCATGTTGGCGAAGTGGCCGCGGAACATGGCATCACGCGCCTCGCCCGCCGGCACCGGCGTGTCGCTCGACTTCAGGATCACCAGCACATACGGGCGCATGCCTCGCGCATCGGCGCCGGTGCGCGCGGCGAGCGCGGCGTCGAAGCGCGGCGCGGTTTCCGGCACAGGTGCGGGCTCGTCCGCTCTCGCCGGACCTGCGAAGAAAAGTGCAAACGCGAGAGCAGCGACACGGGCGAAGGCAGGCATGGCGGACTCGGCGAGAGGGCGGAACCCACGATCCTAGCCTGAGCGGGTGGGTCGGCAGGGCCAAACCCCGCCCGCCCTGAATGGCCGGCCTGCGTCATGTGGACGCGGTGGCGGCGCGCGTCCAACTGATTCACGCTGTCGCCCAGCCGTGTCCGAGGGCCATGCCATGACCGAGTTTCCGCCTGTCGATCGCGCGCGCAGCGAATGCATCCTCGCCTGGGCCGAGGACGACCCGGCGCTGCAGCGGCGCTTCCGTGCACAGCTCGCCGAACAGACCGGCTGGAACGCCGCGCATTGCGCGCGCGCCATCGACGAGTACCTGCGCTTCTGCGCGGTCGCCGCGCGGCTCGGCGGACGTGCCGTGCCCAGCGCCGCGGTGGACGAAGCCTGGCATCTGCACCTGACCTGGACGCGTGACTACTGGGACGATTTCTGCCCGCGTCGACTGGGCTTCGCCCTGCACCATCAGCCGGCGCGCGGGCTGCCCGGCGAGCGCGAGGCGCTGCGCTTGGCGTATGCGGAAACCCTGCACGCCTACGCGGCCGAGTTCGGTCCGCCCGAGCCCGACTGGTGGCCGGCGTGGTCGACACAGCACAGCCCCGTCCGCCGCAGTCGCTGGGCACGACTTGCGGCAGCGCTTGGTCTGCTGCCGGCTGCGGCGCTGGCGTATCCCGGCCCGCTCGATTGGCGTGGCCCTGACTTTCTTTCGCTGTATCTGCCGCTGCTGGCAGCTGGCCTGATGCTGAGTACCGGCCTGCGCCTGTGGCAGCGCTGGCAGCGTGATCCCGCACGCGGCTTTTCCCCCGGCGAGCCGCCCGTGTGGCAGCTCGCTTATCTGCGCGGCGGGCCGCGCGGCGTCGTCGATGCCGCTGCCGCCCAGCTGCACGAAGAAGGCTTTCTCGGCTGGGACGCGAGCAGCAAGACGCTTTTGCGGCAGAGACCGGATGCCCCCGACGACGCCCTGCTGCGCAACCTGCTGCCGAATCTGTGCGGCAAGCCGTCGCAGTGGGCGCGCGCCGAGAAGGCCGGCCCGGTCCAGCAGGTGCGCGAAGCGCTGGTTCGCCAGGGTGGCTGGCATGCGCCCGAGGAAGCCCGACGGATCGCCTTCCAGAGTGCCCTGCCGCTGTGGCTGCTTGCCGGCTTTGGTACCGCCAAGATTGCAATCGGACTGCTGCGCGATCGGCCGGTCGCCCTGCTGGTGTTCCTGGTCATCGCGACCGTGGTCGCCGCGCTGCTGTTTCATTTCAAGCGGCCGGGCATCACCCGCGCCGGCCGCGCACTGCTGCGGGCACAGAAGGCACGCCACGCGCTCACCCTGCGCGCCCCGCGCAAAGGCCAACTGGCGCTGGCGGTGGCTCTGATCGGCACCGGCGTGCTGGCAGGCACCGCGCTGGCCGGCTACCACGAGCTGCGGCAGCCGCCTTCAGGCGGCGATGGGGGCAGTTCCGGATCTGACAGCAGCTCCGATGGCGGCGGTTCGGGCTGCGGCGGCTGCGGCGGCGATTGAGCTGCCGTCCCTGCACTGTGGGGCGCAGCCCACGCGTACGCGGGCGTTTCTCTGCATGTGCGCCTGCAACCTTCGAGGGCGACTGTTCCGTTCCCCATGAGATCAATGCGCGCACCGAAGCGCCGCTCTGGGCGGTCGAGCCCCTGACAGGTAGTCTTCCCGCCGTGGTGCACGACCTCTCAGGCCACCTCCTGTGAAGGTGGACGCGGCACTCGGCCAGCAGGGAGCGACGCGTGGGCCATTTGTTCAAGTCCCTGCGGGGGCAGGCGCTGCGTACGCGCCTGATCGGCTATGGCGGCCTCCTGATCTGGACGCTGCTCGCGCTGTTCGGGCCGCAGATGGGGGAGCAGGCGCTGCGAATTCTTGGCTGCCCGGGCGGCCACGGCCACGCGGGTGCGGCCTGCGGAGGCCCGCTCCAGGGACTGACAGCTGCGGTCGCCGCTTGGGTCAGCACAGCGCCGCCGATCGACACGGTGTTCTTGCTCGTGCACCAGCTCTGGCCCCTGCTGCTGCTGTGGGCGGCCGCTGTTCTGGTCAGTGCCCGAGCGGAGCCGGCAGGCCATCAGGATCGTGTGCGTGGCCCGGTGGCTGGTGCTGAACAAAGAACCGCCCCGCCCGTCGCCCAGAAACTGGCGCCACAGGAAGCGCAGGCGCAGTGGATCGAGGCGCGGCAGCGCGAGCAGGCGGGGGAAGTACAGGCCGAGCAGCGAAGCCTCAGCGAGCAACTGTTCGCCGAGGCGCGCTTCCTTGGCTATCTCGCCGTGGCGTGCTGGACGTTGATCTTCGGACTGCTCGCGTTCTGCCTGGCCTTCGGTCTGCCCCTGCTCGGCGGGATCAATGCCGAGCACACACTGAATGCCTTCGGCTGTCAGTCGGTGGCTTCGGCGCCAGTGGACGCCTTGATGAGCGCCTGCGGCGCGCTCGAAGAGCGATTCGAGCCCTATCTGCGCCCCTTCTACGGTGCGCTGTTCTCACCGCTCTGGCTGTTCACCCAGTTCGGCGATCTGCTCCTGCTGTGGCTGGCGACGATCCTGCTGCTGGTCCTTCTGCCCGCCCTTCGCTTGGGCGCGCGTCGACTCATTCGCGCCTACCCGGCGACGGCGCTGGCGCTGCTGGTCGCCACGATGCTGGCGGCGATGGGCTTCATCGTCGCCTCGACGATAGGCCCAGACGCACTGATCGCCGGGAGCAGCAGACCGAGCGATCCGGTTCCCGCCCTCGCAGCCCTCGAAGTCATCATTACCATCGCTGCGATGGGGACGGTGATTCTCCTGCTCGCGCTCTGCAGTCTGCTCACGGTGTTCTTGCTGACGCGCAGGTCGCGCCGGCAAAGGAACGCTTAGTCGATCAGCCGGAGCGCCGCAGCCATCGATGGGCCGAAGGCGACCCGCGATCTGCGCCTTACTCGAACCCGTTGGCGAAAATCAGGGGCGGCAGCTCGCGCTGACCGAGGAAGAAGAAGCCGGCCTGGGTGATGTTCGCGGTAATCGTGTTGTCGAGCGGATTGACCACGCTGGGCAGCGGCGTGAACGGTGCGCTGCCGTTCGGTGAGAAAACGATCTGCAGTGCGTTCTCGTTGGCGATCAGCAGCTCGCTGTTGAGGTAGCGCAGGCGCAACTCGGCGGAGGTCCAGTTCTGGCGCGTGGTCTGGATGCCCCAGGAGACTGTGGCCGCTGGCGAGGGAAAAAGGCTTACGCCACGGTTCAGCGTCACGATCCCGGTCGAGGCCGCGAACGCCGGGTCCGCGCCATCGGCGAAGTCGATCCAGGCGCGCGCATCCGGCGTGCTGTCGTTGCTGCCGTCGCCGCTGATGCCGAAGGCTGTGCGCTGTGGATTGCCGTTGGCGCTGCGCGCGCGCGGCGGCCCCAGGCGGGGGAACCGAGCCGCTGAACACCACGTAGCTCTCGCCGGCATTGGAATCGCCACCGGGGTCCGCAGTGCGAGCCCCGACGATCAGGTCCGCCAGGCCGTCGCCATTGACGTCACCGGCGCCGGAAACGCTGATGCCGGAGTTGTCGTAGGCATCGATGCCGTCGATCCGGAAACCGCCGACGCCCAGCATGGCGAGATCGACCGGCGTGCTGCTGGACTTGCCGAACACCACATAGCTCTCGCCAGCATCGGCATCGCCACCGGCGTCGGCCCGATAGGCTCCGACGATCAGGTCGGCGAGGCCGTCGCCGTTGACGTCGCCTGCGCCGGAGACGCTGACACCGGAGCGGTCATCGGCATCAATCCCGTCGATACGGAAGCCGCCGGTGCCCAGCGCGGCGAGATCGACCGGTGTGCTGCTGGCCTTGCCGAACACCACGTAGCTCTCGCCGGCAGCGCTATCGCCAGGGGGGTCGGCGAAAAGCGCTCCGACGATCAGATCGGCGAGGCCGTCACCGTTGACGTCGCCAGCGCCGGAGACACTGCCCCCGGAGCGGTCATCAGGGTCGATGCCATCGATGCGGAATCCGCCGGCGCCAAGCGTCGCGAGTTCGACCACGGCAGCGTCGACTTTGCCGAACACGACGTAGCTCTCGCCGGCATCCAGATCGCCTCCCGGGGCCGCGAAAACAGCCCCGACGATCAGATCGGCCAGGCCATCGCCATTGACATCGCCGGCGCCGGAGACGGCGGAACCTGAGAAGTCGCCGGGGTCGACGCCGACGATGCGGAATCCGCCCGTTCCCAGCGCGGCGAGATCGACGGACGCGCTGCTGGTCCTGCCGAACACCACGTAGCTCTCGCCGGCGCCAGCGTTGGGGCCGGAGCCGCCACGAGAGGCGCCGACGATCAGATCGGCGAGGCCGTCGCGGTTGACGTCGCCAGCGCCGGAGACGCTGGACCCGGACCGGTCGCCGGAATTGATGCCATCGATCCGGAAGCCGCCCGCGCCGAGCGCGGCGAGATCGACCGGCGTGCTGCTGGCCTTGCCGAACACCACATAGCTTTCGCCGGCACTGAAGCGGCCGACGGCGCCGGCCCGATCGGCGCCGATGATCAGGTCGGCCAGGCCGTCGCCATTGACATCACCGGCGCCGGAAACGCTGACACCGGCGTTGTCGCCGCCATCGATCCCGGCGATGCGAAAGCCGCCCGTGCCCAGCGCCGCGAGATCCACCGGCGTGCTGTCGGCTCTGCCGAACACGACGTAGGCTTCGCCGGCATCGGATCTGCCGCCGGGGTCGGCGCGATTGGCCCCGATGATCAAATCGGCCAGGCCGTCGCCATTGACGTCGCCGGCGCCGGAGACGCTCACGCCGGAGGCATCGAAGAGGTCAATGCCGTCGATGCGAAAGCCGCGTGCGCCGAGATTCTCCAGATCGACGTCCTGCGCCAGAGCCTCGGCGGCGAACCCACCCAGCGGTGCTGCGATACACAGCAGCGCGATCGCGCGCGCCAGGCGACACCGTTTGAAGCGGGTAGCGGAAGACATGATGGGCCCGTGTGGTCCGTGGATTCCCCCTGATAAGCGGGAAATGCGGCGGGTTCCAATCATCCGCCGGGTCGATCCGCGATCGCGCCAGAGGTCGATTGGCCGAAGCCGACCCGCGATCTGAGCCTTACTCGAAGCCGTCGGCAAAGATCAGGGGCGGCAGCTCACGCTGGCCGATGAAGAAGAAGCCGGCCTGGGTGATGTTCGCGCTAATCGTGTTGTCGAGCGGATTGACCACGCTGGGTAGCGGCGTGAACGGTGCGCTGCCGTTCGGCGAGAACACGATCTGCAGCGCGTTCTCATTGCCGATCAGCAACTCGCGGTCGAGGTAGCGCAGGCGCAACTCGGCGGTGGTCCAGTCTTGACGCGTGGTCTGCAGGCGCCACGAGATTGCGGCAGCCGGCGACGGAAACGCGGTCACCCCGCGGTTCAGCGTCACGATCTCGGTCGAAGCCGCGAGCAACAGATCATCTCCGTCTGCGAAATCGATCCACGCGCGCGCATCCGGCGTGCTGTCGTTGGTGCCGTCGCCGGTGATGCCGAAGGCCGTGCGCGGTGGATCGCCGTCTGCGCTGCGGGCGCGCACGGCGGCCGCAGGCGGGGGGGCCGAGCCGCTGAACACCACGTAGCTCTCGCCGGCTTCGGCAGCGCCACCGGAGGCGCCACGAGAGGCCCCAATGACCAGATCGGCCAGGCCATCGCCATTGACGTCGCCGGCGCCTGAGACGCTGACACCGGAGCGGTCACCGGCATCGATGCCGTCTATCCGAAAGCCGCCGACGCCCAGCATGGCGAGATCGACCGGCGTGCTGCTGGCCTTGCCGAACACCACATAGCTCTCGCCGGCATCGACATCGCCCCCGGCGTCGGCACGATAGGCTCCGACGATCAGATCGGCGAGGCCGTCGCCATTGACGTCGCCGGCGCCGGAGACGCTGACACCGGAGCTGTCGCCGGCATCGATGCCGTCGATGCGAAAGCCGCCCGTGCCCAGCGCGGCGAGGTCGACGGACGTGCTGCTGGCCTTGCCGAACACGACGTAGCTCTCGCCTGCGGAGACATCACCGCCGGGGTCGGCGGAACCGGCCCCGACGATCAAGTCGGCCAAGCCGTCGCCATTGACGTCGCCAGCGCCGGAGACGCTGCCGCCGGAGCGGTCGCCAAGATCAATGCCGTCGATGCGAAAACCGCCCGCGCCCAGCGTCGCGAGACCCACAGGCGTGGGGTCGGCCTTGCCGAACACCACGTAGCTCTCACCGGAAAGCGAAGCGCCACCGCGGTCGGCGTAAGGGGCACCGACAATCAAGTCGGCCAGGCCATCGCCATTGACATCGCCGGCGCCGGAGACGCTGACACCGGAGCGGTCGTCGGCATCGATGCCGTCGATGCGAAAACCGCCTGTGCCGAGCGCTGCGAGATCGACGGTCATGCTGTCGGTCTTGCCGAACACTACGTAGCTCTCGCCGGCGGCCGTTATGCCGCCAGGGTCGGCGGAAGAGGTCCCGACGATCAGATCGGCGAGGCCGTCGCCATTGACGTCGCCGGCGCCGGAGACGC
>JBIJCA010000074.1:0-16966 GCA_044344935.1 Aquimonas sp. | reverse complement strand
TGGCTCATGCGTGCAGACCCGGAACGCCAAATGCTCTTCACCGCACACAACCCAGCGGTGCTCGACGGCCTGCAGCTCGAAGACCCGGAGGTTCGGCTGTTCGCGGTCGAGCGCAACAGCGACGGTATGACGGTGTTCCGGCGCATCACGCTGTCGCCGGAGCTGCAGACCCTGAACGAGCAGTACCCGTTGTCGCGGCTATGGATGATGGGGCATCTGGGAGCGGTGCCCAATGTCTGAACTGCGTATCGCGCTGGTCGCTGAAGGCCGCACCGACTACGAAATTGTGAGTGCGGCCTTGAAGGCAATCCTGCCGAGGCCGTTCGTGCTCACAGTGCTTCAACCCGAGCAGACCCGCCCTGATCTTGGCGAGGGCTGGGGCGGCGTTCTGAAGTGGTGCCTGTCGACCGCGCGGCGCCATAGCGGAGCCTTGCATGACGACCCGACGCTGGCGCACTTTGACCTGCTTGTGCTGCATCTGGACGCTGACGTGGCACGCGGCGCTTACGCAGCTTGCGGCCCGCAGGTCGAAGCGCTGGCGGAAGAGATGGCCTGGGGCACCTTGCCCTGTTCGAGGCCGTGCCCGCCTGCCGCGGATACCTGTGCGGCGATTGAGCGGCTCTTGGAGAGCTGGTTGACGCCGGTCGTCGTCGGAGCACGAACCGTGCTCTGCGTGCCTGCGCAATCCTCAGGCACCTGGCTTGCCGCCGCAGCCTTGCCGCTTGGCCATGCACTGCTTGAGGACCTGGAGTGCAACCCCGATGTCGAACGCCGTCTGAGCGGGCTGCCCCTGGCATTGCGAGTTCGGAAGAAGGCGCGCGAGTACGGAGAGCACGCGCCCAAGATCACGAAGGACTGGACCAAGGTCAAAGTCCTATGTTCGCAGGCGCTGGTGTTCGAACAGCGGGTACAAGCAGCACTGCCCTGAACGGCTCGGTGTCACTCGCCTTGAGTTCAACGCCCTCGGCCACGAGACCCTGCGCGTGCTGCCGCCGAACCAGGCCGGCGCGCGCGAGCTTGCGTTCGTGCCCGGCATTCACGGCGAGGTACTCGCCGAGACCGACGCCAAGGGCAACACCACCACGCACCGCTACGACGGCCTGGGCCGTCGCGTGCTCAGCACCCTGCCTGAGGTGCCGGCCGGGCCGGACAGCGGCAACACGCGCCGTTGGACCTACGACCGCGTCGGCAACCTGCTGAGCCACACCGACGCCGCGGATCGCACCACGCGCTGGCGCTACAGCCCGCGCAACCAGCGCATCGAGCAGACCGACCCCAGCCCGCCGGGCACGACGCAGACCTGGGACTACGACCTCGCCGACAACCTGCAGCGCCACGTCGACCGCCGCGGCATCGTCCACAGGCAGCGCCACGACGGCGAGAACCGGGTGATCGAGCGCACGCGCGACGGCCTGCGCATCGAGACCCTGGCCTACGACGGCGGTTGAGTTCGCTGTCTACCGCCGGGTTGGCAACGTGCCGGCGTTCACCACATTGCCTATCGCGACACGTAGCTCGCCAGCACGGCCTGCACCTCGTAGATGCTCAGCTTCTTGTTGAAGCGCTTCTGGATCGGCGCGGCGCTGCCGGAGATCCAGATCTTCAGCTCTGCGTCGAGATCGAAGGTGCCTGCAGTCTCGATGCTGAAGTGGGTGATGCTGCGGTAGGGCATCGAGTGGTACTCGACCTTGTTGCCGGTCAGTCCCTGCTTGTCGACCAGGACGAGGCGCTTGTCGGTGAAAACGAAGAGATCGCGGATCAGCTGGTAGGCATGCTCGACGCGTTCCCCCGGGGCAAGGATGCTGGCGAATTCGTCCTGGATCTTCGCAGCGTCAATCTTCGAGGCGTTTCCAAGCAATCCATCGAGCAGGCCCATGTGCGTCTCCCTCATGCGTTCAGCCCATGATTCTGCATTGGAGCGCGGCGATGGGCGAGTAGCGCATTTCCCGGGCGCGCCGCGCTCCACGCGCATGCTGACCGAACGGGCGGAGCGGGACCTTGGATTGCCTGCTGCTCTTGGGTTCTGCCCGGGATCGGATCACGCCGCGGCGGAGGTCAATCGAGGCTGGGCGCGCAGTTCGATCCAGCCGTACCTGGCAAGAGGGCAATGACCCGGAATCCGCCTCGAACGGCCTTGGCCCGGGCGGTGATGGCTGCGTTCCGGGGTCGGAGTTCGCGAGCGGCGACTCTACTTCATGATTCTGCGCAGCGCCTTCGGCGGCTCCATCGTCGCGGTGAAGCCGGTTGGTTCGGCCTGTTCGTTCATTTCCAGCACCAGCACCGGCAGTTGATCGAAGCTGGCGCGCAGCTGGTCGGGCAGGGGCAGCGGCGCGCCGAGCGAGGCGGCGACCACGGCGTCGCTGACCGGAGGTGTGGTCTTGCGGCGTTCGACGCCGGTGAAGCGCCAGCGGTTGAACTCGGCCCACAGCAGCAGGATCACCACACCGCAACCGGCCAGGATCGGCAGCAGCAGCCCTGGCATGCCCTGGCCGCTGAGCAGCGGCGCGGTGAGTTCGATCCAGGCGTAGCGCAGGCCGAGCAGCCAGGCCACCGTGGTGACGGCCGGGGCGATCAGCCAGAAGTAGGCGGCCCAGGCCGCCGTGGTGAGCAGGTGCGAGAACGTGCGGTCGCGCAGGCTGACCTTTTCGGGGGCGACGATCAGCGGGCCTTTCGGCTTGAGCTGGTTCGCAGAGGCGGCGACCTGCGCCGCCGGGTTCATCCGTTCTTCGCTCATTGCACGCCTCGATCCGGGCTCACCCAGGTCGCGCGCTTGGGTTTGCCACGAAAGATCGTTTTCGGAACCGCCACGACCGTCGTGAACAGGCTGAGCAGCCAGTAGGCGATCGGGTACCAGACCATCCAGAAGTAGTTGCGACCGACACCGGCCTCGTAGCGGCGATCAATCACCATCGACACTGCGAACTGGGTCATGCAGATCAATGCAAGCACCATGCCATGCCAGCGCGGCAGGATGGTGTCGACGTACAGCGCGGGCGGCATGTCGAACACGAGCCCGATCGCCCACAGGATCAGGATTCCCATCATCACGTAGGCCCAGATCACGCTGAAGAAGTACTCGGCCAGCACGCCCCACATGCGGCGCTTCTTCCAGTTGAGCAGGTTGCTGGCGTGCTTCATCAGCACCTCGACGCCGCCCTGGGCCCAGCGCAGGCGCTGCTTCCACAGGCCCTTGTAGGTTTCCGGCATCAGGATCCAGCACAGCGCATTGGGCTCGTAGCGGATGTCCCAGTGGTCGAGCTGCAGGCGCCAGCTGATGTCGATGTCCTCGGTGATCATGGTTTCGTTCCAGAAACCGATCCGTTCGAGCGCGGTCTTGCGGAAGCCGGCGATCACCCCGGACAGCGTGAAGATGCGGCCGTAGACGCGCTGGGCGCGCTTGATCATGCCGATGATCGAGCTGAACTCGCCGACCTGCAGGCGGCCGAGCAGGGTGCTGCGGTTGCGGATGCGCGGGTTGCCGGTCACCGCACCCACGCGTGGGCCGGACGACAGGTGCCAGATCATCCAGCGGGTCGCCCATGGGTCCAGCATGGCGTCGCCGTCGATGCAGATCAGGTACTCGCTGCGCGCCGCCAGCGCGCCCATGCGCAGGGCGTTGGCCTTGCCCAGGTTGCGACTGAGGTGGATCACCCGCAGCCGCGGAAAGCGGGCGGTCAGGCGGTTCAGGTGCTCGGCGGTGTCGTCGGTCGAGCCGTCGTTGATGGCGATGATCTCGAAGTCGGGGTAGATCTGCGCGGCCAGCGCGGAGATCGTGTCCTCGCAGTTCGGGCCTTCGTTGTGGCAAGGCACCAGCAGGGTGGCGAAGGGGTACTCCTTCATCTCCGGCGGCTGGTGGCGCGGCGGCTCATGCCGCTCGCGGCGCAGGAAGTAGTACAGGCCGCCGCACATCCACACGATCGACATCGTCGCCGGGTAGTAGAAGGCGAAGCCGAAGAACAGACTCAGGAAATCCGGGTTCTGCAGCCAGCTCATCGACCGCCACCGCTGCCGGCGGGCAGCGCATCGCCGCCGCGCAGATAGGGGAAACGCCGGGCGCTGGCGATCGCGCGCGCCGCCTGCAGGCCCGGCTGACCGCTGATGAAGTCGTCGGGGTAGTAGGCAAGATGACGCACGCCACGGGCACGCAGCTGGCGCGCCCAGTCGATCAGCTCGGCGTCGTCGATCGCGCTGCGGGTCGACCAGTCGCGAGCCTGCAGCACGAACACGGTGCGTTCGAAGCCGGCGTCCTGTCCCTCGACGGCGGCGGCCAGTTCGAGCAGCCAGTCGCGGCCATCGCGGGCGCCCTCCATGCGGGGCATCGCCATCAGCGCGACGCGGTCGTAGGCGGCCAGCATCGAGGCGTGGTCCTGCGCGAACCAGGCCACGCTGGCCGGCTCCAGCAGCGGGCGCGCGTAGAGGTTGCGGGCCGTGCGCAGACGCGGGCGCTCGCTCTCGGCGGCGGCCTGCAGGGTGCGGGTGAACTCCACCAGCGCGTTGACCCGCGCGGCGTCGTCGGGCAGGGCCTCACGCAGTTCGTCTTCGCGCAGGAAAGCGTCGTCGTGGAACAGCAGGCCCTGGATCGGCGCGCGTGCGGCGAGGTCGGCATAGAGCTCGCCGATGCGCGCAGCGGTGCGTGGATCGGTCGGGTCCAGGCGCGGAATCTCACCGGCATTGCTGGCGCGGATCGCTCGGGGAGCGTTGTCCGACTGCGGCCAGCGCCAGCCCAGCGCCGGCAGCCAGGCGTGCACCTCGACGCCGGTCTTGCGGCGCAGCAGTTCAGCGACGCGGGTGAACAGTTCGGCCTGCACCGGCAGGTGGCGGTTGCCGAAGTACACGGCGTCGGCAGCGCCGTCGCCGTCGGGGTCGGCGAAGGCCTGCAGCCAGACATGGGTGGGCGCGATCGCGTCGATGCGGGCGATCAGCGCGTCGAGGTTGCGTTCGAGCTGGGCCGGGTCGGCGTCGAAGACGTAGTCGAGATCAACCTGCACCGCGCGAAAGGCCGGCGCTCGCCGCGGCGCGAGTTCGGCCACGAAGTCGGCGAGGCTGGCCTCGCTGGCAACATCGAGCCGTGCCATCACCGGCAGCGCATCGGGGTGCTGGGCGCGCCCAGCGAGGTCGAAGCCGAGATCAAGGCCGCGCAGCTGCGCTTCGCGCATGCCCAGCGGTGTCCACGCTCCGCCCGGCCAGGCCACGGCGCGCGGGGTGCGTCCGATGCCGGCCGCGATCGCCTCGCGGCTGAGCTGAAGGTCGGCCGCAATGCGCGCGGCAAACGCACTGCTCGATTCCAGCGTTGAACCCTCGAAGTGGCGCAGGCCAGGTGCCGGCAGCGGTGCTTCTTCAGCGGCACGCGGCCAGGGCTGATCCAAGGCGTGGCCGGCGCTGATCAGTTCGATCGAGCCGTCATCGGCGATGCGTCGCAGCGCAGCCCAGTCGAGGCGATCCGCATCGACCCCGATGCGGGCGGTCGGCAGCGCCGCGATCGCAGGCCAGCCGAAAGCGCGCAGCAATGGCCGGACTTCGCTTTCGAGTGAGCGGTAGCCGCCATCGAAGCTGAGCAGCAGGGGGCGTTCCGGCAGCGTGCCGCGACCGGCGCGCGCGTCGACCAGCTGCTGCAGGCTGATCGGCGTATAGCCCTGATCGGCCAGCCAGTCGAAACGTGCGGTGAGCTGTTCGCGACTCAGGCGATCGCGGCCGGCGTCGCGAGGCTCGGCGACGATGTCGGCGAAGCGCAGCACCAGCAGTTCGGCGCGCGCGTCGAGGGCGAGCAGGAGCAGGCCGAGAACGATCAGAAAGCGCTTCATTCGCCGCCTCCGATCCGCAGCACCAGCGCCCAGCGCTCTTCGCGGCGGCCATCGTAGACCGGCCGGCTGTAGCGCAGACCCAGGCTGACCTCGTGGCCGGCGCACCACTGCCAGCGCGGCATGACTTCGACTGCGGGCGTCCAGTGGCTGCCGAAGCCGTCCTGCCAGCCGCGGCTGACGTCGAGGTCGATACGCAAGCGCCAGGCTTCGGTGTAGTCGCGGGCCAGAACGCGGTCGAGGGTGAGTCCGGCGTCCGCGCTGGCATCGCGCCGCGGGTTGAAGTAGGGCGCATCCACGCGGGTGGCGCGCCCGCCGCCCAGCCCGAAGCGGGCGTACCACTCGCCGCGCGGCTGCGCCTTGAGCTGCTGACGATGCGACAGGTAGGCGCTGCTGCGGACGTTGCCGTCCTCGTAGCGCAGCTGCTCCAGGCTTAGCCCGGTGCGGCTGCGTTCGTCCGGGCTGCGGCTCGCAGCCAGCTGCACGCCGTCGGCGCGGATGCCGGCCGCACGCGCCTGCAGCGAGGCGAAGGGCGCATGCCGCCACAGCGCCACCGAGCTGCGCCAGACATCGTTGTGGCGGTAGCGCAGCCAGGCGCCGAGCGTGTTCTCGCGCTTGAAGTCATCGAAGCTGCGACCGGCTTCGGCCCCCCAGGCGATCTGATCCTGACGCCAGCTCACGGTCACCGCCGCGCGCTCACGTTCGACCCGTCGGCCCTGGAAGTCGGCCCAGTGCACTCCAGCGAGGGCGCCGAGCCGCCAGGCGTCGTCGATCAGCGGACCCTCCCAGCGCGCGAGCGCGCGGAACTCGCCGCTGCCGCCGGGGCCGAGCGGGCCGCCGTTGTCGTTCTCGACCAGACTGGACTGCGCACGCAGGGCTTCGGCGGCCCACTGCGCGCCCTGGCGCCGCTCCCAGCGTTCCTGCACGCCGCGCGCCTGGCGGTGCTCGCCGTGGCGGGCGATGAAGGCGTCCAGTTTCTCGCGCGCCTCGCGTACGCGATCGAGGTCGAGCAGGGCTTCGATTTCGGCGGCACGCGGCAGCACCCAGTCGGGCGCCTCGGTGGCGGCGATCCGCGCGCTGACCAGCGCCGCCTCGGCCCAGCCGCGACGGCGCTCAATACCGGCGCGGGCTTCCTGCAGGCCGGCGTCGAGCGGGGCGAGATCGCTCAACTCGACGATCCGCGCATGCGCGCTGTGGATCTGCTCGCTGAAGTTCTCGATCAGGATGTCGTTCAGCTCGACTCCCGGACGCGCCCAGTTGGGTCGAGACTCCGCGTCGAACGGGGGGTTCTCGTCCAGCCATTGGCGCAGCAGCGCGCGCGCATCGGCGTGCTGCTCCTGCTCCAGCAGCGCGTAGCTCTGCAGCACGACGGCGGCGCTGTTGCCCGGCTCGGCCAGCAACACATCCTCGAGCTTTTCCTGCGCGCGCTCGGGCTCGCGCAGGGCCATCAGGGAGTCCGCCGCCGGCACTTTCAGCCACTCGGGCAAGGGCCTGTCCTCGGCCTCGCGTGCGGCCACTTCGGATTCGACCTCGGTATGCCGGCCGAGCAGCTGCAGTGTCAGCAGACGGTCGTTCTCGACCCGCGCCAGCGCGCCGGCGTCCTCGCTGGCGGCGCCAAGACGCATGGCCTCGTACTCATCGAGCAGGGCCAGCAGGGCGGTCTGCTGCGCCTGAGGATCGCTTTCGAGCTGCGCCCAGTTCAGACGGCGTGCCAGAGCATCCAGTTCGAAACCCAGCGACTCGCTGGCGCGGAACAGGGTGGGCCGCTCGCGGTACTGGCGCCAGGCCTCCATGACCGCGCCCTGCTGCTGCAGGGTGAGCGCGCGTTCGCGCAGGGCGACCGCGTAGCCCGGCCGGGCCGCCAACACCTCGGCGTACAGGTCCAGTGCCCGCGGCCAGTCGGAGGCCTTGCGGGCTTCGGCAGCGGCCAACATGGCTTCGGACACATCGACGTTGCCGTGACGCTCGGCGTCAGGGGCGGCGGCCAGGGCGAAAGTCGAATGCGCGCCGAGCCCGATGCTGGCAAGGCCGAGGGCGAGAAGCAGCGGAGCCCTCCTCGGCGGTTTGTGCGGGTACATCGTGGCGGGCGGCTCCGGTCGATCAGGGGGGCGGCGCGCTCGTTTCTCTCGTCGAGGCGCGCGTGATCGGAATGTATTTATGCAGAAAGCGTGCCACAGGCTGCAGGGGGCGAGTCGCGCCGATGCGGACCGACCGCCCGCGCCGCGGACCCGTCAGGTAGGAGGAGTGAAGTCTGACGCCGAACGCACGGCCGATGAAAAGAAAGGTCAGTGCCTAGAGTTTGCATGAACTCTACCGCGCAACTCACTGAATAGTAAGTATGGGAAGGCTGCGAGGGAGCGGGGAGCCCGGCAGAGGGCGGCGGTGTCTGGGAGCGGCGCGGAGGCGGTGCAGGGGAAACCGAACGCGAGCGTCACATTCCGGCCCAGGCCATCGGCGGATTTTTCGATTGCAGGGGGCCGTCGCGTTCTCATCGGGTTGACACCGGGGCCTCAGCACCGACACCGGGATTGCATTGACGCGTAGCATCCGCCCACCCGAACCGAGCGGAACCCCCGACCTGTGATCAACAACGACATCCTCCGCGCCGTGCGCTACATGCTGGACTTGAGCGACCCCAGGGTCGTGGAGATCATCCAGCTGGCGCGCGCCGACTTTCCGATCGACAAGGCGGAAGTGCAGGCCTTGACCAGGAAGGAGGGCGAGCTCGGCTTCAAGGAGTGTGGAGACAGCACCCTGGCCCATTTCCTCGATGGCCTGATCGTGCACCTGCGCGGCCATGACGACAGTCGTCCGCCGCGGCCGGTCGAGAAGCACATGAACAACAACGTCGTGCTGAAGAAGCTGCGCGTGGCGTTCGAGCTGAAGGACGTCGACATGCACGCGATCTTCGAGTCGGTCGACATCCAGCTGGGCAAACCCGAGCTCAACGCCTTGTTCCGCGACCGCACCCACAAGAATTTCCGCGCCTGTGGCGATCAGCTGCTGCGCAACTTCCTGCGCGGGCTCACGCTGCGGCTTCGCCCAGAGATGCGCTGATCCGGACGGGCCGAGGGCCCGACCCCTTCACTCGACCGACAGCAGCAGGCCCGGCGCACTGGTATCGAAACTGCGGCTGAGCATGCGGCACGCGGTGGCGTGGTCGTAACTCTCGATCAGCGGATTCAGCCTGAGCATCTGCCTGAGGAAGGCTTCCTCGTCGCGCAGAGCCTCCTGGCTGTGGCCCGAGGCGCGTACCAACTGCTCCAGAACCTTCGCATCCGCCCGGATCTGCGGACAGTGGGTCAGTGCTACCTCAACGGTCGCCAGCGCTTCGGCTGCCAGCGACGTCGCCACGGAATCGGCGCCCGGTTCTGCTTCCGCGCTTGCCGGGCGGGGGCTGTGGCCCGGCGCGGCACAGCCGGCCACAAGAATTGAGCAAAGCAGGGCCAAACCAGCGGCGGGGCTCGTTTGCATGCGCGGTGTCCTTGTCGAAAGCGATGTGTGAGAGCTCGAAGCAGGTCGCGGCCGAGGCGAGCGTAGCGTAGCCGGCCGCCAGTGCCACGGCGAGCGCCTTCGACGACCGCGATGTGTCGCGGTCGATTGTGGGCCTGCAGCGAGGCGGATGCACGCGGCTTGAAGGTGACGCCCGGCAGCGTGCGGGGTTCGCACTCGCAGGCGTGTAGACACCTCCGGGTCGGACCGGAACACGCAGCGCGCTCCGGGCTGGCGCCGTCTTCGTCGCGCTGCCGCGTCGCACGGCCTTCCGTGTTCAGCCCAGCGGGCTCCAGCCCGCGACCGCCAGCTTGCAAAGACGCCAAGGGCGGCGACCACTGACCGCCTTGACAGCCAGCCCCGTGGCGTAGCGACGCTCCCCAACACCGCGGGCAGCTGGGCGAGTCAGGGCAGCCAGACCCACTCGGAGGGCAGGCCGAAGAGCAGGGCATCGGAGTCCTCCGGCAGATGCCGGCTCACGCAGTTGGTGATCGCGACATGGCCCGGCGCGGGGCCGCGCAGCGCGCGCAGACGCCCGCTGCACAGGCTCGCTGCGATTTCGCCGTCATGGGCCAGGATCGCGCAGGACGTCTTGGTCAGGCGGCCGGCGAACTCGTCGCAGCGCGGCGTTCCGCAGCAGGCCAGTGCGCGCGAGCCGTTGTGCGCTGCGAATGAGGCCCGCGGCTGCAAGCGCTCAGCCACAGGCCTGCGGATCGGCTGCAGCCCGGCACAGCCCGCTCGCACGCGCCCCAGTGCGTTCAGGCATACAGCGCCGCAAATCCTTCGGCATCCACAGCCGAGAGGCCGCGCGCTTCGAACTCGTTCCACATGCGCCGCCAGCGGCCGCTGTCGCGCACCAGCGGGGCCACCAGGCGGGGGCAGGTATCGCGAATGATCGCGTCCATCAGCGGCTCGGCCTCGGTGCCGCTGTAGGCGTACCAGCTTCGCGCTGCGAAGGCCGGGTCGTCGATGCAGGCCTGCGCTCCGCGACCGATCAGGCCGCGCAGGGTCTCGATCACGCCAGCGTGCTCGCGCAGGAAGCCAGCGTGGGTGAACAGCTCCAGTGCGCTGAAGTTGGGGAAGTCGCCCATCGCCGCGGTCACGAACACGTGGTCGAGGCCGGCGGCGCGCGCCTCCACGCCCTCGAAGTTGGCGAAGCACAGCCAGGCGCCGTCGAAGCCGGCCTGCATGTTCTCCAGATGCATGAAGCCGGCGCCCTCGATGGCAACGCTCGCGGCGTCCAGCGACGTGCCCTGTTTGCCGGCCCAGCCCTTCAGGATCTCGCGGGCGAGGGAGTCGGTGACGCCGCCGGCGACCGGCGAGGCCAGGCGTATCGGTTCGCCCGCCAGCAGCTTCCGCGCGCTCCCGGCATGCAGCAGGATGCCGCCTTCGGTTTCGAAGAAGCAGCCCAGGGCGCGCAGGCCGGGCCGATGCGCATCGACCATGTGCAGGGGCTCGTTGCAGGCGAACGCGATCTCGCCCGCGGCGACCGCGGCCAGGCCGTCGTAATGGTCGTCCGGCGGGACCAGTTCGACCGCCAGCCCCGCCTCGCGATACCAGCCCTCGGTGATGCCGACGATCAGCGGCAGGTGGTCGGGGTTCAAGAACCATTCGAGGGCGATCTGCAGCTTCATGCGGACATCCGTTGGAAATCAGGGCGCCCATGATCGCCGATTGCGCCAGTGGCTTCCGCCCCGCGGTCTTCGGACCTGCGCGACGCGCCCGCGGATCGTCAGGGCGGTCGGTGCCACGAGGATCTCCCGGCTTCCACGAGGGCGCGAAGTCTGAGCCATGCCCGCCGGCGCCGGCGCGCTGCCGGTCCGGGTTCGCAAGGGCATGGGTTTCGCGTGGACGCCGCTCGGCGTTTCCCGATGCGCGAGCCATACGGGCCTTGCCAAGGAAGAAGGCCCGCGAGGAAGCGGACGACGCATCCCGCGTCAGGCCATACTTCGTCCATGTCACGACCGCCTGCCAAGCACCTGTCCGGCCCTGCGTCGAACTCCGATTTGCGCCATCGCTTGCGAGGTCTGCAGCCCGCTCATGCGGTAAGGCTGCGTGAAGTGATTCGGCTGCATGCAGCGGGCGACCTTCGCGGCTTCGCTATCGAGCTTCTGCAGCTGGCTCCGCTCGCGACCGATCATCCGGAGGTCCAGTACTGGCTGGGTCGAATGCACGCCGACAGCGGCCACTGGCAGGGGGCGGCCGAAGCGTTGAGCCGCGCCGCAGCTGCTCGCGAAGACGACTTCCGGACGTGGCTCCTGCTCGGCACGGCGCGGGCGAATCTCGGCGACATCGAGGACGCCCGCCGGAGTTTCCAGCAGGCGATGCGCTGCAGCAGCACAGCCAGCGAGCTGCTGAGTCTCAGCATCGAGTGTGATGCCCAAGGGATCTACGAGGAGGCTTTGGCAGCGGTCGATCGTGCCCTGCGTTTGCAACCCCAGTCGGCGGTGGCCCTGCTGCAGCGCGTGCGCTGCCACAAGGCCCTGGGTCACGCCCTCGAGGCCTCAGCCGATTGCCGGAGCCTGATCGCGACGGGCCGTGAGACGGCGCGCGCCTGGTTCGCGCTTGTCGACCTGAAGACCGTGCCCTTGACCGAATCCGAGCGTCAGCAGCTGTCCGCAGCGGCGAACCAGACGGGGACAAGCCCAGCCGACCGGATCTTGCTCGACTTCGCCCTGGGGCAGGCGCTGGAAGATGTCGGTGAGCACGTGCAGGCGTTGGCGGTCCTGCAGCGGGCCAATGCCGCTGTCCGCGCCACCACCCCATGGAACGCCGCCTCGTTCCGGCAGAACGTGCACACGATCCGGGCCGCCTTCAGCGAGCGGCCGGTGGCGCAGACCGCCGTGCAGGGGCGCGAAGTGATCTTTCTCGTCGGCCTGCCGCGCTCGGGCAGCACGCTGGTCGAGCAGGTGCTGGCCGCGCACTCGCTGGTCGAGGGGGCCAGCGAGTTGCCCTATCTGGGGCAGGTGCTTGAGGCGGAATCGCGACGCCGCGGCCGATCCTTTCCCGCCTGGGTAGGCGACGCCAGCGCCGAGGACTGGACCCGCCTGGGTCAGAACTATCTGCGCCTGAGCAGGCGATGGCGCACGCAGAAGCCCATCGCCACCGACAAGCTGCCGGACAACTGGCTGTATGTGGGTGCAATCCGCGCCATGCTGCCCGAGGCGCGGATCATCGACTGTCGGCGCGAGCCGCTGGAGACCTGCTGGTCGTGCTTCAAGCAGCTGTTCGGCCCGGGCCTCGCGGGATTCAGCTACGACTTCGACAGCCTGGCGGAGTACGTGCGGGCCTGCGAATCACTGGGCGATGCCTGGGCGCAACTGCACCCGACCCATGTGCGAGTGCAGCGCTACGAAGCCCTGGTTGTCAGTCCCGAGACGCAGATTCGCGAGTTGCTCGCGTTCTGCGATCTGCCTTTCGAGAGCGCCTGCCTGAGCTTTCAGGGCGCGCATCGCGCGATCCGCACTCCGAGTGCCCTGCAGGTGAGACAACCCATGCTCCGCGCGTCCACGCCGGCGGCGCGCTATGGAGACGTGCTCGACTCTTTGCGTCGAGCCTTGTCGCCCATCCAGTGAACATCGGGCAGCGCCTTGTCCTGGCACGTCGCCCCGCGCTTGACGCCAGGGCGGAGTCAAACCAAAGCGCGCGGCGGACGGTCTGCCGGGGCGTCCGCGCCGTGAGGTCAACCCCGAGTCAGTTCGGAACCTGATCCACGCATCGCCCGCCAAGGTGGTAGTCTTGCCCGAGCGTCGGGGGGAATTCGACGCAGCTTCAGGTCCGCGCAGGGCGAGGGACGCCGGCGCCGGGCACAACCATCTCTCGTGCTTTGGGGGCATCAACCTATGTTTTCGACACCTCTCGCAGGGCGGCGGGTCAGCCGCCGCGTGCTTCTTGCCCATGCCGCGGCCCTGTGCCTTGGCGCCGCGCCGGCGATGTCGGCGGTGGTGGATGGTCCGGCCACCAATATCTCGGTGCCGGCAAACATCGACGGCGTCTACATCAACCTCGTCACCGGGGCGACCGGCACGTCCGGCGCTGCGGTTGCCGGTTGGGACATGGATCCGTATCAAGGCGGCGGAGTCCTGCGCGTCTTCTGGCCCGATACGCCTGCCGACTCTTCTGGCGCTTCCTCCAGCTCCGCCACTGGCCCCTATCTCGTCCTTGCGCCCGGGGCGACCGTATCGGCCACTTCGATCTTCAGTGCGGTGACTGCTGCAGGGACCGCCGGCACCGCGTTTATCGGTGCGGGCGACAACTACATCGGCTTCCGCTTCTTCAACGAAGCCACCAGCGCGATCAACTACGGCTACGCGCGCGTCCAAACCGGCGCCACGGGTGGCTTTCCGGCGACGATCGTCTGCTGGCGCTACGAAAACACCGGGGCGCCGATCACGGTGGCGGCCTGCGGTCCGCCCGTGGCGGCTGCGCCCACCCTGACCTACAGCCCGACCACGGCGGCAGGCGTGACCTTCCCAAGCGGTGCGGCAGGCGCGGCCAGCGCGACGATCTCGATCACCGCGGCGGGCGCTGCGGCAACCGGCCAGTCGGCGCTGACCGGCTGCGCCATCTCCGGGGCCGGAGCGGCCTCTTTCGGCGCCGTGACCACGACCCCGGCGAACGGCATCTTCAACACGAGCACCGGCACTGGCGCAATCAATCTGTCGTGCACGCGCGCTGCCGCCGCCGCCACCGCAACGCTGACCTGCACCGAGACGGCGACCCCGACGGTCGCGGGTTCACCGTTCACCCGCACCTGGGCGCTGACCTGCCCGGCGGCGGTCGGCACGGTCACCGGCGGTACGGTTTCCGGAACCACCGTGACCCTGCCGCGCGTCAATCTGCCCGCCAGCACCAGTGCTTCTTCGCTCAGCTTCACTTCGACGGGCGCCGCCGCGGCGGTGACCTGTACCGCCACCGGTGCCGGTTTCAGCGTCTCGCCCAGCCCCCTGAATCTGGCGGCCGGCGTGCCTGGCACGGTGACGGTCTCGTACACCGGTTCGATGGCCGGCACGTTCACGGGCAGCTTGAGCTGCACCACGACTGGCGCGGGTGGCCCGTTCACGTATCCGCTGGGCGTCACGGTCGGGCAACCGCTGGCCGCCGTGATGGTGCCGAGCATGAGCACCATCAGCACCCTGCTTCTGGTGCTCAGCGTGCTCGGCCTCGGCATGTTCTTCGGAGCGCGCGTCCGCGACTGATCCACTGAATGCGACTGAGGAAAGAGGGGCCGGCTGGTATCCAGCCGGCCCTTTTCCGTTCCGCCCGGGTGTGCGAGAGGGGGAGCTGCCCATGCCGAGGGCGCGCGCTTCGCAAACGGCGCAGGACGCTGCGGTGCGTTCCTGTTAGACCGGCCGACTCGCGGGCGCGGCGGGCCGCGCTGCGCTCGGCCCGACCTGTGGCTTTGGCTCAGTCCGGGCGCCTGAAGCCGGGACAGATGAGGCCAAGCCGAGCGCGGGCGCACCGCGTGACTTGGAGCGGCTTTGCCGAAGCGCGCCGACGAAACCCGCGCCGCATTGTGCTTGCTGCTACCTGCCGCGACTCTGGCTTGCTGCCAGCAACTCCCGCAGCCGATACAGCGCCGCATGCGCCTCACGCGGGCTCAGGCTGTCGGGGTCGATCTCGCTCAGAGCCGCCTTCAGCGCCTCCGCAGTTTCATCGATGACCGGCCCGGCAGACGACACCGGTGGCGCATCGAACAGCGAGAGCTGCGGCTGCGGGCTGGTGCTGCCGCCGCGCTCCAGCTCGGCCAGAAACCTGCGCGCCTGCGCCACCACCGGCTTCGGCAAACCCGCGAGTGCGGCCACCTGCAGGCCGAAGCTGCGGTTGGCCGGGCCGTCCTTGACCGCGTGCATGAAGTACAGGCGCTCGCCGTGCTCGACCGCATCGAGGTGCACGTTGGCGATGCCGGGAACCTCACTGGGCAGGCTGGTCAGCTCGAAGTAGTGGGTGGCGAACAGGGTGTAGGCGCGGTTGTTCTTGGCCAGCGCGATCGCGCAGGCGCGTGCGAGTGCCAGGCCGTCGAAGGTCGACGTGCCGCGGCCGATCTCGTCCATCAGCACCAGGCTGTTCGCGGTGGCGCTGTGCAGGATGCTGGCGGTCTCGGTCATCTCGACCATGAAGGTCGACTGGCCCTTGGCGAGGTCGTCGCCAGCGCCGATGCGGGTAAGGATTCGGTCGATCGGGCCGAGCCGCGCGGCCTCCGCCGGCACGAAGCTGCCGATATGTGCCAGCAGCACGATCAGCGCCGCCTGGCGCATATAGGTCGACTTGCCGCCCATGTTCGGGCCGGTGATCACCAGCATCCGCCGATCCGGATGCAGGGCCAGATCGTTGGGCTCGAAAGGGGAATCCAGCACCGATTCCACCACCGGATGGCGACCGCGGGTGATCGTGATGCCGGGCTCATCGACGAGCTCAGGCCGGTTCCAGTCCAGCGCGCGGGCGCGTTCGGCGAAGCCGCACAGCACGTCGATCTCGCAGACCGCCTCGGCGAAGCGCTTCAGCGGCTGCAACTCGTTGTTGAGCGAATCGAGTAGTTCCTCCCACAGCACGCGCTCGCGCTGCAGGGCACGCTCGCGGGCGCTCAGCACCTGATCCTCGAAGGTCTTCAATTCTTCGGTGATGTAGCGTTCGGCGTTGGTGAGCGTCTGCCGGCGCGTGTAGTGCGTGGGCGCGCGTTCGGCCTGGCCCTTGCTGATCTCGATGAAGTAGCCGTGCACGCGGTTGTAGCCGACCTTCAACGTGGCGATGCCGCTGGCCGCGCGCTCGCGGGCTTCGAGATCGAGCAGGAACTGGTCGGCATGGGTGCTGAGCTGGCGCAGGCGATCCAGTTCAGCATCGAAACCATCGCAGAGCACGCCGCCGTCGCGCATCAGCACCGGCGGCTGCGGCAGGATCGCGCGCACCAGCAGGTCGGTGACCGCCGCATGTTCGCCCAGCTCCGCGGCGAGCGCATTGAGCCGCGGTGCGTCCAGCGGCGCCAGCAGCGCGCGCAGGGCCGGCGCCGCATGCAGCGCGTCGCGCAGGGTCGACAGATCGCGTGGGCGCGCGGACCGCAAAGCAATACGTGTGAGGATGCGCTCGACGTCGCCGAAGCCGCGCAGCGCTTCGCGCAGCGGCTCGTAGGCGCCGACGTCGAGCAGCAGGCCCACGGCGTCGTGGCGCGCGCGCAAGGCGCGGTGGTCGCGCAGCGGCCGATGCAGCCAGCGTCGCAGCAGGCGCCCGCCCATCGGCGTACAGGTCGAATCAAGCACGCCGAGCAGGGTGTGTTGGGTGCGGCCTTCGGCGTGCTGGTCCAGCTCCAGATGGCGGCGCGTGGCCGCATTCATGGCGATGGTCTCGTCCGAGGATTCTGCCGACAGGCTCTGCAGATGCGGCAGGCTCTGCTTCTGGGTTTCCTCGACGTAGCCAAGCAGGGCTCCAGCGGCGGCGATGGCTGCGTGCATCGTCTGCACGCCGAAGCCTTCGAGATCCTTGGTGCCGAAGAATCTGCACAGCGCGCGCTGCGCCGATTCGCCGTCGAACAGCCAGGGCGCGCGGCGGCGCGCGCCGCTGCGGGTGTTCAAGGATTCCGGCCAGCCGTCCTCGTCGGGAATCAGCAGTTCGGCCGGCTCCAGCCGCGCGATCTCGCTGAGCAGGGCGTCGTCATCCGCGACTTCGCTGACCTTGAAGCGACC
>JBIJCA010000306.1:0-5231 GCA_044344935.1 Aquimonas sp. | reverse complement strand
AGCCGGTTGAGCCGCAGGGTCGAGAGGATGCCGCTGTCGCCGTCCGAGATCAGCAGCACCGCCTGGCCCCCGGAGCGCAGGATCAGCCTGCTGCGCTGGTCGTCGCTCGCCTGGCCGCTGAAGGCTGCGGCGCAGCTCGCATAGCCGCCGCTGATCTCGATGTCGCTTCGGAGGGCGTGGGTGATGCCCTCGCGGTAGTCGCCGACCACGAGACGAATATCGGTGGCACCGGACTGCAGCGCCGTCTGCACATGGCCGAGGTTGCCGAGCACGCTGGTGTCGACGCTGCAGCCGGCGCCGGGGCCGATGACGGTGGGAGGCGTTCCTGCCCCTGCGGCGGTCGCGTGCAGGAAGACCAGAAGAAGCGCTTGAGCGAGAGCTCGGACAAAAACGCGGCGGGGGGCTGCGCGGGTGGGCGCAAGGCGCGCGAGACGGGTCTGGTGCGGCATGAGACGTTTTCCGGAAGTGCAGGCCTACAGGCTGCTGGTGTTCTCCGGTCGGCGTCCTTACGCAGGCCTGAAAGTCGCTGATTTCCTCTGATTCGTGCCGAAAACTGCCTCTGGAGCGGCCTGCGGCGACCTCGCTTCGCGCTTCGCCCTGCCCCGGCAGCTGGCGCCGGCGTTCAGACCGGCGGCTTCTTCAGATTCGGCAGATGCGCCCGCGGAAAGCGGAAGTCCCGCCAGCGCGCCCAGGCGAGGGCGCCGAAATAGAGCGCGCCGAAGGCGATCACGATGTGCGGGTTGTCCACCCACTCGCCGCCACCTTCGATGCCGAGCTGCGGCTGGATCTCGCGGGTGATGCCAAGCCGCGGCAGCGGCAGGAACAGGGTGGCGAACACGCCGCCGAGGTAGAGCATGCAGGTCAGGGCCCAGTCGGAGTGGCGCTGCCAGCGCGCCTCGTCGCTGTCGGCGGCGGTGAAAAGTCGCATCAGTTTGGCCAGCAGCAGCCACAGGAAGGCGTACACCGGCCACCACTCGCGGAAGGCGAACGCGAACGCGCCGATGAACAGCGCGTAGAGCAGGCCGAAGCCGAGCAGTACGCGGATCTTGGCGACGCGGCCTGTGCGTTCCTCGACCGTCGCGCCCATCATCGCGGTGGCGTGGATCAGGATGAACTCGACGAGCATCAGCAGCATGCCGTTGCGTACGCCGGATTCGCCGAAGGCGAAGGGCGCCACCCACAGCACGAGGAACACGCTGGCGGTGATCGCGTCGGGCAGCGCCGACAGCGCGCGCAGCAGCGGCGCCTTGGGTGTCACCGGGTGGCCTTCAGTGCTGGTGCTGTTCGACATGGCTCGGCCTATCAGGGCTGCGGCGGATCTCGAAGATCAGCAAAGTTTCGACTCGGTGCTTGGCGCGGCGGATGTCGGCGGCCGGCCGCCTGGTAGAGGAAGCGCGCTTCCGGCGGCGGTTGGGCGCGGAAGCCCTTCCGCGATGGGCGCGAACGCCAGCCCGCTGGCGCGACAACGTCGACACCTTGACCACGATTCTCGCCTTCGAGGGCTTCTGGGTGTGCGGGCCCGATCCGCTCAGCTGTGTCGTACTGTGCTGCGGCCGATCAAGATCCGCCTGCGGCTGGCACCGCCGAAGCACCGCGCCTGTCGCGCCGAAGGGCGGGCCAGGCGCCGAGGGCTCGAACGCACGCCGGAGCCGCAAGCGGGGTCATCACGGGTGGCCGCACTCAGGGCGTCGCGCGCCCAAAGCGGGCCCGGATCACAGCGGTTTGGCGGGCTTGAGCTTGGCCAATTCGGCCTCGAACTCCTCGGCATTGGAGGGCGTCAGGTTCGGACGGCCGGCGAATACCCCAAAGGTCACCGTGCCTGCAATGAAGTACGTCTCCCCGGCCTCGAACTCGATCGTCGTCACGTCACGCGCTTCCGAGTGCACGACGTAGGTATGCGGGCCCGGTTCAACCTGCAGTGCGAACCAGGTGCCACTCGAGAGTTTGCCCAGTTCGACGTCGTTCTCGCGCACCTTGTAGCGTACGCCGGCACCGCGAAAAGCCTTCTTGCGATAGAACACCACCAGCGCCTTGCCGGGCTCCGGGGTGCCCACGACTCCGGTAATGGCCGGACTCAGGCTGCTGGCGGCATCGGCGCTTTCATCCTGTGCCTGGGCCGCCGGAGCGCCCCCGATGCAGAGTGCGGAGGAGAAGAAGGCAACAAGGGCAAAACGAAGGATTGGATTCATGGTTCGCTGATCTCGGCTGCGGGTGAGAGTTCTGTGTGTGCATCGGTGGGTGCCGCGGAGCCCTCGACGTGGGTGTCTGCCCGCACCTGGGCAATAGCAACCGTGCCCACCGGGAGCACGATCTCGCCGCCGCGGATGAACGGCGAAAACAGACCGGCCACAGGCACCATGGTCAGGTTGCCCGCAGTGGTGGTCTTGTCCTTGCCCGTGTGCGGGCGGAAGTGGCGCATCTCGATCCGCTGCCCGTTCACCTCGATCCAACGAACCGCCAGAAGCAACTCGGCAGGCTTGCCGAAGCTGCCGCTGCGTTGCGCGTGGACGATTTCACCGTGGCCGGGCGCACCCGCAGGGATCACCGTGTAGCCGCCCAATTCGAGGCCGCGCGCCACAGTGATGGGAAAGTGGTCCGTGGCCTTTGCGACCCGGGTGTTGATCTCGGCCTGGATGGCGACTTCGAGCACGCTGCCGGCAGGCACAAGCTGGCTCGCGCCCATCGGTAGCGGCGGCGCGGCGGGTGGCGTCGGGACCTGGCTGAGGGGAGCGGGCTCGACGGAGGCCGTAGCGGGGCGAGTCGCAGGCGGATTCGCGGCGCATCCGGCCAACAGGAACAGCGCGATCAGCGCCGCAGACACACAAGAAAACTTCATTTCCGGATTCCCACAAGCGCAAAGCGCGCGACTCTCCGCATCCGGCGTGGGCTTGTCAATGGTGGTCCGAAGTGGACCACGTCCGCGCGTCCATCAGGGCCCCGTCTGATCGCGTACACGCCTGCGGTGTACGCATCGGGAAGGGTCGACAGCGCCCGCAGCGCAGGCGCCTCGGCTGCCGCGGCAAGGGTCTCAGTCCTCGCGCTGTTCGACATAGATCGGCATCTCCGGGCTGCGGCGGAATTCGAAGATCAGCGAAGTTTCGATGTGGGCGACCTCGGGTCGGCGAGTGAAGGCATCAAGCGCGAAATCACGCAGGTGGTCAGAGTCGCGCACGGCCACGTGCACCTGGAAGTCGTTGGCGCCGGCCACGTGGTAGAAGGCCAGCACTTCCGGCAGCTGCAGCAGGTGTGCGCGGAAGCCGTCCAGCAGCTCGCGCGAATGCCGCGCCAGCCGCACCGCCACCATCGCCTGAAGGCCGATGCCCACCGCGCGCGGCTCGAACTCGGCGTGGTAGCCCTCGATCACGCCCGACTCGCGCAGTCTTCGTATGCGTTCCAGCGCGGTCGAAGGCGCCACGCCGACCTTCTCGGCGAGGGTCTTGTTGGGCAGCCGCGCGTTGTTGCGCAGCAGGCGCAGGAGTTCGACGTCGATTCGGTCCATGGGGCGGATGAGGGCGCGCTCGCGAAATTCTGTTCGGAGCATGCGCTGAGGACTGCCCGATACGCCAGAGTTTCGGCCTCACTCCCGAATCAAGGCGCCGCCATGAAGCTTGCCACCGACCTCGTCCACGCCGGCCGCGATGACCTGGGCGCGCTCGGTGTGCACGCCCTGCCCATCGATCTGTCGACCACCTATCCGATCACTGATCTCGCTACGGGCACGGCCAGTTTCGATGCCCTGGTCGGCGGCGCCGCCAGCGCGGCGAACCCGATCTATGCGCGTCTGTTCAACCCGACCGTGGCGCGCTTCGAGCAGGCGATGGCGAAGCTTGAACACACTGAGGCGGCAGTCGGTTTCGCCTCGGGCATGGCCGCGGTCAGCGCCTGCCTGCTGGCGTTTGCACGGGGGCGCGAAGTGCTGGCGGTACGGCCGATCTATGGCACCAGCGATCACCTGCTCAGCTCGGGCCTGCTGGGCGCGCGCGTGCGCTTCGTCGAGGCGGATGCAATCGCCGGCGCGATCAGCGTCGACACCGGCCTGGTCTTCATCGAGACGCCGGCCAACCCCAATCTGGATCTGGTCGACATCGCCGCCGTGGTGCGCGCGGCCGGCGATGTGCCGGTGCTGGTCGATTCCACCTTTGCCACGCCGGTGCTGCAGACCCCGGCCGACTTCGGCGCGGCGCTCGTACTGCACAGCGCGACCAAGTTCCTGGGTGGCCACGGCGATGTCATCGCCGGCGTGGTCGCCTGCAGCGAGGCGCACGCGCAGAAGCTGCGACAGGTGCGCGCAGCTACCGGTGCGCTGCTGCATCCGCTGGCCGCCTACCTGCTGCACCGCGGCCTGCCGACGCTGAAGCTGCGCGTCGAGGCCGCACAGGCCAGCGCACGCGTGCTGGCCGAGCGCCTGGCGGCACACACTGAAGTGCTGCGGGTGAACTATCCGGGCTTGGGCACGGTGAAGAATGCGCATCTGCTGGGCGGCCAGCTGCGTGGCCCGGGCAGCCTGATGAGTTTCGAGCTGCGGGGTGGTCACGCCGCCGCCAGCGCCTGCCTGCAGGCACTGGAGCTGCATATCGTCGCGGTCAGTCTTGGTTCGGTCGACAGCCTGATCCAACATCCAGCCGGGCTCACCCACCGCGTGGTCGCACCCGAAGTGCTGGCCGTGCACGGCATCGGCCCCGGCACGCTGCGGCTGTCGGTGGGCCTCGAAGACGTCGAGGACCTGTGGGCCGATCTCCAGCGTGGGCTGGAAGCTGCGGCGGCGATCGCGGAGCCGCAACCGCGCGCAGCGGCATGAGATCGCGTTCGCGCGTTCGCGCGGCGGCTTGCCTCAGACGCCGCGGCCTGCAAACCTGCACCGGATGAACCCGGACCTGCGCGCGCGCTTCGAGTCGCTCTACCGCGCCACCGACTACGGCGTGGAGGATGCGCATCTGGTCTGCAGGCTGCGAATCGATGAACCCTGCGAGACGCTGAGCCACTGGCTGCGCTCCCAGGGCTATGCGGCCGCGGCCTTCATCACTGCCTGGAATCCGCGCAGCGAGTCCCGGCCTGAAGCTGAGAACCGGGAGGCCCAGCGCACGCTTGAGCACGCGATCGAAGACCTCGGGCTGCCGGCCCTGGTCGCAGTCGGACGCGCGCAGGTGGGTGCACATCATGAGCCCAGCCTGATGGTGCCGGGTCTTTCGCTGGAGGCGGCACACGCACTGATGCGCCGCTTCGGGCAGAGC
>JBIJCA010000305.1:0-5276 GCA_044344935.1 Aquimonas sp. | reverse complement strand
GAGGCCGATGCGTGCGCAGGCCGGAAGGCATTGGCAGGAGGGCGCAGCTACGGACCCAAGAGGGCTCGCCGGGAGCTAGTGCCACAACCAAACTCGAATAGGGTGGGCCCTGGCCCACCATGAGCGCGAATCGCCGGCGCAAACTTGGTGCCTATGTTGGGCCAAGGCCCACCCTTTGGTTCAGAGCATGAATCGTTGGTGCGTGGGTCGAGACGCGCGGCGCCGGGATTGCGTGCTTTCCCGCTTCGTCAGGCGTTCTGGTGCGGCGGATTCATCCGTTGAGCTGCCCGCGCCCATGCGCCTTTCGGATAGGACCAGATCGAAGTGTGTCCCACTCGATGGGGCCAGGCCCGCCAGCGAAGCGCTCAGGAAGGCATGCCGAGGCACGCATGCGTGAACCAATACACAGGCGGCGAGCGTTGAGTTCATGGTGGGCCAGGGCCCACCCTATGGCTTACGCCGCCTTCGGCGTCGCCGCGCAGTGCCGTTCGATGAACTGGGCGTGGGTCGGCATCGCGTCGACGCAGTGGGCGATCACCCCGTGCACGGTTTCCACGTGCTTGAGCAAGGCGGCTTCTTCCTGCGCGTCCACCAGCGCGTGATAGCCACGCGGCTCCATGCGCTGGCCGTGCATCACCTGCACCCAGCTCGGTTCGGCAAACAGCTCGTGGCCGTCGCGGAAGACGCGGCCGTTGCTCCGGAACAGCTCCATCTTGCTGCGCAGCTCGGACGGTATGTCCATGGTCCGCACGTAGTTCCAGAACGGCGTGTCGGTGCGTTCTGTGGCGTGGTAATGCAGGATCAGGAAGTCGCGGATCTTGTCGAACTCCCAGTGCGAGTGGGTGTTGAATTCATCGACGTCCGTCTGATCGAAGCCCGCGTGCGGGAAGAACGCGGTCAGCCGCGCGATCGCCGACTGGATCAGATGGATGCTGGTCGACTCCAGCGGCTCCATGAAGCCGCTGGCCAGGCCCACCGCGACCACGTTCTTGTTCCAGAACTTGCGGCGCTTGCCGGTGACGAACTTCAGCAGCCGCGGCTCGGCCAGCGGCTTGCCTTCTAGGTTGGCCATCAGCATCGAGGTGGCTTCATCCTCGCTGATGAAGTCGGAGGAGAAGACGTGGCCGTTGCCGACCCGGTGCTGCAGCGGAATGCGCCACTGCCAGCCGGCGGTGCGCGCGGTCGAACGCGTGTACGGGGTGATCGCGTGGCGGGTCTCGCAGGGCACGGCGACCGCGCGGTTGCAGGGCAGCCAGTGGCTCCAGTCGATGTAACCGGTCTTCAGCGCCTGCTGGATGAGAATGCCGCGGAAACCCGAGCAGTCGACGAACAGCTGGCCGGGGATGCGCTCGCCGTCTTCCATCGTGATCGACTCGATGAAGCCGCTCTCAGGGTGCTGCTGCACCGAGGCCACCTTGCCCTCGGTGCGGCGTACGCCGCGCGCCTCGGCGTACTCGCGCAGGTAGCGCGCATACAGGCCGGCGTCGAAGTGGTAGGCATAGGCGATGTCGGCCAGCGGCGAGTTCGGGCGATCGCTCCGCGCCGGCATGAACTTGTTGGCGCGTGCGGCCGCGGTGTTGATCGAGTAGTCGTCGAGATGCCCGGCGCGGCCCTGCTGACGCAGCTTCAGCCAGTAGTGGTAGAAGGGCACGATGCCGAGGTCCTGGCCGATCTTGCCGAAGCCGTGGATGTAGCTGTCGCCAAGCTGGCCCCAGTTGACGAACTCGATGCCGAGCTTGAACGAGCCCTGGGTGCGGCGGATGAAGTCGGCTTCGTCAAGTTCGAGTGCTGCGTTGAACAGCTTGATCATCGGGATCGTGGCTTCACCGACGCCCACCGTGCCGATGTCGTCGGATTCGACCAGGCGGATGCTGTAGCTGCGCCCCAGCACCTTGGCCAGTGCGGCGGCCGCCATCCAGCCGGCGGTGCCGCCGCCGACGATCACCACTTCACGGATCCGCTCGTCCTGCATGTCCCGCCCCTTCAGCCATGGATGAATGCGTCTGTCGCGCACGTGGCGGCGAGTGTGCCTCCGCACCGCGTGGTGGGGAAGTCGAGCCGGTGTCGCATACGTATGCATGCCGCGCTGCAGCAGGCTTTGGAGATTTGCTAGCGTGCACGGCGCGAGGCCTCGGCGGCAGTCGGCATGCCTGCAGATGTCGCAGACGCCGTTCCATCGAACCCGCCTTCATGCCATCGACACGGAGCTCCCATGCAGCTGATCTACTCCGCCACCTCGCCCTACGCCCGCAAGGTGCGCATGCTGGTTATCGAGAAAGGCCTCGCCGACCGCGTCGGGGTGGTCGTCGCCAACCCGCTGCAGGATCCGCCCGAGCTGCTCGCGGCCAACCCGCTGGCCAAGGTGCCGGCGCTGATTGTGGAGCCCGGCTTCACCCTGTTCGACAGCCCGCTGCTGTGCGCCTACCTCGACAGCGTGGCGGAGCCGCGGCTGATCCCCGAGGCAGGCCCCGAGCGCTGGCGGGTGCTGCGTCGTGAAGCCTTGGCAGACGGCATCATCGATGCGGCGGTATCGAGCGTGATGGAGGGTCGGCGCATCGAGTCCCAGCGTTCGCCCGAGTGGCTGATGCGCTGGCGCAGCGCGATCCTGCGCGGGGTTGTGGAGTTGGAGAAGGAGTCGGGTGCGCTCGGCGAACGCTTCGACCTCGGCGCGATCGCGTCCGCGACGGCCTTGGCCTACCTCGACTTCCGTTTGCCGCAGATCGACTGGCGCGCGCAGGCGCCGGGGCTGTCGACCTGGCTTGAAGGTGTCAGCGGCCGCGAGAGCTTTGCAGCGACCGTCCCACCCGCGAACTGAGAGGGTGGGCCCTGGCCCACCACGAGCTTGATGCTCGCCCCGGTCGAACCGATAAAGGCGTGGGTCAGCGTGCAGCGCGGATCTGGCGCCCCGCACCCACCAGAGGCGAGACCCAAGCCCGAATAGGGTGGGCCCTGGCCCACCACGAGCTCGATGCTCGCCCCGGTCGATCCGATGAAGGCGTGGGTTAGCGCATAGCGCGGATGTCTGGCCCCGAAGCCTACAGGGGCGAGACCCAAGCCCATGGTGGGCCAGGGCCCACCCTATGGGGTGCTGATGCCGCGCACAGGGCACTGCGCTGCGCAGCTACCTTTCGGTCGCAATCCCCAATCCCCAATCCCGGCACGTGACGTGAATGCCGGGGCTATGCGAGCTACAGCCCCGGCTGCTTCAAGCGCTCGATGCCCTTGGCCTGCTTGTCCGCGGTGACCAGGGCGCGCACTTCGCCCAGCAGCTCGGCGGCATCGAAGACGATGCCGTCCTTGATGGTGTAGCGCACGCCGCCGACGCGCTCGGGTTCGCCTGCGGCATCGATGCGGATGTGGCCGGTGCCGTAGAGCACCTTGAGATTGGCCAGCGGGTTCTCGCGCAGCACCACGAGGTCGGCGAGCTTGCCGGGCTCGATGCTGCCGATGCGGTCATCCGCCTTCAGCGCCTCGGCGCCGTTGAGCGTGGCCGCGGTGAGCACTTCCAGCGGATGGAAGCCGGCTTCCCGCAGCAGCTCCAGCTCTTCGATGGTGCCGAAGCCGTAGAGCTTGTAGATGTAGCCCGAGTCGCTGCCGACGGTCACGCGGCCGCCGCGGTTCTTGAAGTCATTGATGAAGGCCATCCAGCGCACGTAGTTGTCGCGCCAGGCGATTTCCTGCTCGCTGCCCCAGTCGAAGAAGAAGCTGCCGTGGCTGGTGCGGCTGGGACGGAAGAAATCCCACAGCGCGGGCAGGGTGTAGTCCTCGTGCCACTCGGCCATGCGCGCGCGCATCAGGTCGCGGGTGGCCTGGTAGATGGTGAACGTCGGGTCGATGGTGAAGTCGAGTTCGAGCAGCTCGCCCATCACGGCTTCGTACTTCTCGCTGCCCTTTTCGGCCGCCTGCGCCCACAGCCGGCCGGCCTGCTCGAAGCGGTGCTGCTCGTTCATATAGTTGTAGCCGGGCGGGTAGTCCTGCACGGTCTGGCCGTCGAACAGGGCTTCGGGCAGGCCGTACCAGTGCTCCATCGTGGTCAGGCCCCAACGCGCGGTGGTAAGCACGTTGACCCGCTTCACATCGAGCTGGGCGTGGTGGCAGGCCGAGCCCATGCCCTGCTTCTTCAGCTCATCGAAGGCGGCCTCCAGAATGTCCGGGCGGTAGCCGAAGCACTTCATGCCCAGCGCACCGCGGCGCTTCATGTCGCGCACCCATTCGCGGGCGTGTTCGGGCGTCAGCATCGGGCCGATGCGGCCCTGGCCGAAGAAGGCATAGGGGAAGATCCGCGGCGCGGTGATGGTGTTGGCCTCGGAGCGCTTCTGTTCCGACACGCACCAGTCGATGCCGTTGCCGCAGCCGGGGTCGCGCACGCTGGTGATGCCGTGCGCCAGCCACAGCTTGTAGACGTACTCGGCGCTGACGCCCTGCTCATCGCCGCCGATATGGCCGTGCATGTCGACGATGCCGGGCATGACGAAGTGGCCGGCGAGGTCCATCTCGCGACCGCCCGGCTTCAGCGCCGGCCTGCGTTCGGTGTTGATCGGTGCATCGGCGCTGCCGACGATGCGCACCTCGGTGATGCGGTTGTTTTCGATCACCACATCGGCCGGGCCGAAGGCCGGGCTGCCGGTGCCGTTGATGACGGTGACTCCGCGCAGGATCAGCTGATCGTACGGGCCTTCGCCCTCGTCGCGTTCGGGTGCAGGCGGGATCGCCGCGTGTGCACAGGAGGCAGTGAACAGCAGGGCGAGGGCGGCGCGGAGCAGGCGAGGGCGCATGGCGTGGCCTTGGGTGAAAACGTGACCGCAGTGTGGGGTTTGGGCAGCGCCTGCCGGGAGGGGCGCAAGTCATGTTGGAGCCGGGATTGGGGATCGGATGGCTTCGGGCTATCGGCCCACGGGCAGGCACGCCGATCAGCGGCGACGCTTCTCCCCTCTCCCCGCGGGAGAGGGGTCGGGGGTGAGGGGCTGGGCGGAGCGCAAAGCTCCAGACGCCTGCGGCGTCACTGTGCTTCGCTCAGCCCCTCATCCGGCGCTGCGCGCCACCTTCTCCCGTGGGGAGAAGGGAAGCCCGAACGGAAGTCCACAGGCGACCTGCCCTTCAATCCCCAATCCCCTGGCCCTCGCGCGCAGCGCTCGGGCGCTCATCGGCGCGCGGACCGGGGGTCCGCGAGCGCGCCGCTTCGCTCCTAATCACCGCTCTTCCGCAACCTGCGCCGAATTTCCTCGCGCGCTTCGCGCAGCACCGAGTCGCGGTCGAGGCCTTCGACGATTTCGGCG